>NZ_JAAABJ010000519.1 GCF_009904105.1 Elizabethkingia argenteiflava | reverse complement strand
TTTTTCATAATTTGCGGTAAAGCTGTTCATATTTAATCGTTTGTTAGACTATTAAATTTAGGTATTTAGCTAATAATGAGCAGCTCCCTTTTTTTTATCCTAAATGAACCACGGGTTTAATAGAATATAATTAGAATGATCTTTCTTTAAGTATTAACGGATTGGGAATTATAACAATGTGAATACACACTCTTCCAGTGCAATCTTTTTATATTAAGAGAAGAAGAAAAATGGCGCCAAAAACGAGGCCTTTTACTTCATTACTATTTGAAAATGATATTCACCTAAAATCATCCCAATTTAATTCAAGAATATTTGATAAAAAACCAATGGACAAAGTCTTCATCCATCCATTCGTTGGCTTCTTAATTTGAATTATTGAGTATGGATCTCTCCTCTGCACTCATTTCAATATAGGTTTTATAATCCCGGTATCCATGAGCAGAGAACCCATAAAAAATATCAGGTTTTGTTGGAGTTAAGGGATAATTGTTTTTTAAGTCTTTCTACGAAGTCTGGGTTTGATATTAATGAGCGACCAAATGCTACTAGATCAACAAAGCCTTTTTGAATTAAGTCTTCTGCTTTTTGTTTATTAAGGAATCCGGCAAAAATAATATTCCCCTTGTACCACGTTCTGAATTTTTGTACAAAACCTAAATTTTCCTGATAAAGATTTCCTTGGTCGTGCAAGTGAATATAGGCGATCTCATGTTTGGAAATTTGGGTTGCAAGATATTTAAAGGTCTCCTCAATTTCATTGTATACTGACATGTCATGTTGGGTACCATAAGGAGAAAATCGAATCCCCAATCTTTGTGGAGCTA
Source organism: Elizabethkingia argenteiflava (assembly GCF_009904105.1). Lineage (GTDB taxonomy): Bacteria > Bacteroidota > Bacteroidia > Flavobacteriales > Weeksellaceae > Elizabethkingia > Elizabethkingia argenteiflava. The sequence continues at coordinate 86,786 of NZ_JAAABJ010000519.1, read as the reverse complement.
TTGCTGATGAAATAGCATCAATAATCTATAATACAAATCGAGAGCGTTTCTCTATGGATCCACCATAACCATCTATTCTAAGATTGGTATTAGGATTTAAGAACTGATCTATTAGCTACCCATTAGCACCATGAATTTCAACGCCATCAAAGCCTGCTTTTATAGCATTTTTTGCTGTCTTAACATAATCTTCAATTATTTCAGCAATTTCATAGGTAATCAATGCTCTGGGTTTAGGGGCTGGTATACGACCTTCTTGACCATTTTCTATACCCTAGCCCATACTATTTTTGCAAGAATTTCTGAAGGTGCTACAGGTTGAAAATGATTGGGTTGATTTGAAATATGGGAAACTCTGCCCACATGCCATAACTGGGTAAATATTTTTTCTCCTTTCTCATGCACTGCTTTGGTTACCTGTTTCCAACTTTCGGTTTGAGCAGCATTATATAGACCTGGTACATAAAGATATCCCATTGAAGTTGGTGAGATAGAAGTACCCTCAGTAATAATTAATCCAACCGATACTCTTTGTTGATAATAATCAGCGTTCATTTCGGTCATTATACCATTTTTAGACCGCGTACGGGGCATTGGGGCCATGATAATCCTATTGGAAAGGATTATGTTTTTTAAATTGAATTTATCAAATAACATCAATACTTATTTTTTTCCAAAATTAGATGATCATAAATTTTAAAATTTGTAAATTTATTTCAATTAAAGGTAAATTTATTTCAATTGCAGCATCTCTAAAATATATGCAAAAGGGGAATTATAAAGCCTAATGAATCATGAAAAAGATTCTTTAAATCGTTCTGGATTATTATTCATTTTTATTTGAAAAACTACAGAACAACTGATCCTATCCCAACAAAACAGTAGAACCCTGATCTTGATGATATAAAAAATATTTTATTTATTAAGAGAATGGAACTAATATATATTTGGCAAAAGTGCAAAGTATAAGGCTATACAGTTTTTCTAAAAACTTTTTATTAATCTTAGTTCTGATACGCAAGGTTAAAAGATGCTTTTTAGATGCCTTTAGCCAATTCCGATTTTAATTAACTCATGAAATCATCTTTATTACTCAACTACACTTGTTAATCTTTAGTGACTTTCCTTTTGATGAAAAATGTAAATTTGTTTTATACTTTAATATATACTATGAAGGTTTTAAATCAATTTGATCCATTGGTCATTGAGGATATCTAAGGTCTATGTTCTTCTTGTTCACACCATTAGCATACTTATTATGAATTAGTTTACATACATTCCGGAAGGAGTATACATCATTTAAACAATCATATTATGCCGTATGAGGCTGGTGATCTTTTTCTGATCGCTCCAAGAGAATTTCATTCTTTCACAATGGAAACGATGACCCATTTTACTTATATAAAATTTACAGAAAGTTATTTTGAAAGTAAAAGACATTTAGCACCCGATGAGTTTAAAATAGGGTCACCAGAAATACTTATGGAAATGAAATGGCTAAAGGAAGTTAAAATATGCATTGGCGAACCGTGTAACAATATTTTAAAATCAACAGTCAATAATCTAATTGCATACAGCCAGCATAAAAATATTGGAGCTTCTCCGATTGCTTATTATCAATTGTTAAGTATTTTCGGAATGATTAGGGAAATACTTAAAGATCGAAATACTAGTGTTCATAAAGAGTAACTAAGTTTTGAAAAAATGATATCTTTTATACATGAAAACATCTATAATAGAGAGAAATTGAAGGTAAAGGAAGTTTCTGCACATTTCAACATTTCACCCACTTATTTTAGCAACTATTTTAAACCTCATTTTGGCATATCTTATCAAGAATATCTTGACAATTATAGAATAGCTCTCATTGAGAAGAGATTAAGCATTGGAGGTTTGAAATTAAGGCAGATCGCCTCTGAATTTGGTTTTACAGATGTGAGCCACCTTTCTAAAACATTCCGAAAAATTAAAGGGAAAACGCCTAAAAAGTATATGAATGATATATTAAATAGTATACGATAATAAACAAATCTGGGAATTTAAAAAACTAAATGCATTAATCAGAATCCTGGAGATCTTTTTAATATAATGGACGCATTATTTAAAATACTAAAGCCCACATTGGAGGGATGAAGTGTAATCTTCACTTTTAATGTTTATCCTTATCCTATGCCAAATTTATCAAGATGCATTGAAGATTTACGATCTATGAGATACATAGAGATGGATGATATACTAAGATTAAGCAAAAAACTTCGAAAATAAGCCCAGGCCTTCCAAATTAATGGGGGTTCACCTAATCATTTTACAAATTCAAATAAGCATGATGACCCCGGAATCAAACTAAATTTCGGAGAGATAACTTCACCACAAACTTTAAACGATAAAAATAATGCTAAAACACTGGTTTTAGATATCTTGAAGGTTTTTTAAAAAATTAATATCTTACACATCAAAATCTGATGTTATGAGAAATAAATTTATTCTGTTCATTGTGTTCATCACCTTCCAAAGTGTGAATGCCCAGGCTATTGAAAAAATAGGAGAAGAATTTTTACAAAATTTTCACAATAAAAAATACGATGTGTGTACAACGTATTTAGATGCGAGTATTCTTACCCAGCTTAACGAAAAAACTTTACAAGAAATACAAAGTCAGCTAACGCTACAAATAGGAGATTTTATTAAAATAAATTCCCATAAAAAAGATGTGATCAATGGAAAAAAATCAATAGTTTACCATACTGATTTCTCTCGTTCTAAAATAGACATCCGACTCACATTCTCGGAAAAAGATAAAATTATAGGTTTTTTTTTCACTCCTTCTTCAGAAAGCAATAAGGTATTTCCACAAACACCGAAACCTCCTTTTGACTATCCTTCGGAGGAGGTAAATTTTATCAATCCTATAGATGGGAATACCCTCGCAGGAACACTTTGTCTTCCTGAGAAATGGACTTTTCAAACTCCCTTATATGTATTAATCACAGGATCTGGAGCTCAAAATAGAGATAGCGAAATATATGGACATAAACCTTTTGCTGTGATAGCGGATTATCTGGCTAAAAATAATATTGCAAGCTTAAGACTCGACGATAGAGGTATCGGAGGATCTTCTCCGGGTAAAAATACCGATACCTCAGAAAATTTCGCTACTGATATTACAGCAGCCTTTCATTTCTTAGAAGGTAGGGGTTTTACCAATATTGGACTAATAGGCCATAGTGAAGGCGGTGCCATTGCAGCTATGGTAGCGGCTAAAGAGGAAAAAATTCGGAACATTATCTTATTGGCGGCACCTGGCCTACCTGGTAATGAACTTCTCATTTTACAAAATAAGAGAATTCTTGAAGTATCGGGGGTTTCTCCTGAGCAAATAAAGGAAGATCTAAAGCTTAAAAGTTATTTTTTCAATTTTGTGAGAACCTACAAAGGAAATCAATTCGCAGAAGACGCTCATAAGGCCCTAAATAATTTCTTTATAGAAAATAAAAATACAGACTCTAAAAAAGCTCAAGAGTTGATCTCCCATAGATTAATTCAACAAACGAACCCTTGGATGGTTTACTTTTTAAAATCCACACCTACAGAATATTTAAAACAATTAAAAATTCCTGTTTTGGCTCTAAATGGAAGTTTGGATACTCAGGTAACTGCAAAAGAAAATCTAGAAGCGATCCGAAAAGCCTTATTACAAGCAGAAAATAAGGCGGTGGAAATGGTTGAAATACCTGGTCTGAATCATCTTTTTCAAACAGCAAAAAGCGGTAGTCCTTCAGAATACGAAGAGATCGAAGAAACTTTTTCTCCAAAAGTTTTGGAATTAATAAAAAATTGGGTACATAAACATCAAAAAACATACACATAAAAGTTTAAATTTGTAAAAAACTAAAAAATATAAAATATGCCTTTAAAAGCAGTACTTTTTGATATGGATGGTGTAATTGTGGACACTGAGCCTCTGCACAAAAAAGCTTACTTCGAAATGTTTCAACACTACAAACTCCCTGTGACTGAAGATATGTTCAATGCTTTTACAGGAAAAACCACATTAAGTGTATGTAATGAGCTGATTCGTTTCTTCAATCTTTCTATAAATGCACAGAAATTAGTCGAAAAAAAAAGAGAACGTTTTAAATTTCACTTTGATCATGCTCCGGATTTCGACCTAATTCCAGGGGTAAAAGATCTGATAAAAAATTATCACCAAAATGGGGTTAAAATGATCTTAGCCTCTTCAGCCAGTATGAAGACTATTGATTGGGTATTTGAAAAGTTTAAATTGACTGAATATTTTATGGATAAAATTAGTGGTGCAGAGTTGGCTCAGTCCAAACCTCATCCTGAAATCTTTGAACTCGCAGCAAGCCTATCGGGGGAAGAAAAAAGAGATTGCATGGTAATAGAAGACTCTACTAATGGAATTCAAGCGGCTCATAGCGCAGGCATCTTCTGTGTGGCTTATAAAAGCCCTAATTCTCACAACCAGCATTATGCATTGGCTCAAAAAATCATCGGAGATTATCGGGAAATCTATTGGGAAACTTCGAACGAATGGTTCGGATTGTAACAGCTCTCTACAAAATCATTTTGATCTTCCGAATACCCGTAGGAAGCGAAATATTGAGACTAAAAAATAAACAGTAACAATAAAAAAGCGGTTTATACACCGCTTTTTTTGTTATCCTGATTTTAGTATCCTAAAAGTTGTAAAACATCACCTGGATCCTGCTCTTCTCGAAATACAGAATAGACATAGTTACCTTCTTGATCGCGATCTATTAATACATGCCTAGGTTGTGGTATTAAGCAGTGATGTACTCCTCCATATCCTCCGATTGTTTCCTGATAGGCTCCGGTATTGAAAAATCCTATATATAAAGGTTTGGTATCGGTAAAGACCGGAAGGTATATGGCATTGGTATGTTGTTCAGAGTTATAATAATCATCGGAATCACAAGTAAGCCCTCCCAGAAAAACCCTTTCATAGGTATCATCCCAACGGTTAAGCGGCAACATGATAAAATGTCGAGAAATCGCCCAGGTATCGGGTAAGGTGGTCATAAATGAGCTATCTATCATATTCCACTTTTCGCGGTCATTTTGGCGTTTCTGACTGATGATTTGATAGAGATTCCCCCCACTTTCTCCGACAGTAAATGAGCCGAATTCTGTATAAATATTGGGTTCTTCGACCCCTTCTTCTTCACAGAATTTTTTAATCTGTAATACAATTTCATTTACCATATATTCATAATCGTAATTGAAATTTAAAGAAGTTTTAATCGGAAATCCTCCACCAATATTAAGAGAATCTACCTCTGGTGCTATTTTTTTCAAACGTGCATATACCCGCAAACACTTAAACAGCTCATTCCAATAATAGGAAGTATCTTTTATCCCGGTATTGATAAAAAAATGCAACATCTTTAAACGTGCATTGGGATGTTCAGCTATTTTTTGACTGTAATAGGGAATAATATCTTTATAGCCTATCCCCAAACGGGAGGTGTAGAATTCAAATTTAGGCTCTTCTTCTGAAGCAATACGAATCCCTATATTAAAAGTAGTGTCTATACTTTCAGTTAGCTTATCCAACTCTCGGTAGTTATCGAGAATAGGCGTAATATTTTCGAATCCTGAGTTAATAAGATCAGCGATCTTCACTAGATAATCATCCGTCTTAAATCCATTACAGATCACCTCTACGTCTTGGGTAACCTTCCCTTTTTCATATAGTTTTTTGACAATATCCATGTCATAAGCAGAAGAAGTCTCTATACTAATATCATTTTTTAAGGCTTCTTCTAATACAAACGCAAAGTGACTCGACTTTGTACAGTAGCAATAACGGTATTTATTTTTATACTCATGCGTTTTTATGGCATCTGTAAACCATTTTTTTGCCCTCTGTATATTCTCGGAAATTTTAGGGAGATAATTAAACTTCAAAGGGGTTCCAAATTTTTCTACCAACTCCATTAAGGGAATTCCATGAAATTTAAGCTTATGGTCTTCTACCTGAAATTCTTCTTGTGGGAAATACAAGGTCTGATCTATAAGTTCAGAATACTTTATTTTCATTCTTTACAATGGGGGATTAAATAACATATAATAAATCTATTTTTAGAGACACAAAAATGCTAAAAAATAATGGATTTTAAAAACGCTTTGAAAATAAAGGATCTTTAGCTAGAAATGACACTTAAAAGGTTTCCTATTTTATATTTATTTCCCGATAAACAACAGAATACCACCTTCTAAATAGGAACATGTAAAAGTATCTTCGACTGCAAAATTACGCGTTCCTATACGACCTATAATACTAAGATCCTCTCCATACAAAGGCCAATTGAGCCCTGTAGTATACACTTTGGTAGCTACCGGATAAGGGACTAATGATATCATTTTTCCTCGTATCTGTGAGACTTCGAAATAAGAAGGAATGAAAAAATATTTTCCATATTCATCATAAAAAGTAATTTTTATTTTATCCTTAAATAGGTAAGCTACGGTTAAGTTTCCCAAATAATGATCTTGTTCGCCACCACTTGCCCCGTATACATCTACCTGACAAAAGCCTTTTTTGACAATAATTTCTAATGCTTTATAAAAATCTGTTTTATTCTGATCGGGAGTGTAGACAAATTTTTCCTGCCACTCGCCCTCCTCTTCATCAAAGCAATCGCAATCACCCGAAATAAAATCTAATCGGTCTAAAGGAAAATGATTTTCTTTGAGATAATGAAAAGCCCCATCGGTACAAGCAATTAAATTATATTCTTGGATATCCGGGAAGGTTCTTGGTGGGATCCCATTAATGAAGAGTAATGCTTTCATGAACAAACAACGTAATAATTAATATTTTAAAGATAAATGATGAATAGAAATAGATGATGCCCCCTATAAGGCTATGCTATTTTTGCTTCTTCATTTCTTTTCTCATTTCTACAGTCCTTAAAATGATTGTATTTTTATTTTTCCTCACCTAAAGAGGAGATATCTCCTCTTTATTATATTTTTTCAAATCGGAAGTTCTCTCCAAGATAAGCTTTACGCACCTCCGGATCCTGTGCCAGATCTTCCGGAAGACCTTCTTTTAAAATTTTACCCTCGAACATAATATAAGTTTTATGGGTAATCGCTAAAGTCTGTTGTACATTGTGATCGGTAATTAGAATCCCTATGTTTTTATCGACCAAAGAACGTACAATTTTCTGTATATCTTCTACAGCAATGGGATCTACCCCTGCAAAAGGCTCATCCAGTAAAATAAAACTAGGACTGGTAGCAAGACAACGGGCAATCTCTGTTCTGCGCCTTTCCCCTCCTGAGAGGAGATCTCCACGGTTCTTACGCACGTGTTCCAGCGAAAATTCTTCGATGAGCTCATCACATTTTTTCTTTTGTGCCTGTTTGGAGAGTTTGGTAAGCTGTAATACCCCCAGAATATTATCTTCTACGGAAAGTTTTCTAAATATAGAAGCCTCCTGGGCGAGATAGCCTATACCTTTCTGTGCTCTGCGATACATAGCATCTGAAGTAATCTCGTGATCATCTAACCAGATTTTACCCGAAGTGGGCTTCACCAAACCTACAATCATATAGAAAGAGGTGGTTTTACCAGCCCCATTCGGTCCCAATAGCCCTACAATTTCTCCCTGCCTAACTTCGACTGTTACCCCCTTTACTACCTTTTTTGGACCGTACTCTTTGATCAGATTTTCTCCGCGTAGAATCATGTATTCTCAATAATATTTGACAAAGATAAAAATTTTAACTGAGCCTGGGCTTTTCTCCTATCCACTGGTTTTTTTTAGATTATAATTTGCTTTTTATTAAGTTTTTAAGGTAAGCACCATATCCGCTTTTACCATAATGTTTCGCTATTTCTAAGACTTTATCTTCGTCTATAAAACCATTGTGAAAAGCAATTTCCTCGATACATCCAATTTTAAAACCCTGGCGTTTTTCAATAACCCTTACAAACTCTGATGCCTCTTGCAAGGAATCAAATGTACCGGTGTCTAACCAGGCTGTGCCTCTATCCAGAACCCCTACGTCTAATTTACCCTGCTTCAAATAGGTATTATTAACATCGGTAATTTCGAGTTCTCCACGAGCAGAAGGTCGTATATTTTTAGCTATTTCCACCACAGCATTATCATAGAAATACAAGCCTGGAACAGCGTAGTTAGATCTGGGGTTAAGGGGTTTTTCCTCTATGGATAAGGCTTTAAAATTGACATCAAATTCAACCACTCCATATCGTTCGGGATCGGCGACATGATACGCGAAAACCACTCCCCCATCTGGGTGGGTTTTCTTCTTCAACATTCTACCCATACCATTTCCATAGAAAATATTATCTCCCAATACTAAGGCTACAGCATCATTTCCTATGAATTCCTCCCCCAAGATAAATGCTTGAGCTAATCCGTCGGGACTCGGTTGTACCACATACTGAATATTACAGCCTATTTGTGAACCATCTCCTAACAGTTTTATAAAGCTGGACTGATCGCGAGCAGTGGTAATAATCAATATATCTCTTATTCCTGCTAAAAGCAAGGTGGATAAAGGATAATATATCATCGGTTTATCGTAAACGGGCATTAGCTGTTTACTAACGGCTATAGTCAACGGGTATAATCTTGTCCCGGAACCTCCGGCGAGAATGATTCCTTTCATCTTCTATTTTTTCTATTTTTTCTATTCAAGAATAAAATGTATTTTACCTATCACCACTGACTAAAAGCTACTTATCCTCTTCATTAGGTAGATAGGTTTCATTTTTAGGCTAGCATAAAGATAAGGAGTGTAAAAAACGCCTCACACTTCTTCACTATACTGATTCTGATAATATTTTTGATAATCTCCAGAGGTTACGCTTTCCAGCCATTCTTGATTTTCTAAATACCAATCTATAGTTTTAGATAAACCTTCTTGAAACGTTACAGAAGGCTTCCAGCCTAAATCTGTATGGAGCTTGGTGGCATCTATGGCATAGCGCTTATCATGACCTGGACGATCTTTAACAAAAGCAATCAACTTCTGAGAATGGCCTTCCGGTCTTCCCAATTTAGCATCCATTTGCCTAATGAGTTCTTGTACTAAATCAATATTTTTCCATTCGTTAAAGCCCCCAATATTGTAAGTTTCCCCTGTTTTAGCCTGGTTAAATATCTGGTGGATAGCTCTGGCATGATCAAGAACAAACAACCAATCTCTAGTATACTGCCCATCCCCATAAATCGGTAATGGTTTTTCATTTAAAATATTAAAAATACAAAGAGGAATGAGCTTCTCTGGGAAATGATGAGGTCCATAATTATTGGAACAGTTAGATATAACAAAAGGAATACCATAGGTATTGCCATACGCCCTTACCAAGTGGTCGGAAGCAGCCTTGGAAGCAGAATAAGGGGACTGCGGATCGTAAGGCGTTGTTTCCTCAAAAAAACCTGTCTCTCCGAGGCTTCCATATACTTCATCTGTAGATACGTGATAAAAAAGATGTGTTCTTTTTTCATCCGGAAATCTTTTGTGAACCTGTTCAGGATTGGGTTTCCAAAACTCGCGACAAAGATTGAGCAAATTGGCGGTTCCCAGTACATTTGTATTGATAAAGGCATTGGGATCTGTAATACTTCTGTCTACATGGCTTTCGGCTGCTAAGTGTACGATAGCATCTGGCTTGTATTTTATGAAAATTTTCTGCAGTTCTTCTGGCTTAGTAATATCTGCTTTTTCAAAAATATAATTGGATCGGTGTTCAATATCTTTAAGATTTTCTAAATTGCCAGCATAGGTGAGTGCATCCAGATTGATAATGGTGGTTTCAGAATTTTTATTCACAAACTCTCGCACCACATGAGAACCTATAAATCCTGCACCTCCTGTAATGATAATATTTTTCATGACTATTGATTAGTAGTTTTTATCTTTGAAAGCTGCTGCTGCCTGATCTTTTTCCGAAAGGATCATCTCTTTTTCCGGTATTTTCCAGTCAATATTAAGGTCTGGATCATTAAATTTCACACTGCCCTCAGATTCTTTATGGTAAAAATTATCACATTTATACGAAAATATTGCGACCTCACTCAACACTACAAAACCATGAGCAAAGCCTCTAGGAATATAAAACTGCCTGTTATTTTCAGCTGATAATTCTACCCCAAACCACTGACCAAAACTGGGAGAATTTCCTCTTAAATCTACAGCCACATCCCAAACACAGCCCTCTAGACACGAAACTAATTTCGCCTGTGCATAGTCTCCTTTCTGTAAGTGTAACCCACGTAAGACTCCATATGTGGATTTTGATATATTATCCTGTACAAAATGTCCGTTGAGGCCTGTTATCTGTTCAAATCTTTTTTCATTATATTTTTCATAAAAATAACCTCTCTCATCATGGAAAACCTCAGCATCAATAATATAACAATCCTTAAGGGGGGTATCTATTAACTTCATATATTATTTGGTGATCCTATCTTTTTAAGTTCTTGTTCGTAAACCGCTCTTTTTAAGGCCGTACTCGAAAAACGATGATCTCTTTTGTTATAGTAAATTTCAATTCCTTTTTCTTCACAATATTCTTTTCCTGTAAAGTTTTTATCCTTATAATCTCCTCCTATAATCCGTACGTCTATTACAAAAGATTTTAATATATCCATTAAATCTTCTTCTGTATTATAAGGTATAATTTCATCCACCGAACGACATGCTTTTAATTGGATATAGCGTTCGACAATGGACTGGGTAGGTCTATTTTTATTAGGTCTGTCAAGTGTTGGATCTAATTGCAAACCTACAATAAGATAATCGCATATTGTTTTCGCTTCTTCTAACATTTTGATATGGCCTGCATGTAACAGATCAAAGGCCGAAAAAGTAATACCTATTCTTTGTGTTTTCATTTTTAATATTTTTTTTATGGTAAACAAAAATACAGATTAAATCACGAAAAGCAAATCGGGTACCTTTTGCTCACTCGTATATGTTATCTTCATAATGATAGGAGTGTGATTTTCTCTTTTGCTGATGTCACTCTAAAAGAAAATAGGTTTAGCCATTTTAATTTGTTTTGGTTTCAAGATGATATTGTTTTTTAAAAACCCTATGAATCACCTGAGCTATCCTATGCAGTTCATTTTCTGTTAAATTGGATCCTGAAGGTAAACACAACCCATTTTCAAACAATTCTTGTGCAACTTTCCCGCCATAGTAAGAGGCTCCTGAAAAAATAGGCTGCAGATGCATAGGCTTCCATAAAGGACGAGACTCTATATTACTCTCTAATAGTGCAAGTCTCAGATCTTCTGGTGTTACTTGGCTTCGATTAGGGTTTAGTATAATAGCAGATAGCCAATGATTGGAATAATAGTCGGAAGTCGGTTCGGAAAAAACCTTTACTCCTTCTATATCATGAAATAATTCTCTATAAAAATCATGCGCTTTACGTCTTTGTATCACTCGTTCAGGCAACACTTCCATCTGCCCCCTCCCAATGCCTGCTGCAATATTACTCATTCTATAATTATATCCGATATGGGAGTGTTGATAATGCGGCGCCTGATCCCGAGCTTGGGTGGATAAAAAAACAGCGGTATCCTTTTCATGCTGGTTATGACAAACCAGAGCTCCACCTCCAGAGGTGGTAATAATTTTATTTCCATTGAAGGAAAGCACCCCCATACGACCAAAGGTACCACAGGCTTTCCCCTTATAGGTAGAGCCTAAAGCTTCGGCAGCATCTTCTATTAAAGGTATATTATACTTTGCAGCGATTCCGCTGATCTCATCGACTTTAAAGGGCATACCATATAGATGAACAGCAATAATAGCCTTGGGCACTTTTCCTTTGGCTATTCTATCTTTAATCGCTTCTTCTAAAGCAAAGGGACAGATATTCCAGGTTTCAGGCTCTGAATCTACGAATACAGGAAATGCCCCCTGATAAACAATAGGATTAGCAGAGGCAGAAAATGTCATCGATTGACAAATCACCTCATCTCCGTAACCTACCCCACATTGAATTAATGCTAAATGCAAGGCTGCCGTTCCGGCGGAAAGCGCTACAACTTTAACCTCTTCTTGTAAATATTGTGCTAAATCTTCTTCAAATCCATTAACATTGGGACCTAAGGGGGCTACCCAATTCGTGTCAAAAGCCTCGTGGATATATTTTAATTCGTTACCTCCCATATGAGGTGAGGATAGCCATATTTTATCTTCCATAAGATTTTATTTATAAATTGTGAATGTTTTTCATTTTAATAATTTTACCTGGATTCCCTACTAGCGTAGCACCATCGGGCACATCTTTAATAACGACGCTGCCTGCACCTATAGTACACCATCTCCCAATCTTTATTCCCTGAATAACGGAAGCTCCAATCCCTATATGGGTTCCTTCTCCTATCTCCACATTGCCTGCTAAGGCTGCATTGGGTGAAATATGTACAAAATCGCCAAGAACACAGTCATGATCTAAGGAGGTATTGGTATTTAATATACAGTGCCTTCCCACCTGCACTTCTGCGTTAACGACGACGCCTGCCATGATCACACTACCTTCTGCTATAACAGCTCGAGTAGAAATCGCCGTTTTAGGGTGAATAAGACAGGTATAATTTAAATCTGGATTGTCAGATACAACTTTTTTTCGAATTATATTATTCCCTATGGAAATGATAATCGGGTCATCTTTACCGACAGGCATTTTATGTAAAATTTTATAATCCAGTATTTTTTGCTTGTTTACATCTGCATCAATAAAGGCTTCTATTTTTATATTGTTCTGTTCGGCAATTTCTGCAATTACTTTACCGTGTCCACTGGCTCCATATAAATACATTGATTTTAGCGTTAAATTAATGAAAAAATATCAATTATTACCATTAAAGGCTTCTGTAGTCGCCTGTCCTTTCTGGTTGATATCCTCTCTCTTAAAAACCTTTTTCAAAGTCATTAAAAAAATATTGAAATCAGTCTTCCAAGATAGATGATCTACATACCAAACATCCAGCTCAAACTTCTTAGTCCAGGAAATAGCATTGCGACCATTAACCTGGGCCCAACCTGTAATACCAGGTCTCACTTCATGACGACGACGTTGATATTCATTATATAAAGATAGATACTGAGGTAACAAGGGACGGGGCCCCACCAAAGACATATCTCCTTTTAATACATTGATGAGTTGTGGAATTTCATCTATGGATGTTTTACGTATAAATGCTCCTATCGGAGTCAGGCGATCAGCATCTGGTAACAATCTTCCCTCAGCATCTCTCTTATCGCTCATGGTTTTAAACTTAATAATTTTAAAAACCCGTTCTTTTAATCCTGGTCGCTCCTGCATAAAAAAAGGGCGACCGTGATGAACGAAATAGAGTATTATAGCTACTATAATAAACAAAGGAGATAAGATTAGCAGACCTAAGCATGCTATTATAAAATCCAAAATACGTTTTAGAAAGTTTTTATACATGAAACAAAAACTTAAATTATTTATGTGTTAATACTTTGTCTTGAATGTAAGCTAAATATCGATTGGCTAAAACTTCTCGATCAAAATTTTCTCTGGCATAGTGATAGCCGCTTTCGCCCTCTCTATGTAATCTTTCTGGGTCGATTAAATATTCTCTAATAATCCTGTTATATTCATCCCCATTTTCTGGCTCTACATAACTCCCCGCCTGAGCCTGCTCGACCAAATCTCTTGAAACGCCATCAATAGCCATTAATACCGGTTTTTTACAGGAAAAATAGTCAAAGGTTTTATTAGAATATACGGTTTTAAAAGTATCTACCTTTTTTAAAACCGATGCTCCCATTTCGGAAGCTAAAATGTATTTGAATACTTCTTTCTTTGGAACAGAATCTAAAAAACGAAGGTTTTTAATTTGCATTTCTTGAGCGCTCTGTATTAAACGTGTTTTTTCCATGCCTTGCCCAATTAGCAGAAATAAAACAGAGGTATCTTCTAAGCGCTTTGCAGCCTCTAAAATCTGGTCTAGATGGTTGGCGACACCGTGAGCACCAATATAAGTAATCACAAAATGATTGTCCAGATTATGTTGTTTTCTGAATGCATCCCTATCAAAAGTCTGCAATACTTCCTCGGATAAAGAAAAGTCTGCAGCATTAGGGATCATGATTAAACGGCTTTCCTCTATAGCCTTTTCATCTCTGAGGGTTTTATAAAATGCTGGTGTCAAAACATTGATCAGTTTGGACTTTTTATAAATAAATTTTTCTACCGCATACGCCACCTTAATCACCCATTTATTGATTATAATCCCTGTATCTATAGCAGATTCCGGCCAGAGATCCCGTACTTCGAATACCATAGGTATGCCTTTCAAACGTGAGATGAGATAACCAGAGATCCCTACAAATAGAGGAGGAGAAGTAACCAGCACTACATCATATTTTCCCTTTACATGAAACAAACCGGCCCACAGAGAAGAGAACATAAACGAAAAATATCCCCATAATCTTCCCATAAAACTTTTATTATAAGACTCAGAAACGTGGGTCCTATTTACCTCTACGGCTCCTTGTTGTTTTTTTACAAAATATTTTTTTTTATATTCTTCTCGTTTCTGGCTACCTGTATAATGCATCATTCCCGCGATGACGGTAACTTCATGACCCTGAGCTGTCCATATTTTAGTCATCTCATTCCAGCGAGAGCCTCCAGGATCATCTTCTTCTAAAAAATACTGATGCAGTAATAATATCTTCATAATGCTTGAAATGTAATTTTTGTTTCTATTGCGTTATAGAATGGAAAATAAAGGCCCGCTTCCTCAGTGAAACTCCCATAGTAACTAGAATTATAGGAAGTGAATGCTAGGCATTCTTTTCCTAAGGATTGTATTTTTATCTGAGGAGATGAAGGGTGCCAGATTTGTTTCATCTCATACCCCTTCAAGTGGGTGAGATCATCTTTGACTAGCCATTCAGTCCGATTTTTCGAAATCACCATCGTACGTTGGTGAGTGGCTTTTTTATTTAGGAATTGAAAGGCTTTAATACGGCCTTTAAAAATAAAAGCTTCATCTGTTTCTTCCCATAAGGCGCTTATCTTTTGCGTCCAATAATACCATATAAATCTGCCGCCTTTTAGCATCTGCGATTGATTGTTTACCATTACCGTATTATGAGAGGCACTCCCCATAAAATAGAGAAGTTTTTCTGAATCTGTATTGTACTTATATGTTCCGGAATCCCTTAAAATATTCTCGCCCTTGTACCAGATATCAAGATGAAGATTATCTGCCTGGGCAGGTCGATCCTTATGATCTCCACACCTTATAAAGGTAAAGAAATCTCGATGTCTACATAAATAATAGCCTCCACTATCAAAACACATTACCCCCTGTATTTTGGATAGACGCTCATAGGGACTAGAGGGGTTTTCTCCACCGCCATACCAGGCTACTTCACTTTGAATAGAAGCTTCTTGGAAGAGATGCTGAGTGGTCAGTATAAAGTGGAGTGTGTTGAGCTGAGGCCGATAATCTCTGTATTCGGAATTGCTAACCGGAAAAAATAAAGATCCATCATTAGATCCATAATTGGGCAAGTAACCGTTTTCATCCTGCATGCATTGATATAGAAAATTTAATGATTTATAGGCCTTATCATATACATGAGGAGAGAATTGTTGATTGTTTTTATTATACAGACTAAAAGCCAATGACAACAACTGAACGACGACTCTGTGGTAATTCATTGAAAACTGCAAGAAGGTGCCATCATCATAGATCTGATACTGTATTTCCTGTTCAAACCAGTTTTTCCCGTCCCGAGCCCATTTATTCGTTTCAGGGATAAAAGGAAACAGGATATTAGAAACTGTCAAAAATAAAGTTTCGGTAATGGCGTGATTATTTCGTACCGCAATACGAGAAAAATCGATATGATGATAGACATGATGCACAGAGGCATATATGATTTTTTGTATTTTATTCCATCTTTGCTCGGTAAAAGCTTTGGAGTTTTGATAGTAATATAAAGCAAAACACCAGTTTAATATCCTTAGTGAGATTTCTTGACTGCAACGCCAATTAGGGCCTTTATTAATGGGGTTAGAATCTATCCAAGATTCTATCTCTGAAAATACAAACTCACTTAAATCCTTATCAAAATGATAATCGTAGCGGATTAAGATTAATAAATAAGAAAAACGGGATTTTTCCCATACAAATTTTATATCTCCTGCTTCTTCTGAAAGATCGGGAATTTCTGACCAATGCTTGGTGAGATCAAATGCATATCCGTTAGATGGGTTAAGATTCCATTTATAATCTATTCCGAGCGACATCCATACGGCATTGAAAAAAAGCAAATCACCTTTTAGAATACGCTCTGCCGTGTTTTTTAATACAATAGACTGCTCTTTAGGAATTTTCAATTGTTCCTTGCCCTCAAGAAGGAAATTATTTTTATTCTTTTTCCATTCTTCTAGTGAAATGGTATGTTTAAACGCTAAATCCTCAGGGTGCCTTTTCTTTAAGCTTCCTATTTTTTTCTCGAATTCATGTCGGATACGATATATGATATACCGTAGCCCCATATTTTGATATAGTTGAAATAATAACTTAGCTCTCAAAATAATTTTTTTTTGAATTCCTTAGATCTTACTGTATACATGTTATTTAAACTCTAAATGGAATAAGTAATAAGTTTTCTATAAAAACGTTCTACTGGTGGGTATATCGATTATTCAGTGCCATATTGCCCCAACAAAACTTTTATCTTGCTTATCAATGTTGAATTTTTTTTACAATTCTACCCAAGTATTGGTTTTTAAACTCTCAATAGCTGCAAAGGAAGCTTTTGTAGTGTTAACAATTTCATCTAATGGAATTAAGGGACTTCCTCCCTCTTTTACTTTTTTTATTAAGGTGTGAAATTGATTTTTATGCCCTTTGTCCAAAGCTGTTCTAAGCGTTGAAAACCCCTTCACCCCAAATCCCTCTGTCTTTCGGAAATTATCCATAATAAGTGTTCTCTGCTGTGAAAATACTTCTAAACGCTCTTTTGAATAAGATTTAGATCCATTAGAAAAGTAATTAATGACCCCTGTGGAACCATTTTCGTAGCGGAGGAGAATACTTGCATTGTCTGTATTTTCCTCAGGATTTACCCCCATAGCATTCATACATACGGATTTTACCTTACTCCCCGTTAAGAAGGTGATGAGATCTATATAATGGCAGGCTTCGCCAATAATACGTCCACCACCAATTTTCATATCGTGTACCCACACATTGGCAGGGATAAATCCTGCATTCATGGTCGCAATAATGTTCATAGGTGAATCTCCTACTACCTGTTTTATTTTTTCCACATGTGGCGAAAATCTTCTGTTAAAGCCAACACTAATATTTTTTCCGGATGTTTGCTGTGCGTGTATAATTTGATTGAGTTGTTCTAAATTAAGCGCCAGAGGCTTCTCTACAAACACATTTTTGCCTGCATTCAGGGCTTCTATAACCATTGGGGCATGGAGATGGTGCCGCGTGGAAATGAGTACGAGATCGACCTCATTATCTTTTAAAATTTCTTTATAATCGGTGGTTGATT
Source organism: Elizabethkingia argenteiflava (assembly GCF_009904105.1). Lineage (GTDB taxonomy): Bacteria > Bacteroidota > Bacteroidia > Flavobacteriales > Weeksellaceae > Elizabethkingia > Elizabethkingia argenteiflava. The sequence goes on along the minus strand of NZ_JAAABJ010000519.1, from coordinate 69,179 downwards.
TTGCTACTCCATATTTTTGAGCCAATGCCGTACCACTTACCCCTCCATTACTGGCAATGTATTTATAGCTAGCTCCACTTCCCTTTAGTGCAGGCATCATCGTCATTTTGGTGAAATTTCCTGCTCCCACGATGCCAATTACTCCTTTGGAGGCTGCAAAATTTACATCGTTAATTTTAACGGTGTGCTCAGGCTTGGCCGATAAATCTTCGTTGTATTTTAATATCGAGGCTATGGAGTGACTACTCCCTATTTCTCCATAAACTTTTAAATAATCTTTTAAATCAACCACTTCGCTAATCATTTTCTGCACCTTCAGTTGTCCTGAGGCTATAGCTTGTAAAATGGTCTCAAAGTTTCTTTTCTCTGTCCATCTCACAAAAGCTATAGGATAATCTATTCCTTTATTTTCATAGTCGTCATCATAACGTCCAGGCCCATAAGAACAAGATACTTGGAAGGTCAGTTCTTTTTCGTAAAACTCTGCTCTGCTAATATTAAGCCCCACAACTCCCACCAATATTATACGTCCTCGTTTACGGCTCATCTGTGCCGCTTGAGATATAATATCATTTGTTTTTGCCGAGGCGGTAATGATGACGCCATCAGCTCCTACTCCGTGGGTCATTTCTTCTACATATTTTACAAAGTCTCCCTTAGCTGGATTGAATGGGATAATTCCCCATTCGGCTGCCATTTCTAATTTAGCTTGATCAAGATCCGCCCCTATAACACGACATCCATTTGCCACTAATAATTGAGCGGTTAATAAACCGATAAGCCCCAGCCCTACTACGACTACGGTTTCTCCTATGGTAGGGTTTAATAAACGAATGCCTTGTAAGCCTATTGAACCTATTACCGTAAAAGTAGCTTCTTCATCTGAAACAGAATCTGGTATATGCGCCACCAAATTTTTGGGAATACATACAAATTCGGCGTGCTGTCCATTAGAAGCTACCCTATCCCCAATTTTAAAATCAGTAACCCCTTCTCCAACAGCCACTACCTTCCCCACATTGCAATAACCAAGGGGTAAAGGCTCTCCAAGTTTATTAAAAACAGCTTCTAGTGTGGGTATTAAACCTTCAGTTTTTATTTTATCCAATACCTGTTTTACTTTATCAGGCTGTTGCCGTGCTTTTTGTATAAGGTTAGATTTTCCGAACTCTACCAACATACGTTCAGTACCTAATGAAACTAAAGAACGAGAGGTCTGGATCAGTATATGTCCTTTTTTTACCTGAGGCGCGGGTATTTCTTGTAATATGGTTTCGCCGGTTTTAAATGACTGGATAATCTGTTTCATAATGTTGAATATATTTTAATGAGTTGATCTATTGTTGCTGATTCAGCATTAATATTAACTTCTAAATTATTAAGATTGAAATGATAACACCCTCGGCGATAGATTAACGTTCCTGAAGGTCTTGAAACAACGTCGGTTGCAAAGGTTATTTTACTAAGATATAGTGATTCTCTTACCGAAATAGAATCGCCGTCTGTGCTTGTATTTCTAATATTGGCATCTACATGCTTTAGTATTTCAAAAAAAGAGTGGGGCTTGTTAATGATATAAATATTTTGAGTCACCCTGATTTTCTGCTCATTTAGGTAATGGCTATAGGCACCTGAAGGATCCGAAATAATTAAAGCCGCATCATTGAGTCCATTGAAATATTGAATTAAATCCAAAATGCCATAAATCTCCTGTCCTTCCTTATCATAGGTAAGCCCATAGGCATTTGTAGCATACAAAGAGGGGTATTTCCCTCTCAACTGATTTATATGCTGCAAAATAGATATGTCCAATGTCTCGGATTTTGCAGGGGGGATAAAAGATGATATTTGCTGTGTATTGTGATTTATTGTCTTTGCTAAGATGTAACTTCCCTCATTCAATACAATAGGGACCGAAATTCTTTTTATAATCCGCTTAACTTTTATTAAATCTCGCGCATGGTATCTGTTTAAATCGCCATGAAAGGTCACTATACATTTTTTGTGATAGACTTTGCATAATAAACTGATATACTCTTGTACTTGCAAACTCGAGGTATGTAAGTGCAAGCCTTTATATTTTAACAATATAAAGGGAAGGAGTAGTAAGTTCTTTAGATTTAGGGGAAGAAATTGGTAGTCTTCCTGCTTTAAATCTAAATGCTCCAATAGACGTTTTACGTGTATGGTGACCCCTCCTACAGGCAAAGGTAATTTCCCGATAATAAGCTTTCGTTCTTGCAATTTCTTAGTATCTTTTATTGGCTATTCTAATAAAGTCTTGTCTTGTGTATTTAGTTAAGGTGCGAACATTATGATAAATATCTCTCCACATGGCATTGACCTTTTTTAAGGAAAACATATTTTGTTTATATAAGATTCTGATGGTACTCAGGTAATGGGCTAAAAAACTCATATACCATACTGGTAAAGAAAGATGATCTTTAAGATTAGACATTCTCATGGAGTAATGGTACACCATATTACCCATTTTTTCTTCGGAAATACGACCTCTTGAAGCTCCTACTTTATGGTAAATAACAGCATCGTAAATACAATACACCGCTAGATTTTTATTTTTTAATCTAAAGGCCAATTCCATATCTTCTTCTCCCAAAAAGAATCGATCAGATAAAATTCCTGTTTTTTGCAGATTGATCAGAAGGGCACAACCGGTACCATAATCTACTCTAGCCTCCCCCGTCTGAGGGACTTCTGATATATCCGAAAAGGCATAATGATATTTACGCAAACCTAACCAATTGATGTGTCCCCCACAGTTCCAAATCACATTTTTAGGTTTATAATAACGGATCTGAGGTATCACCGCTGCTACCCCTTCAGACTCATGCTGACGCAAATACCTGAACATTTTTCCCAAAGCATCCCCTTCTATTTCAGTATCATTATTAAGGAGGATGGCATAGTTTTGATTCTGGCTTCTGAGAAATTCCAATGCTACATTATTACCACAGGCGAATCCTAAATTCTCATTATTTTTAATAAAGATAATCCTCCTGGAACTTGGAATCTGATAAAATTCAGGCGGTAAGGAGAGACTTTTATTTAAAAAATACTCTTTGCTCTGAGATATCGTCATCTCAAAGTTGGTATTACAATATTCCTCAATTAAATTTATTTCCTTTTGCTCTGAGCCGTTGTCCACCAAAATTAGCGTATAGTTATGAGACGAGGACTCCCTAATGATGCTCTCTACACATTGTTTTGTATCCTTCCACCCGTTCCAATTCAGAATGACAATATTATAGTTCTCCATCAATTATTCATACTTTTTTCTATATAAGCCATTGTATTAGATAACAATTTATTCTGCTTAAGTTGATTAACTTTCTCCACAAATAACTTTGACCTTTTTAAATCAGTCATTGTTTTATATCGGTTTGTTTTGTATTCCTGAATACCTATCTTATATAGTTCCCACATATCAACAAACAATTGTGCCCGTTTTTTTTGGGCATCTGTACGAGCAAATGCTAAAACTCTATTGAGATAAAAATCGGATTGCCTCATCATTTCTTCGTTTACGTCTTCCATATAAGCTAAATTATTGAAAGACAAAAAAGTTGTTTTTTGAGAAAACCAAGGACTATTTACAATGGTCTTTTCCCAATAATTTTCCCAAATGCTAAAATACTGATCCAAAAATGGTGCCGCCTGTTGGCCTACACACATGGAATACCATTCTTTTTTTAATTTATCAATATCGAGATCTGGGTTCCATAAGAGTTTCGCCAAAAGCCAATATTTAGGTCCTTCCCCCCAATTGGGGTAAATTTCCGCATAAAAGTATTTCACCCGGTGCTCGCTGCCCCATTGTAAATATTTTTTTAATGTATTGGTATAAACTCTGGGTAATAAATAGCTATAACCATAGCCATAGTCATACCAGCCCAAATTGGTAGCCTTCTTAGCCCAATTTAAACTGGTATTCTGATCAAATTTTCTTAGCTGTACATTGGCCCAGCGCACTCTATCAAAGGTAAGAAACGGGATAATCTGTTCATTTAAATAAACCTTATCTGGGGGTGTCGAAACGTTATAATAGGCCAATAAGCCATATTTTTTATTTGGAAAGTCTTTATTGAGAACCCTCACCAAGTTAACCACCCACTGATAGTAATCCTCAGAATAATTTCTAAATCCCAAAATATTTCTTAACTGATACTTATCATCCGCCAAATAATTATCGTTAATCCCCAAAGAAATAGTAGGACTATGGGTTCTATTAAAATAATCCCGTATTTTTTTAACGCTAAAATAGAAAAAACCTGTAGAGGAAAAGTTAGGCTGCCACTTGTGATCACTCGTAGACTTAGGTATATATTTACTTCCATTGTAGCGAGAGAAAAAATCAGAATTTAAACTTTTAATATCTTCATCTTTTAAGAAAAAATTCATATTATGATGAAAAGAAATTTTACTGATTAATTTCATTCGATTTCCCCAGTCACTCAAGTCATTAACCTTAGATAAATCGATTGGCGAGAGCTGACGAGATATATACTTAGGGTTTTGAAAAATATTTTTTCGCTTTATAATGATCGAATGATCGGGAGGAAGATACTCTCCCAATTCTCCTGGAAATAACCAATTCACTCCTACATAGTCCTCTAAAAACGTGTATACGCCAAACTCGACGCCTTTTTCTGTTTTCCCTATAATTTCCACTTTATCTGGAGTCACTTTTATTATAAAAGCTTCTGGCTCACAATGGTCTAACTGTACCTCTTCTTCCTTATTGGCCAGCCTTAAGTTTATAGCGTGAGCCTCTAAAGTATTGCTTATTTCGAGATTTTTTTGACTAATCTTTTGTATATACGTCTGTAAAAACTTAGCAAATTTAGAAAATGAAGCCCTCTCCATACCTATGGCTTGAATTTCTTTTTCCGATCCTTTTATGCGTATCTCTTGAGCATAGGTAGAACTGATAATTAAGCTAAGAACTGTGCAAAATATTAATTTTTTCATAACAAAGACTACCAATTTAAATTCATCATTTTATAATAGGCATTTTCTCTTTTCACTTCTCTCTTCGGATCTATTATACTATGATAGGGATAATATCGGTTATAAAACCGGGTATGAGGCTCGTACTCTGAGGTATCTCTCATGTAAAAATACCCATAGTATATAAAGAAAAACATCATGGAGAATTTCATATAAACCCGTGGCCCAAAATAAAAACGCTGCTTGGATACCAACATTAGGGTATCTACAAAATATACGAGATTAATAATATATAAGTAGTTGAGAAATCTATAAAAGCCCCCTATAAACAAGGATAAAATACCAAAATAAACAAAAGGTAACACATTTTTCTCAAAAATATGTTCTCTCATTTTGTATTTTTTTCTAACCAAATGAACAATAATAATGGGCATCACGACAACAGTCTGCATCAGCATTCCAAATATATTAATCTCACGACCTAAATAAGAACGGGATTTAAGTATAATTTGTGTAGGAAGGTTAAAACTTTTAATTAATTCCACAAGGTTTATACTGCCCATTAGGGCAAGGAATAAGGCGATGCTTATTAAATAAATAAGTTTAATTTTTCTCTGAAGAAATGGTAAAACAAATAATATAATGGCTGAAGTGTGAATTAAAAAACAAAATATACAGAGCACATAATACTGCTTCCATTTTTTTTTCAATAGATATTTATAACCTAATACAAAAGCAGAAAGCGCTAATGATTCTCTTAATATCTCGGTATTAAAATACAAATAGTAAAAGAGAAAATAGAAAAAAACTAAGGTAAATTTATTATTCGGAGAATATTTTTTAAAAAAATAAAAAATACTGGTGTTTATAATGACAGCATGTACGATTTGGAAGAAAATAAAATCGTTGTATATAAATTTTATGATCGCATTTAATACGTACCACAACGGGTTATATTCTGAATTGAGATAATCAATACTCGCTAGTTCATCTACCGTAGGCATCTCATCAAAATACTTAATATAAGCCAACGTATCCCCTCCTACGCGGTAGCGTATTCCAGCAAAACAGATAAATAATATTAATAAGAAATAATAACCTACGATTTCATGTGCTTTTTTGTTCTTAAAAACGCCATTATATTCACAAAAACTAAAAAAAGCACCTATTATTATAAAAAATAAATATATCATGACTTAGCTAATCTCGACTTTTATTTTTTTCATAATCAAATATAATAACAATCCCTCGGCAAAAACCATGGATATAGCAGCTCCTATATCCTTCATATAATAGGATAAAATAAAGCTCATTATCATTCCTATCATACCACTTATCCATACCAACCGATTAAACAATGTTTTTTTGTTTAAATTAACCAAACCTACTATACCATAATAATAATTGAGTCCTCCGAATAAAATAACTAAGCTCAGTATTCTGAAATCAATGATAGTAGTGGTATGTCCTTTCCCTATATAGAGGTCAATAATCATTGTAGAGGAAAAAATTATAGCCACTGTTCCTATTGAAAATAGGATCCATAACCATTGGGCAATTTTAAAAAAATCACCAATATACTGGGATTGATTATCTTTCATTCTTTTGCTAAAATGCGGATATAAAGCTGTTACCATAATATTGGTAAACGACTGAATGCCCTTTATTAATTTCTCCGCTGGTGAATATAATCCTACCGTAGAATAGCCTGCAACCAAACCTAAAATGATAACATTTGATTCTCGATACAAATTCATGCCTATGGTAGATAAAAATAAACTCCATCCCTCTTTCAAATTCAAAATAATAGACTGAAGAGAGGGCTTTACAAAATTAATTTTCAACTCATATTTCACTAATACTAAAGAAGCTATTCCCCCTATTATAAAGCTTAGTGTCTGAATAAGCATAAGCTTATTGACATCGGATGACTGCTGTATGAGAAAAAAAATAGCAATAAAAGCCAACAATCTCACCAAGGTATTCACAAGGGTAATATACTTCATTTTCTCTAAACCCTGGAATAACCAAACTGGGATTATACCCTGTCCAAAGTAAATTCCTATTCCTAACAAATAGAGTACAAGATCATCCATGAAGAAGCCTGCTCCCAGCAATAATGTTGTAACAATGATAGAAAAAGCTATTCTAATGATACTAATAGAGGTATAGGTATCCGAAATAATTTCGCGATTATATTGATACTTAGCTATTTTATGCGTAGCAGAAAAATTAAAGCCATACTGAACCAACAAATTAAGGTAATTGAGAATGGTGAAAGCAAATATATACTTCCCATATACCTCTACGCCTAGTCTCTTCATTAAGATAGGGATAATAATAATTGGAAATACATAATTAACCACATTTAAGACAATAAGAGAAAAAAAGTTATCAATTATTGTTTTATATCTTAAATATATAGGTTTAATGCTTATCATCTCTAGGCGGTATTCTCTATTTCTTTTTGGCTCCGCAAAAATCCAAAACCATTTTATGACGAGCTATATGAAGATCCTTAAACTCATTATGCGCTACTAAGAATACAATAATATCTGATTGGTCGACAGCAACTCTATAGTCGGTTAATTTAAATCTCTTATGCTCGCTAACGTTAGGCTCTACAATATACATATCTGCATTTCCAGCATCTTGTAACACACGCTCTGCGATATAAATCGCTGGAGATTCACGTAAATCATCAATATTGGGTTTAAAAGCCAACCCCATAAGAGCAATAGCAGGTGAACGCCCATGTTTTAGTTCAAATTCCAATCGGGCACTTTTTATTTTTTCAGCACACCAGAACGATTTATAATTATTGGTAGTCCGTGCTTGGGCTATAATTTGGGATTCCATGGGGTAATCAGCCACAATAAAATATGGATCTACGGCTATACAATGGCCACCCACACCACACCCGGGTTGCAAAATATTAACCCTTGGATGTTTATTGGCCAGGTTAATTAATTCCCAAACATTTATCCCTGCCTTATCACATATCAGCGATAATTCATTGGCAAATGCAATTTGTACATCCCGTGATGAATTTTCTATTAATTTACACATCTCGGCTGTTCGTGCATTGGTAGCGTGTAATTGTCCTTTTACAAATTGCTGATAAAAGTCTATAGCTTTTTGTGTTGATGGCTCGTCCATACCACCGATCACACGATCGTTGTATACCAATTCATAAATTACGTTACCTGGTAATACCCGCTCTGGACAATAAGCCATAAAGATTTTATTGCGTAACTCCGGCCTTTTAGAAAAAATCAATTCCTGCATTTTCTCGGTGGTTCCTACGGGTGAGGTTGACTCTATAATATAAAGATCACCTTCCTTTAGAAGAGGAATTATACTCTCAGTGGCAGATTGTACGTAGGAGATATCCGGTTCATGGTTCCCCTTAAAAGGGGTGGGTACCACCATAAGATAAACATCAGCCACTGCGGGTTCCGTAGAGGCAACAAGATAGCCCTTCTGTACTGCTTGGGCTACCATTTGGTCCAATTCTGGCTCCACTATATGTATTTTTCCTGCATTAATAGTATCTACCACATGCTGTGAAATATCTACCCCATGCACCTGTATGTGACTATTCGCAATAAGGGCAGATGTCGGTAGACCTATATACCCCAATCCCATGGTCACCACTTTAGATGTATTATTCATCATTATAGACTTCTTATAAAATTAACAATTCTCTCAGACGCTTTACCATCTCCATACGGATTATGTAAACTACTCATTTTATGATATTTATTGTTATTAGTCAAAAGTTCATGTGTCTCTGCTATAATTTTATCTTTCTGTGTTCCGACCAAAATAACTGTCCCCACACTGACAGCCTCAGGTCGTTCTGTCGCATCCCTCATGACTAAAACCGGTTTTCCCAAACTAGGAGCCTCCTCCTGTACGCCCCCGCTATCGGTGATGATAAGGTAAGCTCTATTCATCAGCCACACAAAAGCCGGATAAGCCAAAGGCTCTATAAGCTGAATATTGGAAATCCCAGATAATATTTCTCGTACGGGTCTTTGAACATGAGGATTGAGGTGAACAGGATAAATAATTTGTACATCGGGGTGTTGCAAGGCTATAGTCTTCAAGGCTTCGCAGATATTAATAAAACCCTGGCCATGATTCTCTCTTCTATGTCCAGTCACCAAAATCATTTTCTGATAGCCCTTGAGAAGAACTTCGAGTTTTTGTACTTCTCCATTTTCCATCTTATCCACTTTCCCACTACTATACAACAGAGCATCTATTACCGTATTACCGGTAATAAGTATGTGATCTTCTTTAATATTTTCAATCCTTAAGTTTTCTTTAGATTGTTGAGTAGGAACAAAGTGATAATCTGCTATTCTCCCTGTAACCTGACGATTAATTTCTTCTGGAAAAGGAGATCGTTTGTCATGAGTTCTTAATCCGGCTTCCACATGACAGACTTTAGCTCCTGCATAAAAACCTGCTATACTAGCCGCCATGGTGGTGGTGGTATCCCCATGGACATACACATAATCGGGTTTAAAATCTTCTAATACTGGCTTTAATTCGGTAATAATGTCTGCAGTTAGCGAATAAAGATTTTGGTTAGGTTTCATCAAATTCAAATCATAATCAGGACTAATCCCAAAAAAATTTAGTACTTGATCTAGCATCTCTCTATGCTGCGCTGTTACACAAACTTTGGTTTCAAAATCCTTATGCTTCTGGAACTCTTTTACCAGTGGTGCCATTTTTATCGCTTCAGGTCTCGTCCCAAATATCACCAAATTCTTTTTAACGTATGACATCATCATTCGACATTACAATTGATACTACAATCGCTCTTTTATTTTTTGAATAAAACTTTTCTCTTTGGTTCCATACCCATACCCATATTTATTCCCGTAACCGAAATTATTTTTGCGTACATCATTAAGTACCAAGCCTACATTCTTAATTTTTTGTTGATCTATATTGGCATTGATAAATTCAATAAAATTATTTTCTGTATACCCCGATCGGGTAACATACAAAGTTAAATCTGCGAATTCTGATATAAGGAAAGTATCTGTTACCAGCATTAATGGGGCTGTATCTATAATAATATAGTCATACTTTAATTTTAATTCCTCTAGCAATTTCTCGTAATTACCATTGGTCAGTAAATCCGTAGGGTTGGGTGGAATGGTTCCTGAATACATAACATCCAAATGAGGATTGGATTCGGATACGTGAATAATTTCTGCCAACTTTACCTGTCCTCCATATAAATACTCCGTTAATCCTTTTGCACCCTTTTTATCGGTATCATAACGCTGTAATTGAGGATTTCGTATATCTGATCCTATAAGAATCACTTTTTTATTTGGCCTTGCCAACACCAAAGACAGATTAACCGAAGTGAATGTTTTACCCTCTCCTTTCACCGATGAAGTCACAAATATTACTTTACCCTTATCCTGCTTAGGCAGCATAAAATTCATATTGGTAATTAGAATTCTAAAGGCCTCAGCCATTGAGGATAAATCATTCATATGAATAATTTCCGGTTCTCCTTTTTCTAATTTGGGCAACTCCCCTATTACATGGGCATGAGCCTGCTTTTCTAAATCGTGTTTTGATCTGATTTTATTATTGAAAAGCTCTACTAAATAAATAACTGAAAAAGGTACTAATAAGCCCAAAATTAAACCACCCAACAAAATGAAAAACTTATTGGGAGACACAGGCTTCTCAGAAGCATATGCTACATCTACAACTCTGGCCTTATTTGCTGTAATCGCTTTAGAAATAGCCTTTTCCTCTCGCTTTTGGAGCAATAATAAATATAGATTTTCTTTGATAGATTGTTGTCTTTCTATATTTCTAAACATTTTCTCCATAGAAGGAAGTTTGGAAATATTGCTAGACATTTTATTCTGCTCTTTAACATATTCATTTTTAGCCAACTGCAATCCAACTTTATTGCGTTGTAGACTTTGCATCACAGCTGAACGCATACTACCGATTTGCTTAGTAACCTCTATAACGGCAGGATTTTCAGGAGTGGCTGATTCCAATAATTGATTGCGCTGCAAAATAAGCTGATTGTACATGGATATATCAGACGCCGTTTTCTCATTGGTTAATCCTACATTAGCTGGTAAAATGTGGAATTTATTCTGGTGAGAGAGATAGCTAATTAAGGCGTTGGTTAACTCTAATTGACTATCTAATTCTAATTGCTTTGTCCGAGCTGCCGCAGAACTCTCTAAATCAAGCTTAGCTTCCGTCTGAACGTCAATTAGTTTGTTTTTAGATTTAAAATAGGCTTTCTCATTTTCTACATTCCCTAATTCCCGAGATAATTTTTTTATTCTATCTTCAATAAACGCCAAGGTTTGTGAAGATTCAAGATTTTTATCTTCTATGGCATCGTTATTATAAGCTATGACTAAAGCATTCAATAAGTCCTTGGCTTTCCTCCTCTGGGGGTAATCTAGAGATAATCTAATCACTGTGGTCTCCTTATTGGTAAGTTCCACCTGTAAAAGTTGTTGGAGAACACTGACTTTAGATTCTAAACTCTTAATATAAATTTCAAGCTCATTTATAGGCTCATTGTTATTTGGGGTACCAAAGTTATATTTAAGATTTTTAGTGATGATTATATTGGCAAAGGGAAGGCCTATGGTCTTTCCAAACGAACTTATAATATTTTTTTTAAGACCCGGTACAGAAAGAATTAACTGATCTCCTTTAATTTTTACATAAAGTGGATCTACAGGAAAATGAATATTGGGTTTCTCATTAATCACCCTTATATTGATAGGAGATGATTCCTTATATAGCTCTATTTTTCTCAATCCGGATTTAGTATAAATATCAGATTGTAGATTAAGACGATCTACTACCTCACGAATAAGTCTTTTAGATCTAAAAATTTCGATTTCATTGTCTACACTACTCGAATTCATTCCTCCAAATCCAGACAAATCTTGGAGTGCTCCCATATCCTGCCCTCCGAACGTATTACTTTTAGAGTCTTTTATAAGTACTGTAGATTCTATCCTATATACCGGAACCTTAAATTTTAATATGAAAAAGGAAAAAAACAATGCTATAATGGCACAAATAAAAAACCATGGCCATTTTATTAAATAAGGTTTAATAATTTCGTTAATATTAATTTTCTCGTAGGGTGGTGTGTAGTTTTTCTCTTGTGACGGTGCACTCATTATATGAAAATTATTTTTTGAATACTAAGGCTAAAATGGTTACTAGAATACCTGCTACCGATATATATATAGGCATACTGGGGTCCAGATGAGACATTTTCTCTCTAGTCTTGTTTGCAGACACATAAATTACATCACCTTGTTTTAGATGATAATAAGGAGAATTTATAAAGTCCGATCCTGTAAGGTTTATACGAACCTTTTCCATTTTATCATTTATGGTTCTGACCAACAATACATCATCTCTTCTTCCATATATGGTTAAATCTCCTGCCATGGCCAAGGCCTTCAATAAATTCGTCTTTCCATCTACTATCACGTACTCTCCTGGCCGTGTGACCTCTCCCATAATAGAAACTCTGAAATTATTTAACTTAACGCTTACAGTAGGATTCTTTACATAACGTAAAATTTTATTATGCAACTGTTGCTTTAATTGATCTAATGTTAAATTTCGAGTTTGTAGTCTTCCTAGGACTGGAAAATCTATGAAACCATTATCGTCAATAATATAAGTAGGGCCTGAAGCCGTACGATTGCCAGAAGGAGTATTCCCAGAAGATTCTGAATTTAGCAGCATAACACCCGAGCTATAATTCTGATTAAAAGGCTTTACTACATTTAAATCTTGGGCCATCACATTAATCACCAACTGATCTCCGGGCTGCAATGTAATTTTCCCCATTTGAACCGCTGTTTCCGTAGCAATTTTATCCACATCTTGTAAATAATTTATATTATTACGGGTACGACACGAAAACATTAAAAAAACAACTAATAAAAGTTGCAAAACACTTCTATTCTTCATATCTCTCTTTACTGCAAATATACACTTTTTGCCTTACTGCTGATCCAGAATTTCAAATATAGAATTATTACTTTTAAACTCTGGCACTATTATTTTTAATTGCCTCACCACTTCCAGACTATCTCTTTTCAAAGCTGCTTTAGCTACTCTATTGGTTAGTAACTCTATATCTTCGTATTTCATTGTAGGATCGCGAGACACCATAATTTTTTCATTATGAGTCGGCAAGTTTTTAGCATTATCACTAAGCAACTCCTCGTAGAGTTTCTCTCCGGGTCTTAATCCGGTATAGATGATTTTAATATCGTTTTCAGGCTCAAGACCCGATAATTTAATCATACGCTTTGCTAAATCCTGTATTTTGACAGGTTCTCCCATATCAAACACAAAAATTTCACCCCCTTTCCCCATAGCCCCTGCCTGTAAAACAAGCTCACAAGCTTCGGGTATCGTCATAAAATAACGGACTATTTCGGGATGAGTGATGGTGATAGGGCCTCCTCTTTCAATTTGCCTTCTAAAATGAGGAATAACGGATCCATTAGACCCTAAAACATTGCCAAAGCGAGTGGTTATAAATTTAGTGGTATTTCCTTCGGTATTCTGAAAAGACTGCACAAAAAGTTCTGCTACTCGTTTAGAAGCGCCCATAACATTGGTGGGGTTTACCGCTTTGTCGGTAGAAATCATAACAAAACGATTGACATGATATTGACTCGACAAATAAGCTAAGTTTTTAGTCCCTAAAACATTGACGAGAATCGCTTCATGAGGATTATCTTCTATGAGTGGTACGTGTTTATAGGCCGCAGCATGATATACCATAGAGAATTCGTAATCTTGAAATAACTGCTCTATTCTGTGTTTATTAGAAATATCCGCCAATATAAATTTAAAATTAATATCTGGAAATTTCTCACACATCTCCAATTTAATTTCATACAATGGGGTTTCTGCCTGATCCAGTACCACCACTAAAGAAGGGTTAAATTGTGCTACTTGACATACAATTTCACTGCCTATAGAGCCTGCCCCCCCTGTGACCAAAACAGTTTTGTTAAAGTGGCTTTTCTTAACCTCTTCACTATTCAACTTTATAGGTTTTCGATTCAGTAGATCTTCTATTTGTAGACTTTTAATATTCGTTCCTAATTCATTATTTCTCAATTTTTGTACAGAAGGAGCTTTAAGCACCAATAAGCCTTTTTCAAGAAAGAGATTTACCCAAGTATCCATTTCGTCTCTGGAAAGATTTTCCTTAATAATAAGCACCCCTTGTACCTCTATATCTTTCTTAGATAGGCTTTCCAGTTTTTCTTTAGTATAAATAGGTTTCCCCAGAATTTTCACACTGCTCGAATCGTAACGCTGGGTTAAAAAACCCTCTACATAGTAAGGCAGATTAGGGTTTTCTAAAATAGCTCCGGCAATTGCTATAGATTCTTCTCCAATCCCTAAGACTAAAATTTTCTTTTTTAAAGAGCTTCTTTTATATTCTCTTAGCATATGGAAAGTCTCTTTCACCACAAGTCTAAATAAGAATAAAAACGCAAATGAAATAGCAAGATAAAAACCTAAAAAAGGAATAAGAATTAGACGTAATCCAGTCGTAAGGTAATAACTATAGTTGATAACAATAATAACAATAGTCGTGCATACACTTGCTAAAAACAATTTAAACAAGTCCATAAAAGTGGAATGTCTGATGATGCCTGAATAGGTTTTAAATAAATACATGAAACCTACATTGACCGATATCACCAATGAAAATTTCTGAAATAAATTAATAGAAGAATATAATTTTACATTTAATGAATCAACGATAATAAAGGATAAAGTCAACGAAAATATAAGGATGAGGATATCAATAAATAATATAATCCAGCGGGGTAGATAACGTATATCCGTAAGATTTACTAAATTATTTCCAGAGTAAATCTTACTTTTCTTACATTTTATCTTGTTCATTAATTTGGTTATTTAGTGTCTTATATAAAGAAAATATTATTATAAAGATAATACTATTTTCTGGGTATATTCCTTCTACAACATCTAAGCCAAAAAACGTGAGATTACAGATTATATTATATTTTTTTTTAAAAAATTAAGTAGTAACTCCTATAAAGCAAAAAACAAATCATTTATATAATTGACAATTATGAAATTATATAAAATCAATCCCTTTATCGACAGAAACTCAAAAAATATTTTAGGGTATTACTTGAGGAGTATTATCCAATAGTTCATAGTTGAATAGGCTTCACTTATATATTGAGTAATATTCATCAGGAGTATAGGCTGGATGTGTTTTTAGAATAAATAACTCGATTTTTTATAAAAAACAGAATGATTCTGATATAAAAATGAAAATATTAAAAATGTATAAGGCTTAATGGGGGCTATAAAAAGAAAATTATCCCTATTTTTTATATTCTTGTGATCACTCCTCTTGTTGAATTATTTTTATAATGGTTTCGTATTCATAGCCCTTTGACATTAAAAAATGCATAATTTTATGCTTTTTATGATATTCCGATAAATCGCTATATGAATGTAAAATTTTGTCTACCATTTTCCTAACTTGCTGCATATAATCACGATCGTCAATCTCATCCATGCACATAAGGATGAGTTTTTCGGATATCTTTTTCGCTTTTAAATGATTGGTGATCTTCAATTTCCCCCAATGCTTAATATAGAACTTACCTCTTATATAACTTCGGGTAAAACGTTCCTCATTGAGATAATTTTCTCTAATAAGATACAGCAATATTTCATCTCTAGCCTCCGGGACTAAGAAAAATTCTTTCATTTTCTCTTCTACTTCCACATGGCATCTGTCCTGATAAATACAATAATTTATCAATTTTTGTCTAATCTGTTGAAAAGTGAAATTTTTAGGCGTTTTGTGCATGCATTATTTTTTAAACTGTATATTAAAAATAAAAGAACAGCTCAGAAAGCTATTCCCTTATTTTAATAGATACCTAAGATAGGTTATAAATATTATTCAAAGTTAAACAAAGCTTTCCCTTCCATTAATTTATTCACCTTTATTTTTATGTCGTTCAAAACCTTATCATTTTGATGTTGATCCACCGCATCAGAGATTAGACCTGCCACAGTCTGCATATCGTCTTCTTTCAACCCACGTGTTGTAATAGCAGCCGTTCCCAAACGAATACCCGAAGTGGTAAAAGCTGATTTATCATCAAAAGGAACCATGTTTTTATTGCAAGTGATGTCGGCTTTCACTAATGCCTTCTCTATTTCTTTACCATTTACCCCCTTATTACGAAGATCTATTAGCATGAGATGATTATCGGTTCCCCCACTTACGATTTCAAAACCGTAGCCTATCATAGCTTTTGCCAAAGCCGTGGCATTATTCTTAACTTGTTTGGCATAGCGTAAAAATTTACCATCCAGTGCCTCTGCGAAAGCAACCGCCTTACCTGCAATAACATGTTCTAGCGGTCCCCCTTGAATGCCCGGAAAAACAGCACTGTCCAGTACCTGACTCATCATTTTGAGATCCCCCTTTGGCGTTTTATATCCATAAGTATTCTCAAAATCTTTGCCCATCATTATCATCCCTCCTCTAGGACCTCTAAGGGTTTTATGAGTAGTCGTGGTGACAATATGGCAATGCTCAAATGGATTATTTAAAAGACCTTTTGCTATCAACCCTGCTGGATGCGCAATATCTGCCCAAAGGGTCGCTCCTATCTCATCTGCAATCTCTCTAAACTTCGCATATTCCAAATCTCTAGAGTAAGCCGAAAAACCTGCGATAATCATTTTGGGCCTTTCTTTTAAGGCTATTTCACGCATTTGATGGTAATCAATGAGACTGGTTTCCCTTTCAACACCGTAAGAAACTACTTGATATTGAAGTCCTGAAAAATTTACCGCCGAGCCGTGGGTGAGATGCCCCCCCATAGAAAGATCCATTCCCATCACCTTGTCTCCTGGTTTTAAAACAGCTAAATAAATTGCAGCATTGGCCTGAGCACCCGAATGAGGCTGAACATTTACATATTCTACACCAAAAAGTTCTTTAGCTCTTTCTATCGCCAAAGTTTCGACTTCATCGACTACTTCGCACCCCCCATAATATCGCCTACCTGGATAACCTTCTGCATATTTATTCGTCAATACACTCCCCATTGCATTGATTACATTTTGTGAAACAAAATTTTCGGAAGCTATAAGCTCCAAACCTTGCACTTGTCTTTGTTTCTCTTTTTCTATCAGGTCAAAAATGATATCCCCCATATTTTAATTAAGTATTTCAAATTAATGTTCTCTCTCCAATTTTATGTTTTTTTAGGCCCTGCTATAATGAGAATATATTATTTTGTTCTAAAGCTTTTAACAGTAAAATACTCTATTTAAATATCTTAACGCAGGCTTTGACCACTGGTCTTTATTTTTTTAATTTATGTTCTTTTGAACCACTTGGAAAATAAATTTTTCTTGTCTTCTTCATAACCATAGCCTCCATAACCGTAACCATAATAACCATAATTATAGCTGCCATAAGTATTCAATTTCACTCCATTCAACAAGATAGCTAAATTGGAAAGTTTACCCTCTTCGTAAATTTTCTGAATTTCTGGAAGTTGCCTACGATCCATTTTACCCACTCTTATCAAGAATAAAGTTAAATCTGTAACCCGATCTACAATGCTAGCATCGGCCACAATACCTGTAGGTACGCTATCAATAATAATATAGTCATATCTTTCTTTTAGTTCTGCTATCAACTGGTCCAAACGTTTATTTAACAATAATTCTACAGGATTGGGCGCAATAGCTCCAATGGGTGCAAAATCAATATTGTCTACAATATCACTTTTATGTAAAATATCATCAATACATACAGAAGGAATGGATAAGTAATGGCTGGTTCCCTTTCGTTGTAAAAGATTAACCTTAGAACTTAAGGTTCCTTTTCGTAAATCCATATCTAATACCACTACTTTTTTGTCCAAAAAAGATAGAGTAGTGGCTAAGTTTAAAACACTAAAAGTCTTACCTACACCTGGCGTAAAGGAAGTAAAGGTTATTACTTTTGGAGGTAATCCATCTTTGGTCATAAAATTAATATTGGTCCGTACAATACGAAAAGCCTCCGTCAGAGGATCTCTTCCTGTTTTACTCACCAACACTTCTCCTTTACCTTGTTTTCTACTTAAAGACAAAGGGATTTCTCCTAAGAAAGGAACAGTTAATACATTCTCCAAATCTTGACGTCCTCTCACACCTGTGTTTAGGATAAGAGTGGAGAGCAATACTATAGCAGGAATGACCGTTCCTACTAATACACCAATGAATACCTTTTTAAAACGACTAGGATAAATAGGTGATTCGGAAGCATAAGCAGGATCTACAACACGAATATTTTCATCTACTATGGCTTCGTTAAGTGCATTTTCTTCTTGTTTATTCAACAAAAATAAATAAAGTTCTTCTTTCACCTTATGTTGCCGACCGATAGAAACCATAACCCTTTGTTTTTCAGGAATTTTTATAGCCTGACCTCGAGCTAAAGATTCTTCATGTTGAGCGTTTTTCATCTTAATTTTTAATCCGTTCAACGCATTGTTAACAGCTCTATTAATATTGTTGCGCATAGATTTGAGCATTTCCTCTAAATCCACTACCACCGGATTATAAGTATTCCCCCCTTGGGCCAGCTTATTTTTTTTCAATAAAGCCATGTTATATTCTGCTATCTGTTTTTCAACACTCGCATCTACCAATCCTGTATTATTGGGAATAAGATCATTTGGTTTATTTTTTAGATAGGATCTCATCATCTCTGCCAATTGCATATCTGTTTCTATCTTTGTTTTCTGTAGCTTATATTGGCGCCCATCGGATAAATAGATATCTCCAGATTTTACCACATCTACCCCTTGATTGGCAATTTTTAAGTTTTCAATATTTAATTCTACCGCACTTAATTCGCTTTCAATGATCGCTAACCTATCTTTTATAAAATTAGCTGTATTGGTGGCTATTCTACTTTTATCTTGTAATGTCACCTCATTGTATACTCTGATGAGCATGGTAATGATATCTGATGCTCGCTCTGGAGAACTATCTTGTAAGGTGATCTGTAGTAAAGAAGCATCTTCTTCGAGCTGTCTTATTTTTAAATTATTTTTAAAATAATCGACTATGACTCTTTGAGGAGATTTAAACACCTTAATTTCTTTCCCATAATAGCTTGCATAGTATTTACTAGGTCTAACCAATACCTGACCAAAAGGCGTTTTCACTACATGATTAAGTGGAACTTTAATCACATTTGTTTTATCAGATTTGGCTGCACTTTTAATTGTAACATATGAAGCGTTTAAAGGAGTTACAGTAAATGTATAGCTCTCTTCTGTCTTTTTACCCAATACTTTTACCTGAACAGGAGAACTTTTATATAGTTCGTACTCTCTTAAGCCCTTAAGCACTTTATAACTTATATCTGCTCCAATTCTATCGACGGTCTGCCTCATTAATTCTTTCGATTTCAATTGTAAAATCTCATCGGTTACACTTATATAATTGGTAGCACTTACTCTCGTAATACGCGCTGTAGTAGGAGTATTAGAAGGTGTTTTAATCATTACTACTTCTGTACTACTATATACAAAGGGCGATTTGCTGTACTGGTAGTAAGCAAAAGTACCAAACACTAAAATGGAAAAAGCAAACCACTTCCAATGGTGTAACAGGTATTTTAGGAGATCCAGAACATTAATCAACTGCTCCTTTTTAGGATCGTTCACTATCTGATTTTGCTGATTGGTCATATTATATTTATGTAATGTAATTTGATTATTTGATTACGGCTATAGTAGACATAAGAAAACCAATAAAGCCCATTCCAATTCCAAAATACTTCCAGAATCGATCTTCTTTTGGTGATATATCTGCTGTACGAGGCTCTACATATACAATATCATTCTGCTGTAGGTAATAAGCAGGCGAATTAAAAACTTCCTGTGTTTGTATATTGGTGACAATTCTTCTTCTTACTCCATTTTCTTCGCGAATTACGGTAATTCTATCTGGAGAAGCATTGGTAGAGAGTCCTCCTACTTTTGTTAGAGCCTCCAATAGTGACATTCTTCCATCGGGTACTGTGAGCACACTCTCTGATTTTACTGCTCCCATAACTGTAATTTTAAAATTAAGCATTTCAACTTTTACAACAGGGTCACTAATATATCTATTCTTGATTAAACGGTTACGAATCAAATCTCTCACTTCATTTAACGTCAATCCTTCTACATGTAAAATCCCCAATACTGGGAATTCTATATTTCCATTCTGATCTATTAAATACCCCGGAGAAGTTCCTGATTTATCTACACTGGTTGTAGAGACGCCATCTTCTGTGAGTTTATAGGCTCCTGCTACAACATTAAAAGGAGCTGCTAATTCAAGAGACTTTGCACTCACCTGAATATTTAAACGATCATTCTTCTGAATACGAAGCGCTGGAGGGTCTGCAATAGGATATTCAGCATCCACAGTCATGTCATTAATATATACAACTTTTTTGGACAAGCAAGAGTTCAGTAAAACAATACTGAACAAAACCATTATTCCTAGTATAAATTTATTCATTCCCTTTATTTATTTATTGTTTATTATTTTTTGACTACATAAATATGCAGCATCTTTATCCGGTAAGCATAACAGCTGCCCTACCCTGACCTTCCTTATTATCTCTTCTAAACTATCGACCATTTGATTAAATAAAAATCGATTCCACCGAATTGCTGTGCAACTAGGTAACACTGAAACCAGAGCTTCTTTTCCCTCTACATTTTTCCATTTATTTTCAGAAGCTTGTGAAAGACGAACCAAAGCCTGTAGCTCTACCCTCATATTCCGGTAACAGGGGGTTTTTCCACTCCAAGGAGTACCAAAAATCATAATTTTACCATCCTCCATTATGCGCACTATAGGATTATCATCATTCAATAATTTTACGCCTTCTAAATATTCTATCCATAAACGGCTATGCGTGCTTTTTCCTGTTCCACTTTTTCCTAAAAAAGCATAAGCTTTATCCCCTTGCACTACTACAGAAGCATGAAACAATACAGCCTTATAAGGGATGATAGCTTGTCCAAAAGCTACCATTAGCACCCAACTTAAAATAGACGTAACAGACAATTCGGCTTCTTCCATATAAATAACAGATTCCTTAAAATCTTTTTTACTATACATCTTTGTTCCCCTTCTGTCTTTATTCTCACTTTGCACAGATACAATGTAATGCTCAGAAGATTCTTCAAAAAGAAATCGATCCCCCCAAACGATCGAAACATCGCTCAGCAATTTAGTGATTTTTTTATTTTCTGGAGGTAACGAAAAGCTAAGTTTAGTTTTTATAAGAGGTGGCTCTTGTATATCTTTCACTATAAAATTTCTAAAAGAAGGCAAACAGGAAGTAATCTCCACTTGGAAAGGTACAACTAATTCCATAATAATGTCGGCAATTTTAAAATAAACCGATTTAAAACCTTCTTGATCTTGTATTTTGGTGTTTTGCATATTTCAGTTTATATAAATGGTTTGATCACATTGATGAGCTAAGTTCATATCATGAGTAACAAAAACCAAAATTTTATTTTTACCCGCTTTTAATAAACGTTGAATAAGAGTCGCTGACGTTTCCGGATCCAAGGCAGAAGTCACTTCATCAAAAAGCCATATATTACATTCCCTCATTAAAGCTCTTGCCACAGCAATACGCTGAGCCTGACCTTCTGAGAGACCATACCCCGATTCTCCAATAATAGTATCTATCCCCTTAGGTAAATCATATACAAAATCTGCACAAGCTAAATACAAAGCCTCCCGCAGACGGGTTTCAGAAATATCCATTCCCTCTAAATCTAAATTTTCCCTTATACTCCCACTAAACAACTTATCCCCTTGAGGAACATAAGCAATATTGATACGGTGTTTATTGGACAGTGCTATTTGTTGATCAGAAATCTTGATTAGTATCTCTCCTTGGTCTGGTGTTATTAGTGATAACAAGATACGGATAAGAGTCGTTTTTCCTTTTCCACTGTAGCCGATGACTGCTGCAGGTCGACCTGCAGTAAACTCTGCATTTAGAGCACTGATTACTTTTTTTTCTTCGTAACGGAAATGTAAATTTTTAATTTGCAAACTTATAGGTTGTGCAATATACTCTTGCTCCACCTCTTCTTCAGCTTCTAATTCCTGTATTTCCTGAACACGATCTACAGCTGTACGAAAACGAATAAATAAAGGAATAAATCCCATTAATGATAGTATAGGGCTTTGAATTCTCCCCACTAATTGTAAGAATGCCGTCATCGTACCAAAAGAAATATCGGCTGCATTTAACCGATAAACCCCCCAGCAAAAAGTTAATAAAAATCCAGTGTTGATGGTAAGTTTCATTATCCCTTGCGAAACGGTAGAAAAGTTTAAAAGCTTAGATTTTAAGCTAAATATATTTTGCTGTCCGGTCTGTACTTTTTGCCAACGAATAAATTGCATACCCAGCGCCCGTATGGACATCCTAAATCTTAAATTCTCCTGAACTACATTTGCAAAATTACTCTCAGCCGTTTTCAATTCTCTATTTAATCTTCTAAGTTTTTTAAAGTACATTTTAGAAAATAAAAATAAAGGAGAGATTGCTACAATTAAAATCGCCAACATCGGATCCATCAGCCACAAAAAGCTAAATGAAGCACAAAGCCTTATGAGTGTAAGTAAAAAGCCTATTGAAAAGTAACCCAACATGTGTATAACTTCTTGACAGTCATTGTTAATCCGAACCTGTACATCTCCACTATGCCAATATTTTCCAGACTTCCACACTGAAAGCATTTGAGATTTAATTACTGAATTTTGCAAATTAATCATCATGTTCATGCGTGTTCTTTCATTCAACCAACCTGAATAACTCCTCACCAAGAGCGCAATAATAACGCTAGATACTGAATATAATAATGCTTTATGGAAGGCTGAATTACTTCTCTCTATTGCGAGGTCTACAGATTTTTTCGACCAAAAAACAAATATTAAAGATAAGGCTATCGCAGCTAATTCTAATAAAAAATAAAGCAATAACTCTCCTCTCTTATTCTTGGTGAGTTCCCACGACCATTTGAGCTGATATGATAAACTTGTATTCAAAAAATTATTTTATTTTTAATCCTGAATAAAAATGAATCAAAGGAAAACTCATGGCTTCCATAGGAGCATAAGGAACATACTTGATAAAATTTTTCCATATTCTAACTTTGGTTTTTTCTCTTTTAAATAATTGTTGTGGTGTTTCTTTTTGATACCTTACGTCATAAAATCCGAAATTTCCGGATTGCCATATCTCTTGCATCATCCAATCTGCAGAGGTGCCTTTTTCCATTGGAAATGGTAGGTATTCAGGAGGTAGCCCTATATATTTTACTAATATGTGGTGTAACAGATTGATCCACCTCAAAATTTTAAGTTTTGCGTATACCCTCTTCAATTCGCTCCCATCTATCCTATTGTGGTAATTTTTATACAGCACAGCCGCATCGCATAGTTGGCGAATACCTATACCAAAAGACAATAAATGCTTTAAGATGTGAGAATTGACCTGTAATATTTGTAGTAAGGGTGATAATAATAACCATTCTACTCCTTGACGATGAACCCTTATTTGTTCTTCCATTTGTTGAAACTGTAAATCTCTTAAATATTTTGATAAAAAGGGATTATAAAGATCAAAAAGTTTTTGGTGGTGATCTATTTGACAATCTTTCCAGACATAACAACTGCTATAGCCGGGCATAGGAATGATATTAAAACCTCGTTGGATAAGCTCTTGATTGGCCGTTTGGAAATCTTGAATAGATGGAAAATACCAATCTATATCACCACAAACTCTTCTATCAGGGTTCTCATAACACATAGCAACCCCCTGACCTTTCAGCAACAGAGGCTGCAAATTTATTTTAGAAAAGAAAACGGACTGTTCAGTAATAATACTATTCATCCGCCTATTTAGTTTCCCTATCTGTTCTACCCTTATCAACCATTTTATGTGAAGTTCCCTTGGAGGTAGTAAGTCTTTATCTAATTTTTGTACGCCATCAAATACAATTCCTTCGACGGTTTGGCGCACTGCAAACTGAAATAAAACATCCCAATCAGCGTGAGACAGGCAGGGGAACTCTCTATCATTTAGAGAATGATTCCATAGCCCTGCACGGAAAAGTGTAAAAAAAGCTTTGGTTACTTTATCTTCTAACATTTCCTCAATCCGTCAATAAACCTTGTTTTTTAAAATTATCGACCAGTTTTCTGGCATCATCTTCGGCTACGTCTCGCTCTACATTGTAACGAGATAATAACTCTTCTACAATAGCTTCAATACTAAACTCTTTTCCTTGTAAGGCTTCCCATAAGACAGCAGCGGTCTCATTTAATGTAAATACTTTAGACATATCCACCATATCTTGCTCAGGTTCTATAATCACATATTCATCTCCTAAATGTCTCAACATCAAATCTTCCCTTAATCTCATAATTTTAATTTTATTCTAAAAACTTTATTAGCTATCGATCGTATCCAGCGCAACTTATACCAAATCATTCCCAGTAAAGCATTCAGCATTATCTCTCTGTTTAAGCGGTAAGCTTGTATCACCACCCCTAGAATATCTTCCCTGCTTACGATTTCCACTTGACTAATATTGCCATCACCCGCCAGAGTAACTTTTTCTTTATGTAAGTGAACGATACGATGTAAAATGTAGCCTTGATTAAAACGAGCCAATACTATGACACCTTTTCTTATATCTTCATCTACAGCTCTCTTCAATACTACCTGGTCTCCATTTTGCAAAAATGGTTCCATACTGGTGCCCGCTACCAAAATTTTAACCTTTTTTTCAGCTTCCAGCCTCTCTAGTACGTACTGAAAAAACAATTCATTAGAAATTACCCTTTTGCGAAGGATCTTTTTTTGCATATTATATTTACTGGTTAATAATTAAAGCTGACATTGCCCAAATGTACAATAATTTGAAAACAAAAATATAAAAGACCTTATTTCATTCAAAAAAAAAAATCCTGACTTTAGTTATCATTGAAAAAATCAACTCCATATTTAAGCTTCATCACAGATTGATGAGTGTCCGAGAATACTGATTAAGCTCCTTGTTAAGCTGTTAACAACTGAAATTAGAAAATAGAATCTGAAGAATAAAATTCAGCATATTTTTTTATATATGAAAATAAATAGGGGCCAAATATTCAACAATAAATATTCAATTATCTTTTAATATTTTATTATATAATTTCAAACTTTTATCCACCATTTTCGCACGTGTAAAATAGGCTTCATAACGATTTTTACTTCCTTCAGACAATCGTTTTTTCATCTGGAAATCGGTGATTATTTTTTGAATAGCATCGGCTAATGCCTTCGGATTTTCGGGCGCTACGACTAAACCAGAGATCTGATGTTGATTAACCCAACTCACCCCCGATCCAGCTATTCGAGTCGTGATGATAGGCTTTGCACACGACATCGCTTCAATCTGTACAATTCCAAATGCTTCTGTTTTCCAAATAGAACTCAAACAAAAAATATCACAGGCTTCAAAATAATTACAAACTTGGTCATCCTCCATAAACCCCAATAAACTCACTTTATGCTGAACCCCTATTTCCTCAATTAAATGTTCAAGTAATTGCATCAACGGACCTTTCCCCCCAATCACAATATGATTTTTATCATCCAGATACTGAGCTGACCGTATCAAGTATTCATATCCTTTATATTCCACCAATCTACCTAAGGAAAATATGAGGTGCTTACCGTAATATTGACGCTTCAGTTCTTTAACCTGATCACTATCTGCCTTCACGGGAGTTACTCCTATCGGAATATAATCAATCTTATGCTGCACTTTTTGCAAAAACCTTGATTCTCTAACATATACAGGCGTTGTCCCTACAATTAAATCTGCTCGATTGATCAACCAATTTTGTAAAGGACGGTAAAGCTTTAGTAAGTTTTTTTGTTTTAGTATATCACTATGCCAATGCAGTAATACTTTTCCTTTATATCCGCAAAGCCATAAAGCCAAACAAGCCATAGGATCGGGATGGTGAATATGAATGATATCATAATTATGGGCTATTTTTCTAAGTTTAAAAACAAGATCAGGCGCTAACATCGTAGCTGCCAACTTAAATTTAGTGGCCACCACCATAAGTTGGGCATAAGCATTTATTTTAATTTCACCAGCAGGATAATCCTCGACAGAAGCACAAAGCATATCACAATATATTCTCTTTTCGGATAAACCTAACATTAAATCGTACATTACCTTTTCCACCCCTCCCCGGATGGGATAAAATTTACCTAATTGTAGTATTTTCATTTTTTCAATAAGAATGGAGTTAAATATATAAGTAAAAAAGTTAAAGCAATAGCCGTACCATCAAATAAATAATCATGGCTAGTATAGACCCTCCATATCAATAAAGTTAACAAAAAACTGTAAATTAAATAAATTTATTTAGAGTCATCCAGACGCTCTTGCTAAAAAATTATCTAAATCTTTTTTCCATTTTCTGAAAAGAGGTCACTAAACCATAACCTGAAATAAAGAGATTTTAATACCCAATGCAATTAGTATGCTTAGGATTCCATTAAAGCTATGAGTGATATCGGGAGCAAGAGAAAAGTATTTTTGTCTGTTACAAGTAACCAAGACTAAATATAGAATAACAACCATAATAATAAAAGAATAAGAGTGTATCTATTTTTTTATTGATGAATATTTTTCTTTTCCAATAGAATTTTGAACACCTCATTCCAATCTCTTGCTACGGGTGGTTTTAATGTTTTTTTCGCAATACTTCTCGTATCCGAATCATTTCCCTGTATTAGATGTAACATTTTTATGGCCAGTTCTTCGGGTTTATTGGGATTAAAAAATGCTACTTTATGGCTACCCGATGCGGTTTCATGTGCATAGGGTAAATCTGCCAATAACATAGGCTTGTTTAAAACTGAAAATTCAGAGATGGGCAGTCCCCATGTTTCAATTTTTGAAGGAAATATCATACAACTGCTATGAAGGTAAAATGCAAATAGAGTTTCTTTATCCAAAAACCCTATAAAATTTAATCCTTTCTCTTTCCCCCATTTTTTATATAGCCAACGAGCATAGGCATTTTCATCCCCTTTCAGGGTGATATAAACTTGAAAATTTCGAAGGTGATGCTGATGGTGTATAATTTCCACCGCTCGACAAATCACCTCAAAATTTTTATGACTATTGGGAGAGGCAGCAAAGATAAAAGAGAAATCTTGGGTAGTTAAAATATCCGGCAACGGTCTTCCCTCTAATTTCTTGGGTGAAGAAGGGGGGGCTACAATAATTTTTTCAGGATTGACCCCAAACATTTGGCTCATAGCTTGGCGAAACCACTCTTGCTGAACAACCAGATAATCATTATCATGAATATTGGTCTTATAGATGTATTTTGTAAATAAGGCGAATAAAGCTATCTTGGGGGCAAAGATAAAATCGCTTAGTTTCCATTTATAAAATGAGAAAGCATTATGACAATAGACCGCTCTATTTTTTGCTATTACAGAAGGACTGGTATCATGCAAAGAAAACCAAAGTTCAACAGGTGCCAGGCGTTTAGAAATTTTCTTCATCTCCACATACTCATACCATAAGCGATTGACCCAACGTTTTTTAGGCCATTGGGTCTCAATGTATTCTATATTGGGAAAATCGGCAATCTCTTTTTTATAGACGATGGCTATAATGCGGTATTCTTGTTGTTCGGCAAGAACAGATAAGAATTTCAGACAGTCTTTAAGAATGGCTAAGGTCCCTGCTTCCACCAAATTTACAGCAGATATTACAATATTTTTCTTAAACACTTATGATAAAAAATTAAATACAAATAATCAAACTATTTTTTATTATACTCTTTGTCCTCTTTTAGTGCGGTAAATAGCTGTAACCATTGCTGCATGACTTTTTCTTCTGAAAAATGAACACTTCGCTTTAATGATTGTGCACCTAAGATTTGACGCAAGTCCTTATTTTCTATCAGTAGATTTATTTTCTCTACCATACCTACTCGATCTCCCTCTTCCAATAAAAATCCATTCTGCCCATCCTGAATAATATCTCTCGGACCACACTTACAGGCGTAAGCCAATAGGGGCAAGCCACAGACCTGGGCCTCTAACAATGTCATGGGTAAGCCTTCATAACGAGATGTCATAACCAGGAAAGAGCTATTGATATAGCATTGTTCTATATCTTTTACTGGTGAGCATAAATGAACGACTTCGGAAAGTTCCAAATCGTCTATCAAACTTTGTAATGTTTCTTTCAAGGGGCCTTTTCCGAAAATATCAAGCGTCCAATCAGGGTGTACTTCGTATACTTTTTTCCATATTTTTATCAGTTCATCAAATCCTTTTTGTTCATCATACCTTCCCACTGCTATGGCTTTTTTAGCATCTAAAGCCGCCTTTCCGGACGGTTTGAAACTATTGGCATTGGGAATTACTCGAGTATGCCCCCCATTTCCCCAATAATTTTTATCCTCATGGGTGAGTACAACAAAGCAATCATATTTTTTAGCCACCCTACCATCCATTCTATTTCTTAAATGGTCTAATACTCTCCATATACCTTTTCGAGCATACTGTAAGCGTTTATATCGAGAAAAATGAATTTCTAAAACTTTTTTACTTCCCTCTTTTATCTTATATAGAAAAGAGGCATCATGATCAAACATTGATATAACAATATCCGCTTTTAAATCCTTCAATAGAAGCTCAAGAAGTTGACGGTGTTTTCTCTGTTTTAGGGTATAACTTAGTATTTTTCTTAAGACGCCTTTATCATGATCCTGTGTATAATTGATCTCTAAATCTATATGCGTAACCTCCGGATGCATATTAAAATATGGTTTTCTGCCTTGCTGATCTGTAGTGATCACAAAAACCTCATGTCCTTTATCAATCCAATAATTGGCTTTATTTGCCAATACCCGCTCCATACCTCCGGAGTTAAACGTTCCCAATATGTTATAAACGATTTTCATCTACAAGTTTTGGTTTTGGTGTTTTTTCTACAAAAGAATCTAAGCAGAAAAATAACGCATAAATAAAAAATATATCGGTAGCTACCTTGAGCCAAATTACAAAAGTTAAGACGATAAAAATAAAAAACATCAGGCGATATTCATATACTTCAAATAAAAAGAAGGCTCCTAAGTAAACAAATAATATTGCAAAGACTGAAAAACCTATAAGCCCACAGTATAATACAAAACGACAATAACCGATATCTGTACTATAAACGAAATTATCAAATAATCCCGAACCAATGAGCCATGTCGATTGATCTTCTGGCCATATCCACATTTCTCGGCTTAATTTTTGGGTGGAACTGGTGGTCCATTCTCCTTTTTCTACCCAATTAAAAAAACCTTCAAAAGCAAACCGCATCAGTTTATTAAAATCGTGGCTATAATTATACATATACACAGATATAAATACAGCTAATAACATAAATCCTCCGAACCATACCCCTAGCTTTACAGATTCCCGTTTGATAAATAAACTCAACAAGCCCGAAGAAAAAAGAAAATATGCCACAGCGCAGCCTAAACCTATTATGGTGGTGCGTGAAATAGCGTTTCCGATAACAGCAATGGTAAAAAATGAAAGCAATAACAAAATAATAGCAACACTATTACTACGGGTGAATTGATCATTATTTAATAGCGCGACAATCATCACCAATACTAATGAAAAGCGTACCCCTGCACTGTCTAACGCGGCACCAATTCCATAGAGACGATCTACCTCCTGAAAAAATTCCTGTCCCTGGCTGACAATACTGTCCACAAAAATTTGAAAAGCCGGTATATTATTAATTAAAAGGGCTAATATGCACTGAGAAAAACATATGCCTGCTAAATAATAGGTTAAAAGACGAAAACTCGCCTCTCCATGCACCCATTTCATGGCAACACAAACAGCATAAGCCCCTGAAATCCAAACTAAAAAACTAAAGATATAATTAGCGTAAGAATAATCACGGGTATTATTAATGTCTGTCGAAATAGCACAAATTAAAGAAAACACAGCAGCAATAGCAATAGGCATTACCAGCTTTCTATTTAAAATTACACTCTCCTTTTTTATACATTCATAAACCAAGAATACTATACCCATGAGCGCCAATAGCATTTTTGTATTAATGCTGCTGGGCAAAAATGTAAATCCAATCGGAAAGAAATAGAAACTGATAATAATTCCTATCATCAAATAAAGAATGAAACGAAACATATATATTTCCTATTTAAATGATTCAACAAATATAGCGAATCAAAATATGATAGTATAATTTTAAAATCCAGAACTGTTTTTTAACAGCCATCCATTGCAATATCCTTATACGCCAGGGGAGAGCTTTATTCCCCATAATAAACGCATGAGCCTCCGGGAACCACTGTAACCATTGTTGATAATCGGATTCACGATCGGAAATAAGCAGAGGAAGTTTTATATTTAACTTTAAAAAATTAATCCCCTCTTTTATTTCATTAGAAAAATTACTGTTCTCTAGATATTTTTCCACTATTTTAAGGTTCTCTGTGACTTGCTGGATATGTGTTGTAGAATAAACTTGAGTCATAGAACTTGTATTAGAGCGGCTATAGTGATAGAGGGCGTAATCGATATACGATACTCTTTTAGCATTTGCCAATAGTTTAAACATCACCATCATGTCCTCTCCCATATTCAATCCTGGCTCAAAGCGAATATTATATTGTTGATATAATGCGCGACGGACCATAAAAAGCCAAAGATTCCAACGCATAGAGCCATTTAGCATTTTCTTTATCGCATCTGAGGGCTCCCCAAACGAAGGTTGATGCATTTTACGCTCGTTTTGCTGAAGGGATAAAAACCAATTGCAGCCTACTAAATCCGCACCTGTTCTCAACATTTCATTTACTAAAATTTCTATAGTGTTCTCTTCCACCCAATCATCTGCATCTACATAATAAACATAAACTCCTGTGGCATGTTCTAATCCTGTATTTCTAGCCGCAGCTACTCCTCTGTTTTGGGGATGACTCACTATTTCAACCCTTCTCTCTTGTTGCTCGAGTACCCTCGCATATTGATGACAAATAGAAAGTGTATTATCCTGACTACAATCATTAATAAGGAGTAGTTCTATAAAAGGGTAGGTTTGCCCCACAATAGAATCCAATGTAGTATGCAAGGTTTTTTCCGCATTATAGATCGGTACAATAATGGAAACTAGAGGGGATTTTTGTAGCATTTCATTTTTGACATTCATCTATTTCCAATCATTAGGCTTAATATTTTAGGACAAAATCTTTTCATCAATCTATACAAAAGAAAAATCATGCCAATACAGATAAAGGGGATCAGAAAGTAGCCCAATAGTTTTCCAGAATAGGATGTACTTAAAGGTGTTTTTAGCCATCCGCCTTTGAGCCAGCCTAAGATATAAATTGTATGAAGCGCATAAATAAAGAATACGCTCGAAGTAAGAGCAATTAATGTGTTTTTCAATTTTTCGTATTTGTACAATTTATAGCCTAAGAATAGCATAACAATAACTCCGAAAACGATAAATATACGCATACAATATTCATAAAAATGAGATCCCGTATAGTATGATGTCATTCCTAACGCTATAACAGCCATTATAATGGCTACTTTTGAATAGCGTATGGAAAAGGCGAGCATATTCCTTCCAGACAATGCCATAAAGCTTCCCAATCCAAAATAAAAAATGGCAGTGGTACTCAACCCGGGAATATTAGATTCCAAGACCAGTAGGTAAATCATTAAACTCAGCATCAAACCATAGATTTTGGTATATTTATAATAATAATAATAAAAGGGAGTTAGTATCATCATTACAATTAAATCCCGAAGGTACCATAATGGATAATTAATAGGCCTCCCCCATAATAAATCATATAAGGGTAAAGTCCTTATCTCATGATACCCCTCATCCCAACCTTTTCCGAATTGATAAAAAATTAGATTTTTCAGATAAACCGTTAAGATATGTAAAATATTCCAAATTAAATAAGGAATAAGCAAAGTTTTAATTCGTTTTTTTAGTTTCGAAAAATATATTGAAGCATTCCACTCTGAAACCTTAATAAAGAAAAAATATCCGGAAAAAAGAAAAAAACAGGGTACAGGTAAACGCCCTATGTAATGGGAGATTAATTCTGTGATATTATTATAAATATCGTATCCTTGAAGGCTCCATTTCATCTTTTTTAGCTCAAAGGGAAGCATATGAACAAAAATAACCAATACGATTAAAGGAAATCTTAAAAGCTGTATAACAGAAGACTGAATTTTTGTGAGATCTGTATTTTTATCGCTCATTTTTATGATTTGTGATAAGGTGTATTGCGGTATATAAAATTATATAATATCATTAAAGATTCGGTTGACGACCTCCATATTCTCACTATTGAATTTCCGTGCAAATAGAAGTTCGGATGCTCTAAGACTTTCATAGTCTTGATTCTGCCAATCATATAGAACTCCGTTTTTCCAACCAATCATCCGCATGCAACTCCTCTCCTCATTGGTGGGGTCAAAAATCTTATTTTTAAACGCAGAATTCCAACAAAGGGTTTGGATAAAAATCTCATCACTGCAAAAGCTATTTTTATACATTTTTAACACTTCTTTTTTACTCTTTAATATGTACCTCACAAAATCGTCCGTAATGCTCACCCATTGGGTTCCCTTTCGAAATTTTATTTGGGTATTTCTTCTATATCCGAATCTATACTGTATTTTAAGCCCCGTCCATCGTATCGCTTTTTTTAAAAAAGCTACTAAACCTTTAGCATCTCTAAAATCTTTTGGAAATAAATGAAATCTCTGCACCTTTCGGTCTATTTCCTTTTCAATAGGAAGGGGGTAAAAGCCTATAAATTCCTTTCCTTGGTGCTTCTGGAAAAAGGCATGAATATAATGCTGTGATTTTAAAGGCATATCCACTCCCGACAACAAATGATAATAAGCATAGACCTGTTTTTTAGAAGCTTCTTCAAACAATGCATATTCAGCATTCACCACGGATACATCCCCCCAGCGTACATCTATTCTATTTTGCAGCATATAGAGATTAGCAAAAAGTGTTTTATACTGAGGTATTTCTTTGACTTTCTTATCTACATGTATATAAATATCATTACGAGAATCATCTAAGGCCTTTATTAAATATTCTAAAACATCAAACGCATGATGGGTCAGAATAAGATAAGCGTGCTTTGTCATGTTGTATATGCTTTAAAATCTTTTTTATTAATCTAACATGCCTTTCACTAAATTTTCTGGCAAAAATATAGTCCGAATGCATTAAAAATGCATAATCTTCTTCTGTTAAGATTCGTGAATTACTATTCACAAATTCATTATACAACAACCTTCTCTCATTTCGCATCTTATATGTGTCTCTATTGTTTTCCAATAAATAAGGTATAAAATACTCATCCGCACAAAATGATCTCCTAAATTTCTTTAGAATTTTTTGTTTTTGCTGCACAATAAACGACACCGCCTGAGGCGTAAGACTTACCCAATTACTGGCCTTAATGCTTACATTGGGTTCTCTTCTTTTTATATTAAAGATATATTGTATTTTTAGCAAAACATTCCACAGAAATTGGTATGTTTTCGGTCCCAATAAAGAAGTCCCTTTATAATTTTTCAAAAAGAAATGATAGCGTCCTAACTTCATGTTCACCTCATAGCTATTGGTATAGATAAAATTCAGTATTTCTTGATTTTCATACTTCTGGAAAAAGGCATGAATTTGATCTTGATTTTTCAAAGGGAAATGAGTACCTGAAATTAAATGATATCTGGAATATGAAGCACCTCCCCTCCTATAAGCCTCTTCGAACAACGCATATTCAGTTTCTATTTGAGATACGTGTCCCCATCTTACATCTACCCTATTCTCCAATATGTACACATTTGAATGATTACATTCAAACAAAGGTATATTTTTTATTTTTTTATCAAAATGAATATAAATATCATTACGGGTATCATCCAAAGCCTCTAATAAAAGTTTTAATACTGTAAACTCATGATGGGCTATGATTAAATAAGCGTGCTTCATGTTTAATTATATAAATCTTTTAAATTTCTAACCTCAACATGGGTTCCCTTACGAAGCACTTCTATCAATTTTTGTACGTCCATTCCTTTATAAGTAAGCTTGTGTATAGTTGTCTGATTAAAAATTTCTTCATAAGTGATAAACTCACAACCTCCGCTCAATTTTGTTTGTAAAAAATGCGGAATCGTATCGCTGATAATCGGACATTTCTGGTCTCTATACTTTCCGCTGATCAATTCGGTATATAAGATCTGAAAAAAGAAATAATCACTAATAGCATCCTGAGTTTTCCAATAATACAACAATAAATCCAGCAAGACGGAAACCAAGACTGTATTTCTATGAGCAAAAAAAATACTGCTTAACATTTTTACTTTAAAATCGGGACGCCACCCCCAGTAATAGGCATAAGAATTCATCCACTGTTTCTGATACTCTTCGCTAGGATTTCGCTGGTATACAAAATGATCGAACATCGCAAACGATGAAGGTAAAACCCCTGTAAACAAAACGGTGGCATCTATCCACACCCCACCATAAGCTTTTAAAAGTGCCACTCTTAAAATATCTGAAAAGAACGTTAGGTTGAAAACAGGTCCCTCTTTCTTTTTCCAAATAAAGTCTGGTAAGTCTATGTAATCCTGAAGTGTTTTATCGCTTAACCTAATTATTGTATAATCTCCTTTATATTGCTCTACAGAATCAAAGCATATTTTAACTATATCCGGCAAATTTTCAGCATCTACTCCTTGCCCCCAATACTGCCAAATAATCTTATGATGAGATAAATCCTTCTTAGGTTTCAAATCATATTTTTCAATCTTCCCGGATTGGTAATCCTCAATAATAGGCTTCCAAAAATCTGTTATTTTACGATGCTTTTGAAGAATTTTTCTTTCTCTCCAATAGCTCCAGACCTCTTTAATAAAAGTGGGAATATATTTATATGTCATAAATTTATTGGGGTTTAGAGGATAATGTTTTTACGGAAAAAAATCTATAGCGGTATATATTTCGTAATAAACTAATTAAAAAATAACCCATAGAGGTTTTATAAAACCTATACAATATCCATATTTTTTTGTTCACCTTCGATTCCTGCCTTATTTCCAAAGGTAATTCTTCATAATATGACCACCAAGTATCAAATTTTATGGTAAATGTATCCCAAGGCTTAGCTCCGGTATAATGAATAGTTCCGTGCCGGAATACCCGCTGCAGATCTTCTTCAGAATAACGATTTAGGAATGCTGTTTTATATTGGGGTAAGAAAAAAGTTCTAATACTATTATAGTAAGGAGGGAGGGCAATAATTTTCCCTACACACAACTGATTGAGTACATCCTGATCCGGAAATTGCAAATGAGATGCTTTCGCCGCCTCCAGTAACTTAGGCACCATGTGATCTTTTCTCATTTGATCTAAATTTATAATAAGAAAGCCTGAATTAATATACTCTCCTGGTGTACAACCTATAGATTGCAGATAGGGAATTTGAAAATCCAGAGTAGCTTCGAATACTGCAGCTAAATAATTTTCTCCTAAATCCGTTTTATGATAAAGTTCTGCTAAATCATTTCTTACAACTACATCACAATCAATATACATCACCTTATCATATTCATATAACAACTCTGGCAATAATAAACGATAGGAAGCTGCTATGGTATAGCGCTCATCCACATAAATATCCTGAAGCTTCCCTGTTAAATTTATAAAAGAATAGCGAACTCTATTTCGGGTTAGATGTAGGAATTTATCCTTCATAGCCTGAGGTAATTCTTCAGTTAGCAGACATATGATATGGAAATTTTCTTCCTCAGGAGAATGCTTTAGTATAGAATATAGACAGGTTGCCGCCGGAATAAAATAATTCGGAGTAAAAGCCAAGACAATAGGAGTGGATCTGGATATCATTAAATTTTTAAACAAAAAATTAGAAACATTTAATCATCTTGCCAATTTAACTTAAATTTATCTTATTTCAAAAATTTATCTCTTATATAACGCAAAATCATCCCATAACGATCTTTAGGGGTAAGAAGTGTACATTTATTTATCTGATTAAGATCTGAAAAACCTAAATTCTTGATCACCAAATTATAGTAGTCGTATTTACATTTTGGATATAAGCAACTCCATTGAATATGATGATAACAAAATTTATCAATGGGGTTATTAGGTTCGGTATAATTAAGATTCTTTAGCCAGGTAAATAGCATGGTAATGGCTTCTAATTTCTGTTTTAGATAGCCTTTATTACTGGAGAGATGAATGGAAGAGATTCTGAATTTAAACAACATTTCTTCCGTATTAGCCATTCCGTTTTCGGCCATATCTATAGTAGAGGCAATATCAGATCCAAATGCAAAAGGAAATTCTATAAACCTTTTCTTTTTAAGTGCTTCAGTCTTGAACATATAGTTCCCCATACAGGTGAATACCGTTGCATTCTTCCAATAATAAACATACTGATATTTACTACAATACTGTGGTAATACCCCATCTATTCCTATTAAACTGTCATTTTCATCAATCTGCTCGACTCCGGATCTTATTACATCGACCTGTGGATATTTTTCCGCCAAAGCCAAACACTGTTCTAAAAAGCGGGGTGCATACAAATCATCATCTGCAGCCAATATCAGGTATTCGCCCTTAGCATACTGAAGGCAATGGTTCCACTGTTTTACTAAACTTGTTTCACCTATATTATGTTCATTGCGAAAATAAGAAATTCTAGCATCGTCAAAACCAGAGACGATCTGCCTTATATTCTCTGGAGATGCATCGTCCACAATAATGAGTTCAAAATCTGAAAAACTTTGTGCCAAAATACTCTCTATAGCCTTTTTTAAAAATTTAGCTTTATAGGCGGGCACTATAAAAGATACCTTCATCACGTCAAATTATACATGTTCATATTGATATTTTTTGGAAATAATTTTCGCTGGGATCCCTACCACCGTAACGTTTTCTTCCAAAATAGATTTGGTAACAACAGAACCAGCACCAATCTTAACTCCATTGGCAATGGTTATTCCTCCCAAAATTTGCGCACCTTGTCCTATGTCGACATGGTTTCCGATAACGGGTGATTCATCTGGGAAAGTCCCTTTACTACCTATACAACAATTTCCATGAATGGTACAATTTCTACCGATTCTAGACTTTGGATTAATAATAATAGACCCATAGTGATAGATTTTCAAACCTGGCCCGAAACATCCTGCTGGAATAAAAAATCCCAATTTACTTCCTAACAGATTCTTCTTGCGTTTATAATAATATTTTAACAAGCTATGCGGACGATGAAAACTATAATATTCCTCTTTCCGTAAATATTGGATGAACTTACGCAACCAATATTGCTCAGATTTGAGTAAATAATCCAGTAAATAACCTTTGGATAAAAATGGATAATAATCCATTCTATCTCCATATATGTATCTTTTTTTCATATCGAATACTATTTAATTAAGAATTTATATTAGCCATTCTTTTATACAAACTTTTTTGAGAAAGAATATTGAGCAAAGGCCTTTCTAACCACGCATAAAACAAACTCCCCACTAATACAGCAGCGCCTAACAATAGGATATCTACTATATTGAGAAAAACATCAAAATCCATTGTAAAGTAATTTTTAAGTAAAAGAATTTTGGGCTTAAAAAAGGCAGCATAGTAGTGGATGAGATAGATACTGTAAGAAGCATCTCCTATAAAAATCACGCGCCTGTAAATTTTATTCTCAACCTGGGGGTTGGTGGTGATAGAGAATATACAGATTACAATAAACGCAGGTATTCCAAATATCAAAACTCTAGGCAGAGTTATTTTTGCATTTAGATACAAAATAGAAATCGCAATCAAAAGCAATAATAAAAAACTTAATTTATAGTTTAATTTCACCTTATGCCTAAAATACATGAAAAAATAATAACAGACAATTCCCAGTGCGAAATTGAGCAAAAGGCTATCCCCTATAATATAACTAAAATTGACCCAACCCAATAGATCTCCTTGTAAACCCGTTATATTAACTATTCCTACAACAAATACAAGAAAAATAACATTCATCCCCAATAACCTGTCTTTACTGGACATCATTAACATGAAAAAAGAAAACACATAATAAAACAACATTTCATATACCAATGTCCATCCTGGTCCTAATACAAGGTGATAATCAGCATCATTGTCAAAAGAAGGAAACAATAATAAATTGCCCAAATAGAAATAGAAACTTTTAAGCCCTTCTGCTTTTATATTAAAAATCAATAAGGGAATGGCAAAGAGAATGTAAATCGGAAAAATTCGAATGATTCTTTTTTTTAAGAAATACACCGCATTTTGGTAACAATTCCCAACCGTGAACTTCACCGTCAAACACATCATAAAACCACTGAGAACAAAAAAAAGATCGACACCAAACTTAGCCCCAAATTCTACAAAACAATCCGCTAACCAACCATCATTCCATATGTGGCATATTGCCACTAATATCGCGGCAATACATCTTATAATTTGTAAAGATTTTATTTTATTGCTCATTTTTTATTTTGGAATTGTTATCAATCAACATACCCTGATGCTCTCCTGTTAAATACGCCTACATACAGCAATAATTTACTGATTATCCAAATTATTGAAGCCCTTGTTTATTCTTTAAGCTTTTATCCATTAGTCTTTATTTTCCTCCGACTCAAGAATACCAATAGGTACTATTGAAAATCTATGGTTGTCTCAAAGAATTATTTCGGAGAAATGCATATCCCTGACAGCTTGTTTTTAAACCATATCCTATGATCTCAATTTCTGAAAACACGAATACTTGACATTATTTTTAGGAATAAAGCATACTGTATATGTTTTATTTCTATGCTTTATGAACAACTGATGCGTTATATAAAACCTAGAATAATGAACTGACTGCTATATAGTTGACATAAAAATAAAAAGCTACTATACTCAAAAGGTGCAAGTGTTAAAAAATAAATTCTAACGAAAGGATGGATTCTCTAAAAACAGGTGAAAATAGTATGACTGCGTTTTAAAACATTTAAAAGTTAGTAAGAAATCCACGGGTAAAGTTAAAAACCGGGGAGACTTTCATTGACTTTGTTTTATTAATCGCTGTGGAATCCTCGATGATGGAGGATATAGGAACTATAGATCTAGCTATTGGCATGACCAAGCTATTTATTGTATTGAGAATATTTTTCATATTTTATTTTATGATTTTGTTGGATGATTATTAATCTTATGGTGCTCTTTTGGTAAGTTTACATGCCTGTATCTAATGGATTCTCTGAAAACTTGACCAACGTGATTTTAATTTTGAATTTTTAGGATATTTCTACATCTTTTTTCTTACGGAGTTAAACAAAAATATAGAAGTAATTTTCCACCTCCTTCCTATCGTCTATCGGTATAAAATTTCGTTGAAATAGAATTTTGTCTCAGTACACTCTAGATTTGATTTGGAATTAAATATTTTTTTCATTTTATTTTTTTAGCGATTAATTATATGATAGGTTCGTATTATTTGATAGTATTAGGCTGAGAATTTTTATAAGCTCCCAACACCTAAATGTTGTACATAATAACAAATATAAAAATACAATAATTATATGAAAACAAAAAATATTACCAAAATATATTAAATAATAATATTTTATTAGTACAATATGATTATTTAATAGACGGAAAAAAGAATATTCTTAAAAAGCAGAACATTTAATAAATAACTAAAAAACAATTCATTAACCCCAATATTATACATATCGCGAATCTCAACGTTCACCAAACGCTGGTTACACTAGTGATTTTGGGAAAACGTTATTTATGTTGTAAAAAATATGATTTGATCAAAGTAATGGAACAAAAAATACCACTATTCTCTTTCAAAATTACTGTAAACATTCTTAAAAAAAGAGTATAATGGAAGTTTAAAGAAACCTCTTTAAATGGTAAAAGAATCTTATGAAAATTCAGGTATTGTTCAGATCAAATCGCCAAAATCTTGAAGAAATACGATCAAGGCATAAGTAGTGGAGCAACCTGTCGGATGATCGCTCCTGCTTCTCCGAAGAAACACCTCTGAGAAAACCTGATCAACATGAAATTGAGCGCTTACTGTATCATACTTATCCTTGTGCTATTCTGATTCAAAACTATTGTGATCTTGCCAACTGGAATGATGACCCAGAAAGATATGCGTTCATGATCACATATTAAAAAACCAGGATATCTTTTTAAATTTTATTGGATCCGTTTCAAAAAGTTACTCAGCTTTTCTCGAATTATTTTAAATATCAAAAAAGGATCGTAATAGATACATTTAAAAAGATATTCTAATCTATTTGTTCCTTTTATATTGTTGTTGCGGAACAAACCAAAATAACTGACACTGATAAGATGATGGTGTATTTTAGTATAGATAGGCTTATTAAATGCTCGGTTGAAACTATTTAAGTATTCAATATATCGGAGTGTGTTTTGCACCGAACTTTTACTAATAGCGCCGCCTATATGTCTTCTGTAACAAGAAGTATAATCCGTCAATCCAAATGCTTTACCAGATTGAAGTATATAGATCAGTAAAGGCGTATCTCCATATAAAAAGTTATGTGCATTATAAAATTGCCCATAAGCCTTTGCATGATCATCATTGCGATATACAAAAGTCGAAGTATGCGCAATCCATGTGCGTAAGAATTCTTCTCCTAAGTACTGTCTGTTTTCCACAATAGGGGTTAAGATGCTCACCTTATTTTCGAGATCATCTTCATAAATGGTATCTACATTGGTAAAGATCAGTTTATAGTCTGGATTTTTTTCTAAAAAATCGATCTGTTTTTGAAGCTTGCAGGGATCAATCCAAAAATCGTCACCATCACATAAGGCCACATATTCCCCCTGGGCTTGAGCTAAAGTTGAAATAAAGT
Source organism: Elizabethkingia argenteiflava (assembly GCF_009904105.1). Classification (GTDB taxonomy): domain Bacteria; phylum Bacteroidota; class Bacteroidia; order Flavobacteriales; family Weeksellaceae; genus Elizabethkingia; species Elizabethkingia argenteiflava. The sequence continues at coordinate 27,982 of NZ_JAAABJ010000519.1, read as the reverse complement.
TAAAAGAACTACCTCTATTGACGGTATGGTGAAGATACTTAATTTTTATATTTTCTGGAATCACCGTGCTTTTTAGAAAATCACGAATGATTTGATCTGTATTATCTGGCGAATGATCATTGGAAATAATAAATTCAATTTCCCCATTATATCTTTGCGATAATACGCCCTTTAAACAATCCTCTATATATTCATCATGACCATATGTTATCGTCACCACGCTAACACTGGGAAAGCTTGCCTTTGTTTCCATTTATTTAAGTAAGATTTCAATATTATCCGGTGCAAAAACAGGTATATTAAGATTTTCTTTTACCTCTTTTCTCTCAGTAAAAGAATCATCTATAAAAATGCTTTTTCTATTTTTTATATACTTAAACTTATGATCCTGTGCGTCTAAATGTACCACCTCATCAAAAAGGTGCAACAGCCTATATTTTTTCAAAGATTCATAAATATCATGGGCATGCTTTGTAACCAATACTAATTTCTTATTTTCATTAAACGATTGATATAAAAACTTAACCAACTCCAGATTCACTTTATTTTTTATGATAATACAATCATCAAAATCGGTATAAACAGTCTCATATTCTATATTGGTTTTATATTTATTGTCTAAAGCTCTATCCAACTCAATATCATAGGTGTTTTCAAGAATTTCTATATCTTGATCAAAAGCATCGAGAAGAGATAACAACGCAAAATTAACCCCCCTATTCCGATTTAAAGAAGAAGAGCCTCCAAGCCTAGGGGCCACCTCTAATAAAGTTAATTCTCCTTGGACATTGTATTTTAACTGAACAAACCAAGCTCCTCTAAATGTTAACCTCCGATTTATATTTTCGACAATCTGCCGGATCTTACCCACCTCAGTTTGTACCATTTTTGTATTCACACTTATCCCATTGCTTATCCTGTCTCTAATGCGAGGACCACAATATCTCAAATTTCCATATCTATCCGTAAAACAATCTACCGTCATCTCCGCTCCAGGAAGATATTCTAAGATCAAACAATGCGGATAATGCTCCAAATGAAAATGCAATTCTTTTAGCGAATGTACTTTTCTAACTCCTCGAGAGCCATAACCGATATTGGGTTTAAGAAATAATGGAAAGTCAATCTCTTTTATATTTGAAAGTGAATAAAGCTTCGGGCACTGAATGTAAGATTCGAGAGCCTGATAAGTTTTTAATTTTGATAAACATATCTGATTGGTCTTATCTTCACTACCTATAATTTTACACTTAATACGGGATGCTACTGAAGAAATCTTGGAAATAACGCTATCCATTGCAGGATAAATAGCATCTATCTTATATGCTTCCACGAGAATGTTAAGTTGCTCCACAAAAGCTTCTTCATGATAAAAAGGTAAATCTCCAATATAATGTTCATATACAAATTTACCATGATCGTCTACACTATTGGCTCCGATTAGATGAATATTTCTACAAAATTTTAAAGACTTATGTATTTCTAGAGCGATTTCAGAACCACACGGAAAGACTAAAACATTTAGCATACCTTAATTATTTTGTGTTCTTAAAATCAGCCTACAGATCCAATCGACTTCCTCCAGGGTTAAATCATAATACAAGGGCAGGCATAAGACCCTTTTCGATATGTCATCAGAAATGGGCATAGGAATAGAAGGGAGGTAAGGCAGACTATTATTAAGACTGGGATAAAAATAACGTCGGGTAAAAATTTCATGATTATCCAAAACAGTCTTTATTTTTAACAATAAAGACTCAGACTCTAAAATAAAGGGCATATAGGCCGAATTATTTTCTGAATGAGGATGCCATATAGGCCTACAAGCTTTAAATGTTTGAAGTTTCTGCTCGTACCTTATCATTAAAGATTTTCGTTTTTCAATCACACGCTCAACCCATTGTAAATTGGCCAGTCCCATTGCGGCATGAAACTCTGAATTTTTACCATTACACCCTAATTCTGAATACGAATCGTAGCCGGAAATTCCAAAATTTCGAACAAAGGCTAATTTCTTCAATAAATCAGGTGCTTTAGTAATTAACAGACCTCCTTCTACAGAATGGTATAGCTTGGTGGCATGTAAACTACAGGTGCTAATATCTCCAAACTCAAATATTGATTTTCCCTTAATCTTAACGCCAAAAGCATGTGCTGCATCATAAATTACCTTTAATTGATACTTTCGTGCAATCTCATCAATTTTCTCCACATCACAAGGATTACCATACACATGAGTAGCCAGTATTGCCGATGTATTCTCGGTAATAGCGGCCTCTATTTTATGGGCATCCATATTCAAGGTTTTATCATCTATATCTACGAAAACAGGCCTACAAGATTCCCAAACAATAGAACTGGTGGTCGCCACAAATGAAAAGGGTGTGGTAAGAATATCACCCTTTAAATCCAAGGCTTTTATGGCCATTTGTAAAGCAATGGTTCCATTGGTTACAAAAAGCAAATGGTTTACCCCCAAATAATCCTTTAACTCTAACTCTAGCTGACTTGCTAAAGGGCCCATATTGGTAAGCCAATTTCGTATCCAAATACCTTCCAAAAATTTACTATATTCTTGCTGCGGCGGGAGGAAAGGTTTTGTAACAGGTATCATTTTTTTGAAATTAAGTTTTTTATTAAGCTGAGTTCTCTAAACTTCAAGAGATAAGTTATTCCAAGATATACGGATAGAAATAATACACCAATCACCATTAATCTTATAATATCCTGTTGAGCGTAGAGTACCTTTTTATCTAAAACCCACATCATCAAGCTGGTAACAAAAGCAATAAAAACACTCGGAAATATCTCTTTCAGCTGTTGAAAAAGATTATAATTCAAAAACTTACCCGTATAAAAAGTATTAATAAAAAGAGAGATCACCGATATCACAACCTGCCCCCATACCAATCCATACATACCGAATGGAATCGCTATAATCACTACCAAAACAATAATAAGTTTTTTAATAATTTCTAATTTTAAAAAAAGATCCGATCTTCCTTTCACCTGAAGTATGTTCAAATTATACGCATGAATGGGATATAACACTCCTGCGAGGGATAAAATTTGAAAATAAGGAACAATGGGCAACCATTTTTCTGTGAATAGAAAGCGTATTAGGGGTTTGGCCTCCAGAATCATAATACCCGCAAGAGGAGCAATACCAAAGATCGCTAACCTCAATATCTCTTGATATGAGCTTTTTAAGCGTTGGTCATCATGACTTATTTTCGCGAATAGGGGAAAAGAAACCCTATTCAGTATAGACGATATATTGTTAATGGGAAATTGCTTTAAAGCATCTGCTCTATCATAATAACCTAATTCTGTAGACGAAAACTTTTTTCCTATAATAATAGGATACAGATTATCGGATACAACATTTAATAATGAAGAAAGCGTCATCCGAATACCGAAACCAAAATGTTTTTTAAATTTTAATTTGTCGAAGATAAAAGAAGGTCTCCATTTACTATAAAACCAATATTGAAGGGTACTTACCACATTTTTAATCAATGCCGAATAAACCAAAGACCAGACCCCGAAACCCAACCACGCAAAAAGTATCCCAGATATTCCGCCCATTAAAATAGAGGGCATTTTAATGAGAAAAGTCGTTCTAAAATTCAATTCCTTTTCAAAGCGAACCGATTGTACTGTAACAAAAGAGTCTATAATCAAGATAACAGCATATACTCTTATCAGATTTTCAAGAATAGGCTTATGATAAAAGTCGGCAATCAAAGGAGTCAACATAAAAATAACACCATATATGATACTACTCATGATAACATTAAACCAAAATACCGTCGAAAGGTCTCTATTATCTAGCTGTGGGGTACGAATTAAACTACTCGCTAATCCTCCATTAATTAAGACCGAGGAAACACTCATCACCACATTAAACAAGGCGATAGTACCAAAATCCTCCGGCAATAATAGTCTGGCAAGCATCAGATTTACTCCAAAAGCAACGATTTGTGAACTGAATTGATCTGCGACAGCCCACAAGGTGCTCCTAACGGCTTGTTTCTTTAACTCCATGGATTCAGCTTATTTCATAAATTCGGCTTCCAACATCCTCCTCAGCCCCGTCTCAATACTATAGGGGGGCGTAAAGCCAGAAGTCCTCATCTTAGTCGAGTCGTACTGAGTGACAGCACAAAATTTCTTTACCCTCACTGAGCTTATTTTAAGTTTTTTCCGAGTTAACCACGCTAATACATCGAAACCATAACCTCCTAACATTCCTAATATATAGGGTATGTGTAGGGTGGGAATACTTTTATTTAAAATTTTCCCGGTATGATATACTAGATCATTGGTAGTGAAATCAGGTTTATCCACATAGTTATAAACATTATAGCCTTCTTTTTTCTCACAAATTAAAAAATGAATAAAAGCTACTATATTTCCAATATAGGACATAGATTTTGAGTTATTCCCTTTACCAATCATCATAAATCTGCCTGTAGCAATCTGGCTCAGCAGATTATAAACATTTCCCCTATTCCCCTCTCCAAAAATGACGGTAGGGCGAATAATATTAATATTCCAATCGGGATGTAGTTTGTGCCATTCTTGTAACAGTAACTCTGCTTGCCATTTACTTTTTCCATAATGGTTAAAAGGATCCGCCGGAAAAGATTCATCGGGATTATCTTTATCCAAACCGTATATGGCTACCGAACTGGTGAAAATAATACGCTTGATGTTATGGGCTTGCATCGCTTCAAGGGTATTTTTCATGCCCTGTACATTCACATCATAATATAAGGAAACCGGAGCAACATCATCGCGATGCTCTGCTGCTAGTAACACTACAAGATCGACACCTTGCAACTGACTTTTTAACAATACTTTATCTCTGACATCGCCTATTTGTGTAATTTCAGGAAATTGTGTACTATCTCTTTTGTCAATATTCAATACATCTATCTCTTTTGAGGCTCGCAAAAAATCGATTAAACGGGTCCCTACAAAACCGGACCCTCCAATAATTGTAATTTTCATAATTTACTTGCTAATAATCCGTCTTATTTAATCCTTTCTCTCCTCGCTGCTACTCTAATATTAAAAATATAATGAAATATAATCCATAAGAGTACATCACAAATGATGACCACATTATTGCTAATTAACTCTACCATCACAATATTAAAAACACAGAAAAACAAAGCTAAACAAAAAATAGATAACATGGTCGTTCTGTGAGACATCCCTGCATGCAGGAATTTATGATGTAGATGGTTGCGATCCGGAGAAAATATTGGAGCCTTCATACGCCAACGAACATACATTACCCTAGCCACATCAAGTATAGGCACCACCAATGTGGAAAACGCTACCATAATAGCACCCTCTGAAAAGGGCTTTATATAATGATTGTTCATGGCAAAACTAATCGCTAAAAACGCAATAGAATAACCGAGGGTCATACTCCCCGTATCTCCCATAAATATTTGACGCTTACGGCGAGTCGTACCATACACATTGTAATAAAAGAAAGGAATTAAAACACCTGCTGTAATAAAAGCAAAAATGGCATGTAGCCAAGCTCCATAATACATAAACAAAGCCCCTAGTACAATACAGCCTAAACCGACTAAACCTGAACATAGACCATCTACTCCATCCATCAAGTTCACTGCATTCACAATAAGGACGACGATGAATACCGTTAATGGCATTCCTATCCATGGAGACAAAGTCACCACAAAACCTAACCCATACAAATCATTAATCCATAAACCACTTAAAGGAAAGAGAGATGCTACAAATATTTGGGCTAAAAATTTTGCTTTATAATTAACTCCTATTAAATCATCACCAATTCCTACGATAAATAATACGGCTAACCCACATATCAACATGGTAAACATAGGAAATATCTCCCATGTCATCACCTCAAGATCTACAAAATTTAATTTATAGACAATAAGCATGACAATAGTATACAAACAACATTGTATAGGAGCGAAAGCGACCCCCCCTAATCTAGATACAATGCGGCTGTGTACTTTCCTGGAATTTACCGGATCAAAAAGCCGTTTCCTATAGGAAATTAAAAGAATGTATGGAATCATTATTCGACTAAGAAGTATGGCAATAATGAAGGGAATAAAAACTATTAATAATTTCATATTTAAAAAAATAAACCACTACATTTAAATTAAATTTACACTACACCCAATTTCCCATACACTTTAGTCTAAATTACAACCATCATCAAATTTTAATTGTTTCTGAATGAATCAATAGGCGTTTTTAAAATAAATATTCATTTAAAGCTTATTAAATACATCATCTATTAAACCAACCCAAAAACTGTTCCAAACTAGGATCTTTAAGAATAACTTTATTTTTTTCATCAATCAAAAACAGCGTAGGAAATGCTTTAATATCATAAAGTTTCTTTTTCATCAAATAAGCATTCTTATCAAAGCCATTGATCCAATTGCTCGGTATATTTTGCCTGTAGGCCTTCCATTGTTTGATTTCTCCGACCGGACATATTGCAACAATTTTCAATTTCCCCTGATTCACCAGCGTATTAATATTTGGATCCTGCCCTATTTCTGCAATAGTTTCAGCACAATGTGGACATGCGGGGTCATAAAAAAGAAGCAATTTATTGGTAGATTGAATATGGTGTAAAGACTGACTTTCACCCGAAATATTGAGAAAATTAAAATCTGTAATTACCGAATCAGGCATATTTTTATTCACCAGTTCCAAGAGCATTTTGTACCTTAGCTTCTCTATATTACTGAGGTGTGGAGTAGAAACCAAATATTCTAAAACTGAAAGATAGTATACATCATTACGCAGGGGAGAAGCTGCATCATATAGATATTTTTCATATTTATCCTTAAAAAAATTAAATACCTCCTTATTTACAGCTGCTTTTTCGAGCATTGTTCTAATAGAACTGGAAATTTCTTCTTTACCAGACGCTGGAAAAAGACCTATAAAATTAATTAAAGCCTGCTCTAATACAGGAAAATTGTTTACAATTTCTCCATTTTTAAAATTATAATCATCCCAATAATGAATAAGCGTAGAAGTTGAGATAGGCTGGGAGACCTGAATCGAATTTTCTTTTACCTGTTGTAAATCAATATCTTCATCTTGCTTTTTTGCTGTACAGGAGCTAAAAAGAAATAAAAAACACCACAAAACAAAGCAAAAAAACTCTAAATTTATTTTCTTCATCATATTTTGGAGAATATAAAAATACATTATTATTTAAAAACAAACGTAAAATACTGATCTTAATTACATTACCAAACATGTAATTAATCGACCTCTAAACTGCCCCCTTTAATATTATTTACAAATAAAAGAAAAAACAACCAAATCATCAAGAAAAAACCTGTTAAAATATTATATTAAAAACATATTTTATGTAAAATGAAAAATATTTACACATAAAACAGCCCTTAATTCACCGCTTAAAACACAGCTAATATAGGCAAAAGCAGACCAAATACGAGTAAATAATATTTCAAAATAATAATAAAATAAATGAACAAAATTTAATAATGTGAAAAATGAAGAAACAAAAATCTAATGTTATCTTCAAACTAAGTTTTTTAAGTTTTTTTTAAGTAAAAATTAATTAACGATTCACAAAATATTCATTGTGAGTTTCTGAATTACAAAATACAGGCCTGTACTTTTACGCTAAATTGATTTACTTAATTATGAAGAAAAAACTAATTCTTGCTATGGCTCTCCTCTCTTTTGGCTTAGCATCTTCACAAGAAACCACTTCCAAAATTTTCGGTAAGCTAAAAGGATCTCATGCAGAAGCAACTATTACAGTAACACATTTACCCACCAATACTACTTTTGAAACAAAGAGCAATAATAAAGGTTTCTTCAGTATTGACAATCTATCTCCCGGAGGGCCGTATAAAATAGAAATATCAAAAGATTCAAATATTATTTATTCGAACAATAGCCTCCAGCTCTCCTTAGGTAATAATGACTTACCGCCTATTGAAGTTCAGGCAAGAGAAAACAATATACAGGAAGTAAAACTTACGGCTCACAAGAGGACAACCACCAAAGAGGGTATTGGCATCAGCCAAGCTCAAATTTCAGGACTCCCTAACATCAATAGAGGGATACAAGACGTCACCAAGCTGGTCCCTCAAAGCGCCAATAATTCCTTTAACGGGACTAATTTTCGTTACAACAATGTTACTATTGATGGTTCTATCAATAATGATGCCATTGGATTTAGTCCTTCTCTAGGGGGGCAAACAGGATCCTCAGGCATGCCCGGCAGCAGTACGCGTTCCAATTCCATCAGTCTAGATGCTATACAGGATGTACAAGTGTATATTGCTCCCTATGATGTAAAATTAGGAAACTTTTTAGGAGGGAGTATCAATGCCGTCACTAGAAGCGGTAGCAATAAAGTGGAAGGCTCCACTTATTTTTATGGCAGGAATGCTGCTATTACTGGTAAAAACAGGGTGGGTGATTCTTCTAAAATGCCTAATTCTTTCCAAGATTATATTGCAGGAGGGAGAGTCGGTTTACCTGTTATAAAAGACCGTGTTTTTTTATTTACAAATTTTGAATATACAAAAAGAACGGATCCTGTTTTTTATAATGCCGGTGATCAGGGCTCATTAATCACGGTTCAGACAGCTCGTGATATTTATAATTTTGTAAAAGATAAATATCACTTTGATATTGGAAACGCTCAATCTTATAACAATACCTCGGAAAGTGGAAAACTTTTTACAAAGTTAGACTGGAAACTTAATGCTCAACACAGTCTCTCCATAAAAAACAATACCGTTTTTTCTCATGCTTCCAATCTAGAACGAGATGGGGCGAACTTCCGCTTCTCCAATATAGATTTTATTCAAAAAAATGCAGCCTCTTCTACCACCTTAGAATTAAAAAGCCGATTTAATGATCAATGGAGTAACAATTTAATCTTGGGATATTCTTCCATACACGACTATAGGGAACCTTCTGCACAAAACAAGATGTTTCCGCAAGTCGAAATAGCATATAACGGTGGTACCATACTTTTAGGCAACGACAGGGAAGCCAGCGTTTTTAACCTTAAACAGAAAACTTTTGAATTCACCAATAACCTTAGCTATAAGACCGGTGTACATTCCTTTTTATTAGGAACTCACAACGAACTCTACAATATAGATTATGGTTTTATAAATGCTCTAAACGGAAGGATTTCTTATAAAAGCCTGACTGACTTTTACAATAGCTCCGCCTCCAGAATAAGGGGGACTTATCCACTAAATAATGCCGATAGGGAAACACTCTTTAACACCCCCTATGCCCATTACAAAATTAATTTACTATCCCTCTATCTACAGGATGATATTAATCTAGGAAGACTAAGGCTATCACCCGGAATTAGAGTCGATTATACAGATTTACCCAATAAGCCCAAGTTAAGCCCACTTGTAAATTCATCACCTCTCGATCCTAATAGAGGTAAAACTTATACCTATACACCTCTTAACCAGCTCAACAACAACTACCTCAACAAACCCACCCTATCTCCTAGACTAGGCTTCAACTTAGATATTACAGAAAATAAATCTGTTGTATTAAGGGGAGGCTCGGGAATCTTTGTGGGAAGAATCCCTTTTGCCTGGCTTGGTTATGCCTACTATAATGATGGAGTAGGTTTTGGAAGCTATGATTACAACAACCCTAGCGCAAATTTATTAGCCACAAATGGAGATCCTCTTATAGGTGAAAACTTTTCAAAATGGCAACATTCTTCAAAAGTACAAGTAGATTTAATTGATAACCAATTTAAAATCCCAAGAGTTTGGAGAAGTTCCTTAGCCTTAGACTATAGCGTATCTGGCTATAAATTTACACTGGAAGGTATTTACACTAAGGTCTTATATGACCTGAAATTCCAACAAGTAAACAAATCTGATAAAGTGACTTACTTTAGCTATGACACTCAGCAGGAGATGCCCATCTACTCGACCAATATTAATAGTAACTTCTCCAACGCCTACCTATTATCCAATACCAAGCAGGGGTATCGCTATAATATAACAGCTCAATTATCTAAATCCTATAACTTCGGCTTCAACTTCTTCGTTGCTTATACCTATGGCGATGCTAAGGACATCACCAACGGTATCCGAAATTCTATGGAAAGTAACTGGCAGATGAACCAGTCTTTAACCCCTAATAACCCACAGTTGGCCACTTCTAATTTTGCCATTAGAAACAGGATTATAGCCAATCTGGGTTATGGCTTTAACCTTTCTGAATCCAATAGAATTTCTGCTAACATCTTCTTCAATGCTCAATCTGGGAATCCTTTTTCTTGGGGATTTATCAACAACAGCCTAGCGAATACCGGCCAGGCTGCAGGATTGGCTTATATTTTTAAAGATGCAGCAGAGGCAGCAAAATATTTAATGCCCTACAGTAATCAGGATGGGAAGACCGTGAGTACCGAGGAACAGGTTACCGATTATGAAAATTTCATCAATAGTAATAAGTACCTCTCCAGTCGAAGAGGTAAGTTTACAGAACGTAATGGAGATTTTACACCTTGGAATATTCAGGCAGATTTTCGAATTATGGACGAGATTAGACTAAAGAACAAGAAGTCTCTTCAAATTTCATTCAGTATTATGAATATTACTAATTTACTAAATAAAAATTGGGGTAAAATATACTTTGTACCCAATACCTTTAATTCCACTGCAAGTGTAGGCTTAACAAAGGTTGGGAACCTAAACCATGGCCCGGAGGCCGGAGATCCTACCTATAATTTTAAGACTCCGGGCTCCCCCTACACCATTGATCAGTTTGCCTCTAGATTTCAGGGACAGCTAGGGCTAAGATATAATTTTTAAAGCCTTCTTTCCATCTCCAAAAACAATTAAAGGCTCCAAGAGGAGCCTTTAATTTAGCAATCTTTTATAGACGCTTTAACTGATATGAAAAACTAATTAACACTACAAATTTATCCAAATTCAATAGAAACCAAAAATGATTATTATCACGCCCCAAAACTTGCATATCATTATTTATATATTGAAAGATCCAGCTTTACTAAAAGACTCTTCTCTGAATTAATTGATGCTATTTTTTTGCTTAAGTTCCCTTTTATCTGTATTCAAAAGATTGAATACTTTTTTATATTGGCCACTTTATCCATTCCGGATAGAACCTATACATCAACACCTTATTAATCCTCTAGCCTTATATAAATATTAAATTATATCTTTTTATTGAGCTCCAAACAAGCTATATATTACTGATTTTTAATTTTATACCATATGATATACTCCGGAAAAAGTATGATTCCAAGAGAAATTAACACTCATTTTTTCATCAGTAATTTTTGGCGCAATCATATTCTTCGCCATCTTATCTATTAACCTCCCTCGCTTCAGTTTACTATACTCCTTTTAGATATTAAAGAAAGATTAGCATTCTTACAATCTGGTTACAGCATTGAAATTATTGATTTCAATATGACTTCCTCCTTGAAATTTCATTACAAGGAGGATTTCGCTTCTTGTTCTTATTTGGAATTTCATTCTTTTCTGTAAAGTGTATTTTCGAGTTGTAATACACTCCCGCACTCCAATTCGGATGAAATTATTAGATATTATATTCATCAAATAAAAACTTTTCCGTTCATATAGAACGAACTAATAGAAACATCCTATATTACCGACCAATTTTTAGATTTATCCCTTAAAAAAATAGCGTTTTACTTTTCCCTATGGCAGAGAACTTTTAAATTTTTCAAGGCGAAGCTCTTGCAATATCATTATGTTAAGCTAGCGACTCTGTTGGCCTTTTGTTACCACTTTACAAAAAGATTCATTTTTTAATCGTTTAATTATAAAATACTTATTTAAAGCACATATATACAAGTGTTTAATTTATATATATTAAAAAAGCTAAGTTACATACGACCTTTGGGACTAATTAACCTAAAGATAGGAGGTTAGGTGTAATTGTGGATAACTTTTTCACAGGAAATAAGGCTTTGAGATGGGTAGCAGCTTTTTGTACTTTTTATTATAAGGACCTTTTGATAAATTTGTAATCTGACATAACAGCTAAAAAGTAGCCTCATTTTAATTAAAAAATTACAAGAAATCATTATGGGAATTTTCGACAAACGAATCAGTTACAAACCTTTTGAATACCCTGAGATTATACAGTTTGTAGAAGCTATTAACAAATCGTTCTGGGTACATTCAGAAGTCGATTTTACAGCCGATGTACAGGACTTCCATTCACAATTGGAACCTTATGAAAAAAATGCAGTGAAAAACGCTCTGTTAGCAATTGCTCAGATAGAAGTATCTGTAAAAACATTTTGGGGTAACCTTTATCACCACTTGCCAAAACCAGAGCTAAATGGATTAGGTGCCACTTTTGCAGAGTGTGAATTTCGACATTCAGAAGCTTATTCTCGCCTTTTAGAAGTTTTGGGTTACAATGATGAATTCCTTAACGTCGTGGAAATCCCCCCTATTAAGAAACGTATTGATTTCTTATCCCATGTACTAAAACATGCCAATTCTACCACCCCGAAAGAGTATGTATCTTCTCTACTCTTATTTAGCATTTTGATTGAAAATGTATCTCTATTTTCTCAATTCGCTATTATTCTGTCCTTTACACGATTTAAAGGATATATGAAGAATGTATCCAACATTATCGCATGGACTTCCGTCGATGAGCAAATTCACGCCAATGCTGGAATTTATTTAATCAATAAAATCAGAGAAGAACAACCCAAATTACTTTCAGATGCCGATCTCGAAGAGATTTATACTTTAGTAGACCAGTCTGTAATGTTGGAAGCTGAGATTTTAGACTGGATTTTTGAACTAGGCGAATTGGATAAAGTATCTAAAGAAAATTTACTCAACTTCATGAAATATCGGGTGGATGATAGTCTTAAGAAAATTAATATGAACCCTCGTTATAAAATTTCGGAGGAGCAATATCGCCCTATGATTTGGTTTGAAGAAGAAGTATTCGCAAATTCTCTGGATGATTTTTTCGCAAAAAGACCTGTAGACTATACAAAACACGACAAGAGCATAACTGCAAATGATTTATTTTAATTAAAAAACGAAATCAATTTAAAGGAAACCTGTATTAAGAAATAGCTAAAAAGGAGATGTAGATATGCCATTATAAAACAAGTAGACTCCAAATGAAAAAAGATAAAATGCAGGTATTAAAATTGAAGTACCAAGCGAGATAAGATTGAATATAAGGATAGTAGAGATGTACTTCTATTCAGATCATTAAAGAAAAACACAAAATTTATCTCATTTTTTATTTATTCTACTGTTAAAAAATAAAAAATGAGATAAAGTTTGGTGCTTTGAAAATTGTAGATGTTAGAATTAGAAAAAAAGTGGTTGTATAATTGTATACAACCCATAAATATAAAGCAAGATCTCCACAGGCTTACAAAAACAGAGATTTGTAAAAAATAGAATTATGGAAGAACAGAATAATATATGGTGGCTGAACGAGGAATCCGAACAAATGCTCAACAGGGGGTATTTGCTAAAAGGAGAAACCGTAAAGGGGGCCATAGAAAGAATTACAACGGCCGCCGCAAAACGCTTATACAAACCAGAACTACAACCCGCTTTTGAAGAGATGATTACCAAAGGGTGGATCAGTTTTTCTTCACCTGTATGGGCTAATATGGGAACCCAGAGAGGGCTACCCATCTCGTGTTTCAATGTCCATATTCCAGACAGCATAGAAGGTATTACCCATAAACTGGGAGAAGTGATTATGCAAACCAAAATCGGAGGAGGGACTTCTGGTTACTTCGGAGAACTCCGCCATCGTGGAACTGCAGTTACTGACAATGGAAAATCCTCTGGAGCTGTTTCGTTCATGAAGCTTTTTGATACGGCTATGGACGTAGTTTCTCAAGGTGGTGTACGCCGCGGTGCTTTTGCAGCTTATTTAGATATTGACCACGGTGATATAGAGGAATTTTTGTCGATTAAAGATATAGGGAGTCCTATTCAAAATCTATTTACTGGGGTTTGTGTTCCGGATTACTGGATGCAGGATATGATTGATGGCGATATAGAAAAACGCAAAATATGGGCTCGCGTACTAGAAAGTCGCCAACAAAAAGGTTTACCCTATATTTTCTTTACAGATAACGGAAATAGAAATAAGCCTCAAGTGTACAAAGACCTAGGTTTGACAGTGAATGCTAGTAACCTCTGCTCAGAAATCATGTTACCTTCTTCTATGGAGGAATCATTTATTTGCTGTCTATCTTCAATGAATCTCGAACTATACGATGAATGGAAAGATACAAATGCCGTAAAACTGGCTATTTACTTTTTAGATGCTGTACTTTCTGAATTTATTGAAAAAACAGAGGACAATTATTACCTACAGGGAGCTAGAAACTTTGCCATACGCCACAGGGCATTAGGACTAGGGGTGTTAGGTTATCACTCCTATTTACAGAAAAATATGATTCCTTTTGAAAGTTTTGAAGCTACTCAGTTCAATGCAAGAGCTTTTAGGCTCATAAAAGAACAAGCAGAACAAGCCTCTAGAGAATTAGCGGATATCTATGGTGAACCGGATATATTAAAGGGATATGGACTGAGGAATACGACCACCATGGCTATTGCACCAACCACCTCAAGTTCGGCTATTCTAGGCCAAACTTCGCCAGGGATAGAACCTTTCTCTTCTAATTACTATAAAGCTGGTTTAGCGAAAGGAAATTTTATACGCAAAAATAAATATCTGGCTAAATTGCTAGAAGAAAAAGGAATAGACAACGAAGAAACTTGGCGTACTATTATGCTCAATCACGGATCTGTTCAACATATGAAAGAATTAACAGATCAAGAAAAATCAGTATTTAAAACCTTTAAAGAAATCTCTCCCATGGAGATTATTTCTCAAGCCGCTCAAAGACAGCAATATATAGATCAAGCACAATCACTAAACTTGCAAATTCCATCCAGCATGCCTGTTAAAGATGTGAACTATTTATATATTGAAGCCTGGAAAAAGGGTGTAAAAACACTCTATTATCAACGAAGCTCATCAGTTTCTAAAGAACTGATGGTTAATTTTGTAAATTGTTCTTCTTGTGAGGCCTAAGTCAATAAAACTCGGATAAAGTAAAAAAAATCACAGACGTAATGTCTGTGATTTTTTTATGAGAAAGGATGAAGCTTGCTGAATAGAGTCCAGCACTGATCAATATTCTACCGCTAGAGGTTTTTTCCGAAGAAGTAAGGCTATATTGAGAAAAAGCAACAGCAAATCCAAAGTTACCCATATTGCATCAGTAACTGTATCATCAACATAGGCACTCACCGCCTTAACCCCCATATCAGACAGTCTATGACTTTGGTTAATATAGTTCCGTATTTCTATAAGCTGATCTTCATTTTTATTAAAAATCATGTTCTGAGAAAAATAAACCAACTGTCTCTTACCTATAAACCCCATGAGCCAATACTCATCCATATTCTTAACTTTAAAATATTCTATGCGATAATGGGCGGGCCTAATTACGCCTACATGGGAAACGCTCTCTCTAGCTTCTGGATCATTACTTATCTTAATAGCATAAATATCCAGAGGATGGGGCATATTATTAATAATCTGTACGGAAAGAGATCTTTCCGAGAACTTGGGAAAACTAATTTTAAAAAACCACCAACTAAAAAAAACAATGCCTCCTGTAGCAATCAGCCAGCGGAAAAATCGGGTGTATACTGCCAGATTGCCACTCTTTATGGGTGAGAGCAATAAAGAGATCCCTAATAAAATGAAAAGAAGTATAGTAAGTGCGTACATCATAATTTTCAACAAAAGTAAAAATTTCTTTCAAATAGCCCTATACTACCACATTCCATTCGTTGTAAAATTGCTGTAAAAAATCTTCCATATATTGATGCCTTATTGCTGCCATCTCTTTACCAGTAGGTGTATTCATCATACTTTTTAATAACAATAATTTTTCATAAAAATGATTAATACTCGTTCCCTTCGATTTCTTATATTCTTCTTTACAAAAATTTAAGCGAGGTTTTTCCTCAGGAATATGGATGGGGTTATTTTTAAAACCTCCAAAATTAAACAACCTCGCAATACCAATTGCCCCCATAGCGTCCAAACGGTCTGCATCCTGAACAATCTGTAATTCTATGGGCTTATGCTTGGCTGTTTCAGTTCTATTCTTAAAGGATATATTTCTTATTATGAATACAACTTGCTGAATAACCTCTGGTTCTACCTGCTGACTTTGTAAAAAAGAACAGGCCGTTTCTGGTCCTATTTTCTCGTTCCCATCATGAAATTTAGGATCCGCGATATCATGTAATAAAGCTCCCAGATGGATTACTTCCAAATTGACACTTTCTTTTTCCGCAAGCTTGATCGAAAGTTTCCACACTCTTTCAATATGGAACCAATCGTGCCCCGCTTCAGCTCCCTGCAATTTTTGCTTTACAAATTCAACTGTTTTTGACACTAAATCATCCATATAAACATCCTTATTTTTTAAGAAAAAGTGATAAGTTTTTATAAAATTTGCTCTCCTTTTACCAAAAACAGTAAAAGTAAAAGATAAAGATACATAAAAATAGCTCCAACAGTATTGTTCATCGGGGAAAAAACTCAAAAATACACCTACTATCAGGAGCCCATGCCTCTATATTTATTTACAAACGGTCGTTCCTCGAACGGGGCTCTCTTTAATGGTATAGAGTAAGCATATAAAAACTTTTTGGAATTAAAAAGTTTCACTATAAGACTCTGTTTCTGATAGACTATGAGGTAGAAAATAAAACAAATAGTAAAGCCTAAAAGCTATTTGAAGTAAATACTTGTAAGAAGGGATGATGTTGATATTTTCAAAATCTACCTCTTTTTAGAATCACTTTTATTTTTAGTATTCGGTTATTTATAGCGTATCAAAAACTTAAGCATTAAAATCTTCTAAGTAAGGTAATCCTGTCTGAGACCCCCTACTGGCGGAGACCTTGAGTGCAACTTCATTCCCAAATCGCACACAGTCTCGAATCTCATTTCCATGGCAAAAGGCTATGGCAAAACCTGAGGTAAAAGCATCCCCCATTCCCATCTTATGAGCCGTAGTGGCGGGCTCTTTGCGGTAATATTTCATCTCTTCACCATTAAAGTATAAGGTGGAATTAATGCCATCTCTAATAAATAACTTATTGGGGAGTCTTTTGAGAACTTTATCATCGTTAGCTTCTCCAAATATAACAGATAAATCATTACTTTTCGCTACAATAAAAGTGGAAGCTTCGATCATGTATGCGGGCACAAATTTCGCAGGAGATGCATAAAGGCCTATTCTAGTCTTACTTTTTTCGCATAAATTAAAAAGGTGATTTACAGCAGCTATAGGAATTTCAAGCTGTGTCAATACCAAATCTGCCTCTTTAATGATAGTCTCTGCCTTATCAATATCTGTTGTGGTAATAAAGTTGTTGGCCGCAGGAACCACCACTATACTGATATTGCCGTGTGCATAAGTAACATAAGCCGTCCCTGTAGGTTGCGTTGAGTTTTGATGGACAAAGCCTACATCAATTCCTTCTCCTTCCAAATTTTCCAGCACACTGGCTCCATTCGCATCTCTTCCCACACACCCTACTAAGTACACCTGTGCGCCCAAGCGACTTGTGCCCACAGCTTGATTAGCTCCCTTGCCACCTAAAAACAAATCGGTTTGAGTCGCCAGTACTGTTTCATTAATAAAAGGATGATGTTCTGTCGTCAGAACTAGATCTATAGAAGAACTTCCCACTACTACAATTTTGGGGGTGTGGCTTGAAAATTTCATAAGACTAATCTACTATTATTTCAATAAATTCAGTAATTAATTTTACAGGTATTCCCTTTTTATCATACCCGATATAACTGGCATAAAAACCTTCCCCAAAACCTGCTTCAAAAGCAAAAATATTGTTTTTTTTCTCTCCATACGGCTTTAGCAGTGCATATTGATGGACAGCTTGCGGACCTTCAAAAAAATAGGGATGAAAAAATTCATCATAAATACCTCCAAAATCTGCTGCTTTTCTTTGAAATATCTCCTGCTCCAAATGGTGGAGTAAACTTTGGGTCTCATAGTCCATAAAACAACCCATACCACTTTCTACAGGATACCCGAATATTTCTCCTTCTTTTAAATCTTTTACGTTCTGCCCCGGGGTGGTGGCCAAATTCCATTCTCTCACTTCGGATTGTTGGAAAACTACCTCTGCATAAGCCACACAATTACGATCCCTCTCTTTATGGATATTAACCTGAAAATCTCCTATGGGAAATACTTGCTCAAAAGCAGGTTTATCTGGTGTAATTAAAGGATCGCTGGCCACAATTTCCCCTGTGGTTATGGCTAACAAACCCACATCATAACTCTCCAACGAAGGGGTTTCTACAAAATTCTTTGAAAAAAGCTTATGTATATTTTCTATACAATCCATAATGATTCATTAAAAACGAGAATAAAAAAGACCTTTTGCATAATATAGGTTCAATGTTTCTGGAATAGAATAAGCTGAAAATTATAGCGTTTTGATTTTTTCTTCTAACAAAGCTATTTTTTCCTGAGTATCTTTTTGTTTCTTTCGTTCATTGTCGACCACCTGTTTCGGGGCACCAGCCATAAATTTTTCATTAGCTAATTTTTTTTCTACAGATGTCAGGAAACCTTTTAAATACTTCAATTCGTCTTCGGTTTTCTTTTTTTCTTCAGCGAGATCTAGATTTTCACTGAATGGGATAGAACATTCTACAGCACCTATTAAAAAGGTGAAACTCGGTTTATCGTTTTTCTGAGCATAATGAATTTCACCAATGTTAGCTAATTTTTTAATGACAGCTTCATTCTCCCAATGCTCTACCTGAGTATAAACCTCTAGCTGCTCTTTTGGAGAAATACCTTTGCTTTGACGATAATTTCTAATTCCTGAAACAATTTCCTGTGTCTGAGCAAAGTTGCTTATGATTTCCGGATCAAAATCTGATTCTTGGTTTTGTTGGGTAATTATCAATGCTTCAGCAGGTAATCGCAGCCTCATAGACTGCCATATTTCCTCTGTTAAAAATGGCATAAACGGATGTAAAAACTTCATCAGATCTTCAAAGAAAACCATGGTTTTATCATATACCTGCTGACTGATGGCCTCTCCATATTTTGGTTTTACGATCTCAAGATACCAAGAACAATAATCATCCCATATTAATTTATACAATAGATGAAGAGCATCTGAAATTCTGAACTTTTTAAATTGATCATTTATTTCGGCTATCGCTTTATTAAATTCGGCCTCGAACCACGCAATCGCCTGCTCAATCTCAATAGAAATCTCTCTATCATCTTTCTTCCAACTTTGAGTCAATTTAAAGGCATTCCATATCTTGGTCGCAAAATTACGCCCCTGCAGCATCAGCTCTTCGTCAAACAAAAGATCATTCCCTGCAGCAGAACTTAACAAAATACCAACCCGTACACCATCTGCTCCATATTGGTTAATTAAATCTATGGGATCCGGTGAGTTGCCTAAAGATTTAGACATCTTACGGCGCTGCTTATCTCTTACGATACCCGTAAAGTAAACATTTTGAAAAGGAATCTGTTGTTTAAATTCCTGCCCTGCCATAATCATTCTCGCCACCCAGAAGAATATAATATCAGGCCCGGTAATCAAATCTGAGGTAGGGTAATAGTAATTAATATCTTTATTATGAGGATCTAATATACCATCGAATACAGATATAGGCCATAACCAAGAAGAAAACCAGGTATCCAGAGCATCTTCATCTTGTCTTAGATCCGATATCGATAGTTTTGAGTTGCCTGTCTTTTCCTGAGCAAGTTTAAGCGCTTCTTCAATATTTTCGGCCACCACAAAGTCGTCTTCTCCTGAAGCATAATAATAGGCTGGAATCCGGTGCCCCCACCACAATTGACGAGAAATATTCCAATCATGCACATTTTCCATCCAATGTCGGTAGGTGTTTTTAAACTTTTCAGGATAAAATTTTATCTCTCCATTCATCACCACATCTAATGCTGGCTTTGCAAGTCTTTGCATTTTAAGAAACCATTGTACTGAAATTCTAGGTTCTATTACCGCTCCTGTTCTTTCGGAGGTTCCCACTTTGTTAAGATAATCTTCAGCTTTTAGTAACAAAGCTTTCTCCTCCAACTCTTTAACAATTTCTTTTCTTACGGTAAATCTATCTTTTCCCTGATAGTGCTTCCCATACTCATTGAGACGAGCATCCTCATCCATAGAGTCTATCACTTGCAAACCATGGCGTTTTCCGATTTCATAATCATTAACATCGTGAGCGGGTGTTATTTTTAGAACCCCGGTACCAAAATCAATATCCACATATTCATCCTCAATAATAGGTACTTCCCTCCCCGCTATGGGAACTCTGACTTTTTGACCTTTAAGATGACTGTAGCGTTCATCATGTGGATGAATACATACCGCGGTATCTCCAAATAAAGTTTCAGGACGCGTGGTAGCAACAGTTAAAAATTCATCCGAGCCTACAATCTGATACTTTAAAAAATATAATTTCCCGTTTTGTTCTTTATAAATTACTTCTTCATCCGAAATATTGGTTTTCGCCTCTGGATCCCAATTTACCATTTTATACCCACGATAAATCATTCCTCTGTTATAGAGATCTACGAATACCTTTGTTACGGATTGTGATAAGCCATCTTCCATTGTAAAGCGGGATCTTTCCCAATCACAAGAGCATCCGAGCTTTTTCAACTGTTCTAAAATGGTCCCCCCATATTGGTGTGTCCACTGCCAGGCATGTTCTAAAAATTTTTCACGCCCTATCTCTTTTTTGGAAATTCCTTCGGCTTTTAATTTAGCGACCACCTTAGCTTCAGTAGCAATTGAGGCATGATCGGTTCCGGGTACCCAACACGCATTATAACCCCGCATCCGAGCCCGACGGATTAATACATCCTGCAGCGTATTATTTAGCATATGTCCCATATGCAAAATACCGGTAACATTAGGTGGAGGAATCACTATGGTATAAGGGACTCTTTCATCGGGTTCCGAATGAAAAAATTTGTTATCCTGCCAATATTGGTACCACTTTTGTTCTGCTACTTGAGGATTATACTTGTCGGAAATTTCCATTAGTTTGATAATTAATGTTTTTATGTGATAAGTTGCAAAAATACGGGAAAGCTCATGAATATAAAAACCCTGTATCAAATAATTAGTTAAATTTGTTATTCGGACTAACTCTATAAAATTCATTTAAAATGAAAAAACTATTTTTAGGATTATTTTTAACGGGCACCTTCGCTCTATGTGCTGCACAGTCTATTTCTTTTGATAAAACCACATTGGAATATGGAAATATTGCACAAAACTCCAACGGAGAAAGAATGTTCACCATCACAAATAAAGGAAACAAACCGCTTATTCTCACTAATGTGAAAGCTTCTTGCGGCTGCACCACCCCTCAGTGGAGCAAAGATCCTATCCTACCAGGCAAAAGCACACAACTTAAAGTAGGTTACGACACTAAATTAACAGGAAGCTTTAAAAAATTAATAGAAGTCTACTCCAATGACCCAGAAAATCAAAGGAGCGTAGTTTGGATTACCGGAAATATTCTCTCTTCGCAAAGCAAAAATTAAAAATACTGACTTCAAGTGGTTCATACTAAATAATATTTGCCTAACCACAAAATGAAGCGCTTATTTTTTGAAAAAAGGTGGTTTAAATTAATTTTAAAACCACCTTTTTTCATCTACATATTTAATTAAAATAAAAACCTATATGAATGTTACTAAAATCAAAAATCCCAAACAAAATGAGTAAAGGTTTTAGCCAGAATTTTAGAATCAAGAATAAATTCTCTATCAAAAAGACACCTACTGGATATCAAGGTAAAATAGACAAAAGGGGTGCCCTCGCTATATTAGAAGAAGAGAAAGCAAAGCTTTATCAGCTACAAGAAAAATTATATGCAGATGGTAGTCAATCCCTTTTAATCGTTATACAAGCTATGGATGCCGCAGGTAAGGACAGCCTTATACAACATGTGATGAGCGGCATAAACCCGCAGGGATGCGAAGTGACGAGCTTTAAAACTCCTAGCTCTAAAGAATATAACCATGATTTCCTATGGAGACACTATAAAGCTTTACCCGATAAAGGTAAAATTGGGATTTTTAATCGATCTCATTATGAAAGCGTCCTAATCTGTAAAGTTCACCCTGAATTTAATCTACATGAACATGTATGGAAAGATATTAAGCAAATTGATACTACTTTTTGGCAAAACCGATATGAAAGCATTCGGAACTTCGAAAAACATCTGGTACAAAACGGAACACATATTGTTAAATTTTTTCTTC
The DNA here is from genome assembly GCF_009904105.1 of Elizabethkingia argenteiflava. GTDB lineage: Bacteria > Bacteroidota > Bacteroidia > Flavobacteriales > Weeksellaceae > Elizabethkingia > Elizabethkingia argenteiflava. The sequence continues at coordinate 5,517 of NZ_JAAABJ010000519.1, read as the reverse complement.
ACGTCTCCAAAAAAGAACAAAAAAAACGACTTTTAGCCCGTATTAACAAAGCGGATAAAAACTGGAAATTCTCGGAAAATGATCTTAAAGAACGTTTATTGTGGGACGATTACCAGAAAGCTTATGAAGAGGCTATCAATGAAACCTCTACAGCAGATGCACCTTGGTATGTATTACCGGCAGATCAAAAATGGTTTACAAGAATAGCAGCCTGTCAGATTATTATTGATACTTTAAAACATATAGACCCTAAATTCCCCCGGCTAGGAGAGGACACTTTGTTAAACCTTCAGACCTATAAAAACTTGCTTATAAAATAAAAAAAAGACAAGCGCTATAAGCCGGATTCTGTACCCCCTTAGAAGAGAGGTGCCTGTTATTTATCTCCCTGTATTGTTACCAACACAATGTAGCTGCTTACCCCCCGGCATTGGGCGGGCTGCCCTTAATTGCCGGTATACATAGCATTGCACCACATAGAGTTTACCTGATTTCACTACAGCCGAACTGTACTTGCTTTCTGTTGCACTTGTCCTATCCTCGCGGATGACGGCCATTAACCGCTATGTTGCCCTATGGTGTCCGGACTTTCCTACCCTTAAAGGATCAACAGGCCGCGCTTGTCGAGTGCAAAGATAAAGTTTTCCTCTCAATTAAGAACTCTGGAAACGGGATAAATAAACTTCACCACCAGCAAAATTTAGCGGCTATACCTTATTCCCGATCCTTATCCGTTTCAGGGCTTATTTTATGATTGCCCTTTCTGTAAAAAGACGTATCCTTACACTTATCTATGATTCTAAATCTTTTTTTTATATTCGTAACAAATTTACTCCTTATCACTTGATGAAAAATGTCACCAAAGGAACAAGATTTCTCTAAACTAATCCAAGACAACCAAGGTCTGATAATTAAAGTTGCAAGGCTATATACCCATAATCTAGATGACCAACGAGATCTTTTTCAAGAAATCGTGTTACAATTATGGCGTTCTTACGACTCTTTTAAAGGAAATTCTAAAATTTCGACATGGATGTACCGCGTAGCCCTTAATACTGCTATTACACTTTTTAGAAAGAATACAAAAACTATTAAAACAGCCGAATTAACAGATTTCCATCAACCTGTACTGGAAGAACCCCATGACAGCCAACCACAAATCAGCCTATTGTATAAGGTGATTAAAATGTTGAACGATATTGACAGAGCTATTGTTACCATGTACCTGGACGGAATTCCGTATAAAGACATCGCTGAAAATATCGGAATTACAGAAGTGAATACCCGCGTAAAAATGAACCGATTGAAGAAAACACTGAAAAAATTAATGATCCAATATGCGGAATGAATTTGATCTAGACCAGTTAAAGAACACCTGGCAAAACCAAAGCATTAGGCCACACTACCAGGCTGCTGATATTTTAGAGATTTTAAATAAAAAATCACAAAGCTACATTAGGTATATTCTATGGATTAGCTTTGCGGAATTTACTATTTTTTTAATCCTCAATGTTTTTGCTTGGCTCCGACATGAGAATAGTGATATTTATTTCTCTCAGCTCACCCTGATGGGGATAATAGTAGACCAAAAAATTAAGATGAGCTTCCACATCGCCTATTTCATTTTCAAAATGATCAGTCTTTTTATTATTTTGTACTATGCCTACATTTTTTTTCAAAAATATAAAAAGATAAAAATCGAAAGCAATCTAAGAAATTTTATTTCACAAATAATATCTTTTAAAGAATCAGTTAATCGATTTATATGGATCAATATTGTATTTCTTGTTATTTTTATGGCCCTCATCACCATTTTTCCCATTTTCCATGTTCACCAACAACATCTCCAGATTAGGACGGATAAGTACACAATGTATATCATGGGAATTATAATATCCTGTTGCACCGGTATCATCTTAGTCTTTGTATACTATAGACTTGTATATGGCATTCTCCTCAAAAAACTATCCCAAAATCTGCAACAACTCACCCATATAGAAAAGGAAAGTGCCTAAAACTAAGAGAGCCGCTTTTAAAAGCGGCTCTCTTAGTTTTCTTATAATTCCTTTCGTAATCTTGCTACCGGTATATTCATTTGTTCACGATATTTCGCAATAGTTCGGCGAGCAATATTATAACCTTTGGCTTTAAGCATTCTTACCAATACATCATCGGTATAAGGTTTTCTTTTATTTTCTTTATCAATGATATCCTGCAAATGCTTCTTAATTTGCTTAGTAGATACCTCTTCCCCATCATCATTTTTCAAGCTATCGGAAAACAGGTTTTTTAAATAAACAATCCCATTAGGAGTATCTGCATATTTGCTTTTGACCACACGAGAGATGGTAGAGATATCAAAATGAGTAACGTCTGCTACATCTTTTAATATCATGGGTTTTATACTTTTCTCATCTCCAGTAATAAAATAATCTATCTGCAGCTCTATAATGGCATTAATCGTTTGCATCAGCGTATTTTGTCGCTGATTAATGGCATCAATATACCATTTTGCAGCATCTAACTTTTGCTTAATAAATAAAGCAGCCTGCTTATGTTCTTGAGAAGTTTTGTCTTGAGAATAGGTGGATAAGATTTCTTTATATTCATCCGAAACCCTCAATTGAGGAGCGTTTTTACTATTTAAAGAAGCAGAGACTTTTCCATCTTTAACGGAAATAACAAAATCTGGGATAATCTCTTGGTTAATTGTAATCGTTTGAGTGTCAAAATCTCCTCCTACTTTAGGCGAAAGTTTAGCTATTTCAGCTAAAGCCTGTTTAAGATCTTCTTCTCCGACATCATATTTATGGATAATCTTATTATAATGTTTGTTACTTAAAGCATCAAATTGATGAAGTAAAATATTATGGGCTAATAATACCGCAGGTTTATCACTCACCTTCTTTTCGATCTGCAATAAGAGACATTCTCTTAAATCCCTCGCGCCTACCCCTGGGGGATCTAATTTTTGCACGTAATTGGTAAGAATATCTTCTACCTGGTCTGCACTGGTATAAACCCCTAACGAGAAAGCCAAATCGTTGACCAATGACTTTATATCTCTGCGTAAATAACCATCATTGTCTAAATTTCCAATAATATATTCGGCTATTTTAAGGTTTTCATGAGCAATGGTAGTCAATCGTATTTGCTCTATAAGATAATTGTATAAGGATTGACCTTCTGTAAGCAAAGATTGGTTATCAAATTCTTCATCATCGGAAGCGTAATTACTAACCGAGGTTTTATAGGAAGGTTCGTCATCAAATAAATACTCATCTACATCAAAATCTGTTTCTATAGACTCTGTTCCCTCATCGTCATCATAAGCTCCCTCAAAATCATCAAAATCATCCTCTTTAACTTCATCCGAAGCTTTTTCTAAGGCTGGATTCTCCTCTAGCTCCCTCTGTAACTCTTCCTCAAATTCAAGCGTGTGAAGCTGAATAAGCTTCATCAACTGAATCTGTTGAGGAGCCATTTTCTGATTGATTTTTATCTGTAGGTTTTGCTTTAGCATAGGTTTTTTTGGTGAACAACTTGGTAAATTAACACTACGAATTTAAGCATTTTATTTCAAAAAATAAGCTGGAAGGGATTTTGTCATTATTTTTAATAAAAAAGCCTTTAGATTGTTTTCTAAAAGCTTTTTTAAAACCTATATATTTAAAATTCTGCATTTTTAGGAGTTCTAGGAAAAGGTATAACATCCCTAATATTAGTCATCCCAGTCACGAAAAGGACGAGACGCTCCAAGCCCAATCCAAATCCTGCATGGGGAACAGAGCCAAACTTTCGGGTATCCATATACCACCATAACTCTTCCGGATCTACATGCATCATCTGCATTTTATTTTTTAATACCTCCAGCCTTTCTTCTCTTTGAGAGCCTCCTATAATCTCCCCGATCCCAGGGAAAAGAACATCCATAGCTGCAACCGTTTTATGGTCCTCATTCATTCTCATGTAAAAGGCTTTAATCTCTGCAGGGTAATTAAACAAGACGACAGGAGCCTCAAAATGCTTTTCCACGAGATATCTCTCGTGTTCTGATTGTAAATCAGCCCCCCAGTTTTCAATAGGATAGGCAAATTTTCCTTTTTTATTTTCTTTTGAGTTTAAAAGAATCTCTATAGCTTCGGTATAGCTTACACGCATAAATCTCTTCTTCACCACATTTTCCAACTTCTCTATCAACCCTTCTTTCGCCCTATCTCGCTCAGGCTTTTGTTTCTGCTCTTCAGCAAAGCGCTTATCCAGAAAAGCCACATCATCCTTACATTTATCCAAAACATACTGAATAACATATTTTAAGAAGTCTTCGGCAAGATCAATATTATCTTCAAGATTGTTAAACGCTACTTCAGGCTCTACCATCCAGAATTCTGCCAAATGACGGGTAGTATTAGAATTTTCTGCACGAAAAGTAGGCCCAAAGGTATAAACCCTTCCCAATCCCATCGCTGCAGCCTCTCCTTCTAACTGCCCAGATACAGTAAGGTTTGTTTTTCTACCGAAGAAATCCTGTGCATAATCTATGCGGGCATCTTCTGTCCTAGGAATATTCTCTAAATCAAAACTAGTTACCCCAAACATTTCCCCAGCTCCTTCAGCATCAGCCCCCGTAATGATAGGCGTATTCATATAGAAAAAGGCTCTTTCGTTAAAAAAAGAATGAATGGCAAAACTAACGGCATGACGTACCCTGAAAATAGCTCCGAACAAGTTCGTTCTGAATCTTAAATGGGCTTGTTCGCGGAGTTTTTCTAAGCTGTGTTTCTTCGGTTGGAGAATTGTACTATGAAGATCTTCAGTAAAATTATCCCCTAATACCTTTATTTTTTTTGCAATAATTTCAATGTTTTGCCCAGCACCTTGGCTCTCTACCACTTCTCCTACGATTTTTAAGGAAGAAGCTGTTGTAATATTTCGAATAATATTCTCGTCAAAATTCTGAAAATCAACTACAATTTGCAAGTTATTAATGGTAGAGCCATCGTTTAAGGCTATAAATCTGTTTGAACGAAAAGCCCGCACCCAACCGTACACGGTGATATCACGATGTAAGAATTCCTTATACTTTTCTAAAACTTCTTTAATGGTCTGCTTGTGCATGATCTAAAAATTAACGTGTGCAAAGTTAATAAAATTATATAGTTTAAACCCCCTCACTCTGCACAATATCTCTTTACACTCAAATAGATGCTTTAAACCCGGATCAAGAAAGTTCCTTGAATAAAAATTTCTTTTTTTAACATTTAGAATGAGTATAATCTCTTCACCAGATTGAATAGCACTTGGAAAGCTTTTAATTCATAAGCGTTGCCTATGAATAGACTCTTCATTTCTTAAGTATATAAATCTATTTTTTAATACATTATATAAATTAACCCGTGGTGCATTTAAGCAATACGAGTTTTTAAGTTGTTAATATTTCTATTGTTTAGTTTATTAATGCATTGTATAACAGTCATTGCCATTATCTTAGATAATATTCTATTCTTAAAGCCATCA
>NZ_JAAABJ010000055.1 GCF_009904105.1 Elizabethkingia argenteiflava | reverse complement strand
ATGGATTTTACCTCATTTAAGCAAAGGAAAAAGAGAATTTTCGACGAGATATGATCTGGTAAAAATAATTCAGCTTATTGTAAAACGCCTGAAAACAGGCTGTCAGTGGCGTGAATTAAGTTTGAAATAATATTTTGACAAAGAGAAAATCTGCTGGCAAAGCATTTACTATTATTTCAATAAATGGAGCAAAGATGGCTCTTTCAGAAAGGTTTGGATAGGTCTTTTGCTTCTTAATAAAAGAAAATTGGATAT
>NZ_JAAABJ010000005.1 GCF_009904105.1 Elizabethkingia argenteiflava | reverse complement strand
GATATGGGTTTTAATATTTGAGATTATTTTTTATTTTTCTAACATGTGTCTTAAATTCTGTCTGTCAATTCCTGCTTAAGCATTGATAAACATTTATTTATGATCTATTTCTACTTCGCTTAGAAGGGACAGAATTTCTTTCAAACTACCTTCTCTTTTGTATAAATAGTGATGATGGCCACTTTTTGGACTTCCCAGTGCCAACATTTGTCCCTGGTTTTCTCACAGAAAAATGCTGTTGGTGGTTTTTGCCTTTTTCTACCCTGATAGCCTAGCTTTTCACCTCCCATTCGGCTTGGGGTGTGGCTGCCGTCCAACTGAACGCTTGACATATTCAATTTTCTTTTATTAAGGAGCGAAAGACCTATCCATGCCTTTCTGAAAGAGCCATCTTTGCTCCATTTATT
>NZ_JAAABJ010000518.1 GCF_009904105.1 Elizabethkingia argenteiflava | reverse complement strand
TTGATGGCTTTAAGAACAGAATATTATCTAAGATAATGGCTATGACTGTTATACAATGCATTAATAAACTAAACAATAGAAATATTAACAACTTAAAAACTCGTATTGCTTAAATGCACCACGGGTAAAGTGTAATAAAACTACTACACTTTTATGCGTTTTTACAGATCAAACTTATCATGATCTTCAAGAAAATTGAAGCCTGCATTCATGCTTACATGAGAAGAACCTGATATTCATACTACGGACAGGCTTGTGGAGCAATATGATAGACTTTATATAAAAACAGCTCCCTTTTAGGGAGCACAAAACTTAATCCGGCAAATTAAGAATTCATAAAAAAGAGCGGCTATCGTATATCGGCCGCTCTTTTGATCAGTTCAAAACTGTTTTTTTATTTTTTACTAGCATATTAGCTAATCGTATAAGTAGTTCCGTCTTTCCCATCTTTTAGCTCTATACCTTTTTCCATAAGACGGTCTCTGATCTCATCCGATAAAGCCCAGTTTTTGGCTTTTCTCGCCTGATTTCGCAGTTCAATGAGTAATTGCAAAGTGTCATCGAGCTTATGGTTCGCTGTTTTTTCTATTCGCTGTAAACCCAACACATCAAATACAAAAGCATGAAATTTTTCTTTTAATAAAGTTAGATCCTCTAGTGTAATTCTTTCTTTTCCTTCCCGTAAGGAGAAAATCCATTTTACAGCCTCAAAAAGACAAGAGATCAGCACCGGGCTATTAAAATCATCGAGTAATGCAGAATAAGCTTTGTCTACCCAATTTTCTACATGGAGAGTCGATTGCTCTGAAGGCTGAAGGTCTTCTAGTATTTTCACCGCTTCCATTAAACGACTGAACCCCTTTTCACTGGCCAGCATAGCCTCATTAGAAATGTCCAATACACTTCGGTAATGAGCCTGCAAAAAGCAGAAGCGCAAAACACTAGGATGGAAAGGTTTCTCAAAAAAATCATTCTCCCCGGTAACCAACTGCATAGGCAGAATATAATTTCCGGTAGATTTACTCATTCGTTGCCCATTCATCGTTAGCATATTGGCGTGCATCCAGTAATTTACAGGTGCTACCTGGTTACAAGCTTTGGCTTGGGCAATCTCACATTCATGATGGGGGAACTTTAAATCCATACCTCCTCCATGAATATCAAATCTATCTCCTAAATATTTAGTACTCATTACCGTACACTCTAGATGCCATCCCGGAAACCCCTCTCCCCAGGGAGAGATCCATCTCATAATATGCTGAGGAGAAGCTTTCTTCCAAAGGGCAAAATCCTGCGGATTTTTTTTCTCCCCCTGCCCATCAAGATCTCGGGTATTGGCAAAAAGCTCCTCTATATTTCTGCGACTCAATTCTCCGTAATTTAGACCTCTTGCATTATATTCCAGGACATCAAAATATACGGAACCATTGCTTTCGTAAGCAAAACCTTTTTCTATGAGTTTTTTCGTTAATTCAATTTGCTCTACAATATGTCCTGTAGCAGTAGGTTCTATCGTAGGGGGCAAAAGATTAAATTTCTTTAATACTTCGTGAAAGTCTACAGTGTACTTTTGTACGATCTCCATAGGCTCAAGTTTTTCCAAACGCGACTGCCTGACAAACCTATCATTCTCGATATTTCCATCATCGGTTAAATGCCCTGCATCAGTAATGTTTCTAACATATCTTACCTTATAGCCTAAGAATTGTAAAGTTCTGTAAATAAAATCAAAGGAGAGAAAGGTCCGTACATTCCCCAGGTGTACATTGCTGTAAACAGTCGGTCCACAAACATATAGCCCGATATTCCCCTCCAATATAGGTTGAAAATTCTCCTTTTCTCCCGTGAGCGAATTGTATATTTTAAGTTGCATTCTGCAAGATTTTAAAAGTTAAAATGATAGAATCCTAATTTTCTACAACATCTATTCCCTATTCTAAGTTCTCTACAACAATAAGAAAAACATCTACGTGAAAATTTTCTAAGCTTTATCATTTTTATACTATTTTAAATAATGATCCAAGAGCATAGCAAGCCTCTTGGTAAGGATAAGTACTCACTGAACCCTTCTTTTATTTTTGTCACATTAATCGAATTTAGCATGACTTCCGACATAGTGGAGAAATTCCTGACGGGTAATGGGATTCGTCCTAAAAATACCACTCAGCTCGGCAGTAATAGTGGAACTGGCGGTATCCTTTATCCCGCGACAATTGACACACAGGTGCTTCGCATCTATAATACAGGCCACATTGACAGTCCCTAAAGCCTCTTTCATCGCTTCTACAATCTGCATGGTCAGCCGCTCCTGAACCTGAGGCCTTCTGGCGTAATAATCTACAATCCTATTCATTTTGGATAAGCCTATTACCTTTCCGTTTGATATATAAGCTATATGCGCTTTACCTATAATAGGTAAAAAATGGTGCTCGCAGAAAGAATATACCGTGATATCTTTTTCTACAAGCATCTGCCTATATTTATACTGATTATTAAAGGTTGATATACCGGGTTTATTTTCAGGAAGCAACCCCCCGAAAATCTCATGAACATACATGTTAGCAACCCGTCTAGGTGAATCTTTTAAGCTATCGTTTGTCATATCCATTCCCAGCGTATGCATAATCTGCTCAAAGAGATGGCTAATACGCTCTACCTTTTGTTGCGTAGATAATTCAAAGGCATCTTTTCGGAGTGGCGTATGCTGATTGCCGTCATAAATATCATCATCATTATCAAAAAAATCATCCATTCTATATTTTTTCATGCAAAAATAATGAATAAAATTAAGGCTGAGCGAAAAGATACTAAATTTAAACAATTCGTTTATAGAATCTTATTTTTCGGAATCTACCAAATGACCAAATTTAAGCAAAAAAATCGTGAATAATTCGATTTTTTATATATTTGCAGTTGGATTAACAATTTTTAAAAATACATTTACTATGTCAGACATCGCATCAAGAGTTAAAGCTATCATCGCTGATAAGCTAGACGTGGAAGAAACAGAAGTTACACCAGAAGCTAGCTTCACTAACGATTTAGGAGCAGACTCTCTGGATACTGTTGAATTGATCATGGAATTTGAAAAGGAATTCAACATTCAAATACCTGATGATCAAGCTGAAAAAATTACAACAGTAGGACACGCAATTGCTTATATCGAAGAAGTAGTCAACAAATAATTGTTGCAAGAAAATTAAAAAAAAATTATGGAATTAAAGAGAGTAGTGGTAACAGGCTTCGGAGCCCTAACACCAATTGGAAATAATGCTAATGAGTATTGGGAAAACCTTATTAAAGGAACTAGCGGAGCTGCTCCGATTACTCTTTTTGATTCCACTAATTTTAAAACAAAATTTGCCTGTGAGGTTAAAAATTTTGATCCCCTGAATTATTTCGATAAAAAGGAAGCGAAAAAAATGGATCGAAACTCGCAATTCGGGCAAATTGTAGCTCGCGAAGCTATTGCTCACAGCCGCATTATTGAAGATAAGGTGGATAAAAATCGTGTAGGCGTCATCTGGGGCTCCGGAATCGGCGGTCTGGAGACCTTCGAAACTGAAGTACTGGGCTATGCACATAGAGGCGGAAGTCCACGATTTAATCCTTTCTTCATTCCCAAAATGATTGCTGATATTACACCAGGAAACATCTCTATAGAATTTGGCTTTCACGGTCCTAATTATACTACAGTATCCGCATGTTCGTCTTCTGCCAATGCTATTATTGATGCCAAAATGCTTATTCAGTTAGGCAAATCCGACATTATTGTATGCGGAGGTTCTGAAGCGGCTGTTACGGCAAGTGGTGTAGGAGGCTTCAATGCTATGCATGCGCTTTCTACCCGAAATGATGATCCTAAGGCAGCCTCCCGCCCCTTCGACAAAGATAGGGACGGTTTTGTACTGGGTGAAGGAGCGGGTTGTGTTATTCTAGAAGAATATGAACATGCCGTAAAGAGAGGCGCTACCATTTATGCAGAACTATTAGGAGGAGGTCTTAGCGCCGACGCTCACCATATGACGGCTCCACATCCAGAGGGTTTCGGAGCTTACTTAGTCATGAATAGATGTTTAGAAGATGCAGAGGTCACAGCTGATGAAGTGGATCACATCAATATGCATGGTACCTCTACTCCTTTGGGAGATATTGCAGAATCTCAAGCCATTGCTAAACTCTTTGGCGAACACGCCTTTGATATTCAGATCAACTCAACTAAATCCATGACGGGTCACCTATTGGGTGCAGCTGGTGTTATTGAGTCTATTGCATCTTTAGGCACCATTATACACGGTATGATCCCTCCAACGATCAATCACTTTACGGACGATGAGCAACTGGATAGTAGACTGAACTTCACTTTTAATCATGCTGTGAAGAAGGAGGTAAATATTGCAATGAGTAATACTTTTGGATTTGGAGGACATAATGCCTGTGTTTTATTCAAAAAGATTTAATGGAGATTAAAAATTATTTTTCCAATATTTTAAAAAAAAGAACTGAAAATTTATCTGAAAAAGATAAAACATTTAAAGCAGCCATCAATAAACTGACAGGCTATAAGGTTAATGATCTTTCACTCTTCAAAGAGGCTTTCACTTTAAAATCACAAATCACCACCAAAGAAGCCTTCAATTATGAGCGTTTGGAGTATCTGGGAGATGCTGTTTTAGGAAGTATTGTATCCTGCTATATTTTCCACGAATACCCTCATGCGAATGAAGGTTTTTTAACCCAGATGAAATCGAAAGTCGTCAATCGTAAAAATTTAAATGCGCTTGGGGAACGCCTAGGATTAACCGAGTTTTTACAAAATAAAGAGAATACGACCTTAAGTGAAAATATTCAAGGGAATCTCTTTGAGGCGTTAGTAGGAGCAATTTATCAAGATGTAGATTATGATAAATGCAGAGAAATTGTTTTAGGTCAATTATTAACCAAACAAGATATTCTGAATTTAGAAAATAAAATTATCAGCTATAAAGGCTTACTTTTGGAATGGGGTCAAAAGCAGAAAATAAACCTTCGCTTTGAGACCTCAGAAGAAAATTATATCAATAAATCTGTACATTTTCGTAGCAGTGTATGGATAGAAGATAAACAAATTTCGAATGCTTCGGAAGCTTCTAAAAAGAAAGCGGAAGAGAAAGCTGCTCAACGTGCCTACTACGCATTACAAAAAAAAGAAAATATTAATGGCGAAAACAAAAAAAATACGCCTTGATTGCAATGATTGTGAACCAATCAATATTGGATTAATTCGCCTAAAACATCCGATTCCTGCTCACCTGTTTTTTTTTAAGATTAATCGTTACACTGCCTTTCCTTTCTATAGAATAGAAAATTTCATGACCCGTAACGCTGCTATAGAATATGAGTTTTTGTGTATGCAAGCTCAGGATGAAAAGAGTGAAAATATCTATCAAATTATCGCCAATAAATCCTTTGTAAAAAGGAACAATACAGCGCTTAACCTTTTTGAAGGTGTGGCCGATCAAAGCTATTTACTGGAAGATTATCAAGATGTCGATTTCTTAATAAAAACGAAAGACTCATATCCCGATTTTTCCTTAATTTTGTTACCTGAAAATGCAATCTTTCCCATTCAGGAATATCAGATTCAACCCAACGAATTAATATATCAATATATTCAAGAAAATGAGTGAATATCTAAAGAAAACGAAAATTATTGCGACCCTTGGGCCTGCATCATCTAATAAAGAAACAATCTTGCGTATGGTACAGGCCGGCGCAGATGTTATCAGAATTAATTTTTCACATGCTGACTATGAGTTAGTCAAGCAAAATGTTCGTATCATTCGCGAAATTAATGCCGAATATGGGTTTTCCACCTCTATACTAGGCGATCTTCAGGGCCCAAAATTGCGAGTGGGAGTTGTAAAAGACGGCTCTTATCTGAACCCTGGAGATGTACTCACCTTTACTAATGAAAAAATTGAAGGCGACTCTAGTAAAGTATATATGACCTATGAGAGATTTCCTCTGGACGTTAAAGTCGGCGAGAAAATCCTTATTGATGATGGCAAGCTTGTTTTAGAAGTGATCGATACCAACGGAAAAGATACCGTTAAAGCGAAGACGATTCAAGGGGGACCATTAAGTTCTAAAAAAGGTGTCAACCTTCCCAACACCCACATCTCTCTTCCTGCCCTGACAGAAAAGGATATTCAGGATACAACTTTTATCCTGGATCATGAATTCGACTGGATAGCACTTTCTTTTGTACGTCATGCACAAGATATCATAGATTTAAAAGAACTTATAGCAGCCCATCCTGCTGCAAAACTCTTCCGCACTCCGATTATCGCTAAAATTGAAAAACCTGAAGGGGTTAAAAATATAGATGAAATTCTCTCCGAATGCGATGGAATTATGGTGGCAAGGGGCGACTTAGGAGTGGAAGTCCCTATGGAAGAAGTTCCCTTAATCCAAAAGCAGTTAGCAGAGAAGGCTAGAAAATACTCTAAACCTGTTATTGTGGCTACCCAGATGATGGAGTCGATGATTAATAGTATGACACCTACCAGAGCAGAGGTGAATGATGTAGCCAACTCAGTGTTAGATGGTGCCGATGCTGTAATGCTATCAGGAGAGACTTCTGTGGGTAAATACCCCGTAGATGTAGTAAAAACTATGGCTAAGATTGTAAGGAACATTGAGAATACTCAAATGTATAGCTCACAAAATAAACCTATAGAGAAAATAAACTGTGTGGACGACCGCTTCGTGACAGATACGGTTTGCTATTCCGCAGTGAGAATTGCTGAAAAAACAGATGTAAAAGCTATCCTCACCCTTACCTATTCAGGCTATACCGCATTCCAAATCTCTTCTCATAGACCGAATTCTCATATCGTTGTATTTAGTTCTAATAAACGGGTTTTAACCATGCTGAATCTACTATGGGGTGTAAGAGCATATTTCTATGATATGAAGAAATCTACTGATGAAACCATTATTCAAGTGAATATGCTCACCTGGAACTACGGATTAGTGGAACAGGGTGATTTGGTGGTCAACCTAAACGCAATGCCAGTTCATGAAGGAGGGAAAACCAATACCTTACGATTGACGACTATTTAATTGTTAATCATGGTATTCCAAAAATCTCCATTTTTAGATTTTTCTTTTGAATAAAAAATAAAGAGGCCGCTCATGAGCGGTCTCTTTATTTTTTCAAATGATTCCTACGACACTTTTAGGTACCGTAAATTCTTTTAAAGCCTGTAAAGAAAGTTCTGTTCCATAACCGGAATATTTAACCCCTCCACAAGGCATCTCGGGCATTGTTTTAGTCATTTTATTGATCGCTACCGTTCCTGCTTCCAAGTTTTCTGCAAAAAACAATGCTTTTTCCTTTTGTTGGGTCCATACCGCACTTCCTAGTCCAAATCTACTGGTGTTGGCTAGCCTTAAGCAGTCTTCATCGTCTTCACCTATCAACACCATTCCCAGGGGCCCAAATAATTCTTCTTCCAAAATAGGATTCCCTTCTTTCACTTTTATTAACCCGGGGTTAAAAGCTAAATCCGATACTCTTTCTAAAGCTATGATAACTTCCGCACCATTTCGTATGGCTTTCTGATATTGAGCCTCTAACTCATCTGCCAAATCTTTGCGTGACATTCCTGAAATTTTTGTATTCTTATCCTGAGGGTCTCCAGGAATAAACTTCTTATAAGCCTGAATAAATTTTGGTAAGAAAGCTTCCTCTGCAGCCTGATGAATAATAAACCTTTTTGCTGCCACACAAACCTGTCCGCAATTTTGAAGACGGGATTCTGCACCTACCTCTGCTGCTTGATCAAAGTCGGCATCTGCCAACACGATAAAGGCATCACTACCGCCGAGCTCTAATACAGATTTTTTAATATTCGCCCCAGCCAGGGCAGCTACAGAAGTTCCTGCCAACTCACTACCGGTAAGGCTCACCCCTTTTACAATTGGGTTTTCTAACACATCCTTAATACTTCTGTGTCCTATTTCTAGATGGAGGAAAATTCCCTGGGGCAACCCCGCTTCCTCAAATATTTTTTGTATGGTATTCCCGCTTTCAAAACAAATAGACGCGTGTTTTAACACGACCGTATTTCCCGCTAATATAGCTGGAATTGCAAATCGGATAACCTGCCAAAAAGGATAATTCCAAGGCATAATCCCTAGTATAACCCCCATGGGAGAATGTTGTATTTCACTCACACTATATGGAGTCTCTACTATTTCCGGTTTCAATATATTATCCGCTTTAACATAATAGTGAATCAACGCAGCACATTTTTCAATCTCCGCAATGGATTGAGAAACAGGCTTATTCATCTCCTTTGTAATGATATTGGCCAGCGTATCGGCTTTCTCCAATAATAAGTGTGCTACAGCTGATAACAATCGTTGCCTTTCTTCAAATGTTACTTTTCTCCATTCCATAAAAGCTTTATCAGCTTGTTCTAACTTCGCTTGAGTTTGTTCTATATTTAACATTATATTTATAAAATATTTGTTTTTAATCCTATATCATTAACCACTCATTTACCAATGAAGCGGCTAAACGTGCTGTTCTGTTCTGAATATCGTATAGAGGATTAACTTCAGCTACATCCAGCGCTCTTAGTTTTTTATTTTGCAATATATGCCGGTATAATAACATAAAAGTGTGATCTGCATACATACCGTTATAAGCAGGAGCGCTTACCCCCGGTGCAATAGATGCATTAAAAACATCCATACAAATGGTAAGATAGAGTATATCCAGGGGCTTTATAAAATCATCGACTTTAGCATAAAGTTGGTGTAAGTTTTGGAAAAATAACTCCTCCGCCAAAATATAGTTCATTCCATATTGGTGAGCCGTATCAAATAATTTCAGGGTATTGCTATTTCTCTGGATCCCAACATGTAATGAATAAATTTCACCTTGGGATGCTATTTGCCAGAATCCTGTGCCCGAGGTCGCCTGCTGATTTACGGGTATTCTATTATCAAAATGGGCATCAAAATTAATTATGCCTATTTTAGAAGTAGGAAAAGCTTTTTTAAGACCTGAGTAATGTGCATACATCACTTCATGCCCTCCACCCAATACTATACTTTTAGCCTTTTCAACAAGCCCCCTGGCTACAGCGTTGGCTAATCTGTACTGAGCATCTTCTAACTGGCCATCCACACACTGAATATTTCCAAAATCATATAGACGAAATTGGGGGGATACAACAGGAAAATTTCCCATATTCTCGCGTATAATATCAGGCGCTGACGAAGCCCCTGCTCTTCCCTGATTACGCTTTACTCCCTCATCTACCTCGAAACCGTGCAAAAAAAAGCTGTCCTCTCCCAGTCTTCTATATTCCTTTTCAATACCAACAACCTGGAAAAGCCTTCTATTCAATGCATCTTCCCCATCCATACGCCCATGCCATTTCATCTGTCTATGCGTATTTTTGGCCTTTTATAAAAACGGCACAAGGTTGAAGTCCCCCTTGCCTATATAATACATTCTGATAATGATCTGTCTTAAAACAGACGAAATCAGCCCTTTTTCCTTCGGTCAATACCCCCCTATCCTCAAATCCTAAAGCATAAGCCGCTCTAAAGCAAATCCCTGCTAAAACTTCTGCTGTGGATAACTTCTGAGAAGTAGCCAAAACAGAGGCTTGCATGATGAGTTTTCCCATCGGTGCAGATCCGGGGTTCCAATCTGTCCCAATGGCCAAAATAGCACCTGCATCCAATAATTTACGTGCTGGTGCAAAGGCCATTCCCAAACCTAAACTAGCACCAGGCAGAACCACGGCTACCGTATTGGATTGGGCGATATAACGAATATCCCCTTCATTCGTAGCTTCTAAGTGATCTACTGACTGTGCTCCACAATCTACGGCAATACGAGATCCACCCGTAGTAAACTGATCGGCATGTACTGTTAAATGGAAACCCATAGCTTTAGCACGTTGTAAAAATGCTCTGCTATCCTCGGGCTCAAAGGCTGATGTTTCTATAAAGATATCGACGCGCTTGGCTAAATCTTCTTCCTGAACTACAGGTAAAATATATTCCAATACATAATTAAGGTATTCCCTAGATCCTCCTTTAAAATCTTTGGGATGGGCATGAGCCGCTAAACACGTAGGAACCAATTTCGCCGGTGTATATTCCTTTGCACTATTGATCGCTCTGAGCATTTTGAGCTCACAATCCAATTTTAGACCATATCCACTTTTAATTTCAATGGTCGTAATCCCCTGTCTAATGAGATCATCGATACGAATCAACAGATCTTTTAATAAATCGGCTTCTGAAGTTTCACGCGTATGCTTGACAGAACTCCATATCCCGCCTCCAGACTCCGCAATTTCCAAGTAGGTTTTACCTGCATTTCGAAGCGAAAAGTCATTAGCTCGATTCCCACCAAAGCAGATATGCGTATGACAATCTGTAAATGCAGGCATCGCTATTTGCTCTCCTTCTATATATTCAATATTAATATGGGGGAACTCTTGTTTTAAGTGTTCAAAATTTCCCACTTTAATAATGCTACGAGCGTTAACTACGATTCCTGCACACTCTATTACTTCCAGTTGCTCATCTCTCAAACTCCCTCTCAAGGGTAAATTAGCAAGGGTGACTACCTGCCTAAACGGTCCGATCAATTTCATTTTACTAATTTACAATAAAAATAGAAATTTGATTGAATTTTATTTTTTCCTAAATTTGGGTTCATACAAGTCCAGTTATGCCTAATTTCCTTCGCCCTGATAAAGAGAACTTTTCTGATGATGAACTATATCAGGAAGAACATATACGCCCACAAAGTTTTAAAGATTTCGCTGGGCAACGTCAAACTTTGGAAAATTTAGAAGTTTTTGTGGCCGCTGCAAAATCTCGAGATAGCTCTTTAGATCACGTTCTATTACATGGCCCTCCAGGATTAGGAAAAACCACCTTAGCTCATATTATTGCGAATGAACTTGGGGTTAATTGTAAACTCACCTCTGGTCCGGTTATAGATAAACCCGCCAATCTTGCAGGGCTTCTTACCAACTTGGAAGAGAACGACGTTTTATTTATAGACGAAATTCACCGTCTATCTCCAGTAGTAGAAGAATATCTCTACTCCGCAATGGAGGATTTTAAAATTGATATTATGTTGGAAACAGGTCCCAATGCGCGGTCAGTTCAGATTAGCCTTAATCCATTTACTTTAGTGGGGGCTACCACTCGCTCGGGCATGCTGACTAAACCTTTGCTGGCAAGATTTGGAATTCAGTCAAGGTTGGAATATTACAATATAGAATTACTCTCAACTATTATTCAACGGAGCGCCCGGGTTATGGGGGTGAAAATTTATGAAAATGCCGCTATTGAAATTGCACGCAGAAGCCGAGGAACTCCCAGGATAGCAAATGCCCTATTAAGACGGGTACGGGATTTTGCAGACATAAAAGGAAATGGAACTATCGAAATTGAAATCACTAAATTTGCTCTGAATGCTTTAAAGGTCGACGAATACGGTCTTGATGAAATGGATAATAAAATTCTCATAACCATGATTGAAAATTTTAAAGCCCGCCCCGTAGGAATTAATGCTCTAGCAACTTCCATAGGGGAAAATCCAGAAACACTGGAAGAGGTATACGAGCCTTTTCTGATTCAAGAAGGCTTTATTATTCGTACACCTCGAGGCCGCGAAGTGACTGAAAAAACTTATGTACACCTAAATATGGCCCAACCCAAAAAACTGGACGAACTTTTCTAAAAAGAGATATACCACACCATGGAGTACTAATTAATTGTATAATCTCTCTAAAAATTTAACTTTTTTGAGAAATCCAGTTTCCCTACGGAATTGGAATTTTCTTTTGTTTTTAATAAATTATGTTAAAATATTATGCTACAGATAAAACTCATAGCCTAAGCAGCGCAGCCTTCTACAATAATAACACTGACGATTTATAACATTAACACAAAATATTATTTATGAAATTATATCCTATAGAAACTGGAAATTTTAAATTAGATGGAGGTGCCATGTTCGGCATTGTTCCGAAATCTATTTGGGAGAAAACAAATCCAGCAGATCATAGAAACCTCATTGACCTGAGTATGCGCTGTTTACTTATTGAAGACGGCAAGAACCTCATCCTTATCGACAACGGTATTGGTCATAAACAAAGTGAAAAGTTTTTTAGTTATTACGAACTCTGGGGAGAGACTACTCTGGAGAAATCGTTGGCGAAATATGGTTTTATAAAAGATGATATTACCGATGTTTTTCTCACCCATCTACACCTAGACCACTGCGGTGGAGCTGTGGAATGGAATCAGGATAAGAACGGCTATCGTACTTCTTTTAAGAACGCTCGCTACTGGAGTAATGAAAAACACTGGCAGTGGGCGATAGAGCCTAATCCCAGAGAAAAAGCCAGCTTTTTGAAGGAAAATATTCTCCCTATTCAAGAAAGTGGACAGCTCAACTTTTTACCCCTGCCCTCTACCGGAAATTATAGTTTTGCCCCAGATCTAAAAATGGATATTCTCTTTGTAGACGGACATACAGAAAAGCAAATGCTGCCGGTAATCAAATATCAGGATAAAACTATTGTTTTCGTCGCCGACCTTATCCCTACCATAGGGCATATACCTCTTATTTACACTCTAGGATATGATACGCGCCCCCTGTTGACACTTTCGGAAAAAGAAAAATTTCTCAAACAAGCGATCGACAACGAGTATATTTTATTCTTTGAACATGATGCTCATCATGAACTGGCGACTCTGAAAATGACAGAAAAAGGCCCTCGCTTAAATGACGTTTATCAATTCAACGATGTATTTGGTTACTAGATTATGCAAAAGATTATCGGATTAACCGGAGGCATAGGTTCGGGAAAAACGACCGTATCTCATTTTATAGAAGAAATGGGATACCCTGTTTACAACTCCGATGCCAAAGCAAAAGATCTCGTCAATAAAGAGGAGCCCCTAAAAAAGAAAATCCTCCAGCTGCTGGGAGATCAAGCTTATGATGAAAATGGAAACTACAATAGAACGTACGTCTCCCATCAAGTGTTCATGCATACCGAATTACTTAAACAACTAAACGCTATCATCCATCCAGCAGTTAATGTGGATTTCCAAGAATGGGTACAAAAACAGAGTCAGGAGATTATTTTTAAAGAAACAGCCCTACTTTTTGAGCTTAAGCTAAATACTCATTGCTATAAAAGCGTCCTGATAACAGCAGATGAGTGCCGTCGCATTAAACGTGTAATGGATAGGGATCGTAAAACCTATCGCCAAGTAGAAGAAATTATCCATCAACAAATGCCGGAACAAAAAAAAATTAAGCTTGCAGACTATGTTATCGAAAACAACAAAGACCTACATCACTTACAGCTTTCGACCCAAAAAGTGATAGAAGATTTACTATACAGCACCAAAACCAGCTAAGGCATCTGGCTGATGTTTACAACATAGCCCTCAAGTTTATTCTACGGGGGCTTTTATAGGGTGAATGGAAATTTAACAATCCCATCCTTGAATATCTTCTTACGCTTTAAAACGATATCTTCTACCCTAATATAAGGAGTAAATACTATTTTATTCTTACTACCACAATAAAACAACTTGTAGGAAATGAAAAAATAAAGTACTTATTCTCTTAACTAGAGTCTTAGTTACTCGTCTAAGTAAGATCTGAACTTATTTTATTCTAAGCAACTGCCTTCTAGCATCCTTCAATATACTGTCTTTAGAGGGGCATCGGATCCATAAACCCTATTGATGTTTATATCAGAACCAGTAGGCAAGATTCCAAGAAATACCTAGTTTAAATTTATTAGAATTTGTACCAAACCCTGGTACTGCCATGGGCTCTATCTTCTCTTGTTTGGTAGTATAAATCATATATTTGGGTTGAAGTTGTAAATCGATGAAGAAACGAGAGCTCAACAGCGATACGCGGCCCCCTACGGCCCCTTCAAGCCAATAACTGGACTGAGATGATTTGGGAAAGGACTCAAAAGAATCATAACCCTGAAATCCTCTTATAGGGATCGACTTTATGTCCTGCTGGTAAAAAGAGGCCGCTACTTTACCTCCAGCATAAAATCCATTTTCTAAAAAATGAGAATCAGAGCTTAGCATATACACACTCCCTGCCTTAATAAAAAAACCGTTTGCCAAAACATTATATCCATTCTTATTATATCGGTTCTTTTCATAGCCTACATCTGCTAATGCATAAAGTTTTGGATGGATATGCATGGATACAAAACCCTGTAGCCTTCTATCCTCCGTAAATGCCATTAATCCTAAATTTAATACATCTATTCCCACCATTATATGGGAATGATAGACTTCTTTATCGGTGGTGGCAGAGGAATCTTTTATTGTTTTTTTTTTCTGTGCTGGGAAAAGAAGAACAATAAAACTAAAAATTAAGGTAAAGAACAGTCTTGTTTTCATCATGAATCTGATTAGCATTAACTTCTATACTCTTCACCTCCTGCGGCTTCCTGATAATGGCTGAAAGGTGATCATATAATTTACGAATTCCACAACCCGGAGATACATATTCGGATTTCTCATCATACTTTACCCTGATTTCCGAATAATTATCTTTTACACTGAGATTGCTCTGCACCAAAATATCGGTATACCCTTCACCATTCACCTTCAAAGGGATATAGACAGAATCTACATCCTTTACATTATCTAATACTTTCAGGATCTTATGATCGGATATTATACCTATACTGAGACTATCGACTGTATAAAGCTTTCCTTCTTTTTTGAATTTTACTTTCATTCGCGGCGAGCCTCCTTCAGTGCAGATATCATCTTCCTGGCTACAAGCAAAAAACAGCAGTAGAAAGGGAAGAATACAAAATATGATTTTTAAATACTTCATGACTTTTTAATAAGTAATGCTATATTCTCCACATGGTGGGTTTGTGGAAACATATCCACAGGCAAAATCCTGACTAAATTATAATGTTCTTTTAACATAGCCAAATCTCTAGCCTGTGTTGCAGAATTACAACTTACATATACAATTTTTTTGGGGGATAAATTTAAAATTTGCTCCACCACCTTAGGGTGCATACCATCTCGTGGAGGGTCTGTTATTAAGACATCGGCTTTAGGATGAGATTTAAGAAAGTCTTGATTAAAAATATCCTTCATATCCCCACAATAAAAAGTACAATTGGCTAATCCATTCAATGCAGCATGTTCTTTAGCGGCATCTATAGCTTCTTGCACGGCCTCTATGCCTATCACCTGCTTGGCATTTCTAGCCACATATTGAGCGATGGTTCCTGTTCCGGTATAGAGATCATACACCACTTCATCACCTTTTAAATCTGCAAATTCCAAAGTTTTACGATAGAGCTCTAGCGCCTGTTTATAATTGGTCTGGAAAAAGGATTTTGGCCCTATTTTAAATTTTAATCCATCCATTTCTTCATATAGAAATCCTTCCCCATAGTAAGTATGAATATCCAAATCATACAAACTATCATTCCCCTTCGGGTTAATGGCGTAAAGTAAAGTACTAATCTTTGGAAAACGCTGGAGTAAGAAATCCAGAAGTTGCACCCGCTGCACCTCATTCTCTTCAAAAAGTTGTAGCAATACCATCCATTCACCTCTGGAATTCTGACGCATCATGAGGGTTCGAAGAAAGCCTTCCTGATGCCGAACATCAAAAAATGAAAGTCGGTTTTCTTCTGCGTAATGTTTTATAGCAAGGCGGATATCATTGGAAGGTGCTTCTTGTAAAAAACATTCTTTTAGGTCTAATATTTTACTCCATTGTCCCGGAATATGAAAGCCTAATGCATTTCTGTCTGAAATTTCCTCGGTAGAGTTAACCTCTTCTAGTGTAAGCCATCTGGCATTAGAAAAAGAGAATTCCATTTTATTTCGATAAAAATAGCGCTCCTCTGATCCTAGAATAGGTGAAATTTCAAAGTCTACTACTCCCCCTATCCTACGAATATTGTTTACCACTTCATCCTGCTTAAACTCCAATTGTTTTTCATAGCTCAGATTTTGCCATTTACAGCCCCCACATACACTAAAATGCATACACTGAGGCTCTACCCTGTAGGGAGATTTTTCAACTAACTCTATAGATTCTGCTTCAATATAATTTTTTTTCGTTTTTTTAACACGAGCATTCACCGTGTCACCGGGTACAGCTCCACTTATCAAAATGGTTTTACCATCCTCTGTTTTACCAACAGAAACTCCTTTCGCACCGGCTGAAAGGAGTCTAATATTTTCAAGAATTTGATTTTTCTTTTTCTTCTGCATCTCCTATTATTTAGCCTTAGCTTCTTCTTTTACATTTTGCACAGTAGATCCCGCTTGTAATCCTGCCTGCCCCTGGGGAGATAGCTGCTGGGTTGTGATTCCTGAAACTTTATCCAGAGATGTTTTAAAGCTCGGATCTGTAGGGTCTAAAAATGTTCTACTGCTTATCTTTCCGTCTTTATCTAAAATCATGAAACTCGGTAATTTAAAGCCATAAATGGCATATTTTTGAGCGATCTCGGACTTTAAACCGCCTTTCGCATATAATTTTTGACAATCTATCTCTTTTAAAAGTGATGTTGCTGCATTTTTAAATTGTGCCATAGTATCATCCATCCCTATACATACAATATTGACTTTAGTCTTATAAGTATTAACGATATCTTTAAGCATAGGTACAGCTTGTGTAACATATGGATTCCAAGAAGCATAAAACATCAACAAAGTAGGTTTGCCCTTAAAGGAAGAGGTTGAGACTTTTTTGCCGTTAAGGTCTAGATAGCTTACCGAAGGAGCATCACTTCCCTCCTTTAGTCCATAAATGGCTTTTTCCACTTTTTTTAATTCGGATTTTATCTCCGTATTTTTAATATTATCATCCAAAAGCTTGCTTAACTTTTCTGATACTGGCTGATTTGGTGTTAAGTCTACACTCGTGGCAACAAAGGAAATTAAATAATCCTTAACCATTTGTGAGTATTCTTTTTTAGTTTTGATATAGTTGATAAAAAGTTCTGTAGTACTTGTTCCCTCTTTTTTATTTTTCTCTGAATAGGCTTGAAAATCTTGCCCTAAACCACTTAATAGATAATTCCGGTATGCTGCATAGGTCTTAATCATATGATCTTCATCACCTTTCAATTCTTTTTGGTAATCTTTAAAAGCCTTTGAGACTTTAAATTTAGGCTGATGAACGAGCTCTCCGTGCATCATTTCATACTGCCCAGAAAACATCAACAAATTTACATCCAATTCTCCTTTCTTCCATTTCACTAAATCAGGGTCGGCACCTGTAGACTTGGCGATCTGATCTATTTGGCTATTTAAATCTGTTCTGAATTTTCTTAACTGTACCAAAGTCTTAGGTTCCTCCTGGGTAATAATCCCTTGGTCTATTTTGGAAAAATAATTAGTAACAGACTCCTGTGTTTTTTTTAGAAACAGGTTGTTTTTAGATGCTCCCTCTACTGTGAATTCTGAAGGGAAACCTGCTCCTGCATTTCCGGATAATCTTAAGGGTTCTCCTCCCTTCAAATAAATCAGTCCATAACGCCCTCCATAAGATAAAGCATACACTCCGTTTTTGGGAATCTGGAGAGTATCCGAAAAGTTGCCTTGAGCATCTACACCAAAATTGGTAAAAGGTAGCGTGGCTACGCCTGATATATCTATAATTTCAATTCGTTCTAATGGAGATCCCCCCACTACTTTACCAGAAATAACAACTGTTTTCTTATTTGAACAAGACACTATAAATAAAGCGCATAGTACTATTAATAATAGCTTTTTCATCTCAAAATTTTATTGTTACAAAAATAGTTTTTTTTTTTTAATCACCTACTTCTTGGCTATTTTCTTTTTAGAATGGCTCATGCATACATGTATTATTTTCTTATTTAAAAAAGTTGATCTTCTGAATTCTCTCACCTAAACAATACTTGATTTTGGTATACCTCCTATTAAAATATTCTACGCATGGTTCACATTTAAGCAATTTGAGTTTTTAAGTTGTTTATATTTCTATTGTTTAGTTTATTAATCCAACCTGTTGTGCATTTAGGAATTAAAAAAGAAAAAAGATTGTTCATTTGATTAAAAAAAACATTTATTTTGTTGATTAACAATAACGATCTTATTAAAAACTACAAAATTATTTTAAAAGATTAACCAATATCTGTACAGATATTGATTCCTCTAGGCAGATCAGGATTCCCAAATGGTCTGATCTGGAGCTTGTAGCTCTTAATATTACTGCGGAATATAGGTCTATTAACTCTGAATTACAACTATTTAGGCGTATTTCGGGAATAGATTTGGAAGATAAAATAGAAAGAAGTGTATACAATAGAAGAAAAAGAAAACTTTTATGGTACATAGAGAAAATAAGAGAGACCCCCTAAGTTGTAAATTTTGAGGATACACAGCTATTTTTGTAGTGGGTTCCACCCATATTGCAATTTGTAAAATCAGTCAGGCAAAACCTTCATCAATTTGTTCCACCGAACCAATAAAGCCCGAATTTGGATATGGTACGGAACAGAAAATAGGTTACTTTGGCTTTAAACTTCATGCAGTTTGCGATATTGCATTCGTTTGATTTTTCACCCGCAAATGCTGCTGATGTAAATGACCTGCACCACATAAAGGGAACTTTCCAAAACAGACTTTTAATAGAGACAGGGCTTATATAAGCAAAACTCTTCAGGTTGATTTATTCAATCATTCCAACATCAGTCTTTCAGTGCCTAAGCGTAAAAACCAACAGCATTTTGCCCGGTTTTCAACCACAAAAGCAAAGATTAGAAAAACGAATTGAAACCAATATTTAACAACTCTGTGGACAAGTTTTCCTTTCATATCAATTTTGCAAAAACATTTCAGGGTTTAGCCTCCAGAATAACTTGAAAAATAACTGCTTTTACCATGATTCAATACCTCAATTTTTTTTGTCTTTAATAGAAGTTTAAATAGGTTAAAAGTGAATTGTTCTAAATGCACAACAGGTTTTGATAATAAAAAATTAGATCAGGCTTTAGACCTAAAAAGTGTTTTGGCGCTACCCATTGGATATAGAGCTTCCGAAGGTGACTGGCTTGTTAATTTAAAAAAATTAAGACAAGCGTAAAAAAAATTCTTTATCTACAAATAGCAAAAACCGCCTATTTGGCGGTTTTTATTATGATGTATATATATTAACGATGATCAACTGTGGAACATTGTGCAAGTATATATTCTCTATTCATTCTGGAGATATTTTCCAATGAAATGCCTTTTGGACATTCTACCTGACAAGCACCCGTATTGGAACAGTTGCCAAATCCTTCTTCATCCATCTGCTTTACCATATTCAATACTCTACGTGTGGCCTCTACTCTCCCTTGTGGCAGTAAAGCAAACTGAGAAACTTTTGCACCTACAAACAACATGGCCGATCCATTTTTACAGGTAGCCACACAAGCTCCACAACCGATACAAGCAGCAGCATCCATAGCCTTATCTGCATCTTCTTTTGGTACCGGAATATTATTAGCATCTGTAGTTCTTCCGGAAGTATTTACAGAAATAAAGCCACCTGCAGACATAATTCTATCAAAAGCGGAACGATCGACTACCAAATCCTTAATTACGGGAAAAGCAGCACTTCTCCAAGGTTCAATATGAATGGTTTCTCCATCTTTAAAATGTCTCATATGCAATTGACAGGTGGTAATACCTGTATCGGGTCCGTGGGCCCTACCATTGATATATAAAGAGCACATCCCGCAAATACCCTCGCGACAATCGTGATCAAAAGCTACAGGATCTTTGCCTTCATTAATCAGATTTTCATTCAAAATATCCAACATTTCCAGAAATGAACTGTCTGGGGATACATCTGTAATTTTATAGGTTTCAAATTGACCTTTTGTTTTATCGTTTTTTTGTCTCCAAATTTTCAGTGTGAGATTGAGACCTTTTTTTTCACTCATAACTTTTATTTTAAAGGTTGGAGATTATTTGTAGCTTCTCGTTTTTACTTCAATATTTTCGTAAACAAGCTCTTCTTTGTGCAATACTTCTTGGTTAATATCTGCACCCTTATATTCCCAAGCCGCTACATATTTATAATTTTGATCATCGCGCTGGGCCTCACCATCGGGAGTGGAATATTCTTCACGGAAATGTCCGCCACAAGATTCATTTCTGTTTAACGCATCTATCGCCATCAATTGACCCAACTCTAAGAAGTCCGCTACTCTAAAAGCTTTTTCCAATTCAGGATTTAGATTGTCAGCTTCTCCAGGTACTTTTACATTTTCCCAAAAATCTTTTCTTACTTCTTGTATTTCCTGAATCGCTTCTTGTAGCCCTTTGCCTGTGCGCCCCATGCCTACTTTATTCCACATGATATTCCCTAATCGCTTATGGAAGTGATCGACAGAGTATTTACCTTTATTATTTAAGAAGAAGCTAATCTTATCCTGAATATTTTTTTCAGCCTGATCAAATTCTGGAGTATCGGTAGGTATCGCTCCTGTTCGGATGTCAGCAGATAGATAATTAGCAATCGTATAGGGCAATACAAAATATCCATCGGCAAGTCCCTGCATTAATGCAGAAGCCCCTAAGCGGTTGGCCCCATGATCGGAAAAGTTAGCTTCTCCAATAACGAAACATCCCGGAATGGAGGACATCAAGTTATAATCTACCCAAATACCTCCCATAGTGTAGTGTACGGCGGGGTAAATCTTCATAGGAGTTTCATATGGATTATCTGCTGTTATTTTTTCATACATCTGAAAGAGGTTCCCATACTTTTCCTCAACCCACGCCCTTCCTAAAGAGTAAATCTGGTCAGAAGAAGGGTTGTGGATGTTTTTCTCGGTAGCCGACTCTTTACCTTTTTTCATGATTTCAGTAGAAAAGTCTAAGAATACGCCTTCTTTAGTATCATTATTTTCTATACCAAAACCGGCATCACATCTCTCCTTAGCAGCACGAGAAGCCACATCCCTAGGTACTAAGTTACCAAATGCAGGATATCTTCTCTCTAGATAGTAGTCTCTATCCTCTTCAGGGATATCCTTTGCCTTTTTCTTACCTTCTCTAATCGCCACTGCATCTTCCTTCTTCTTAGGCACCCATATTCTTCCGGAATTCCTTAAAGACTCCGACATTAAAGTTAACTTAGACTGTTGAGTACCATGCACAGGAATACAAGTCGGGTGAATCTGTACGTAACAAGGATTTGCAAAATAGGCCCCTTTTTTATGAATTTTCCATACTGCAGAAGCGTTTGAACCCATTGCATTAGTCGAGAGAAAATAAACATTCCCATAACCTCCAGTCGCCACTACCACTGCATGAGCTGAATGTCTTTCAATCTCGCCGGTAATCAGATTTCGGGCAATAATCCCCCTTGCTTTCCCATCCACTAGAACGATATCCATCATCTCATGACGATTGTACATCTTGATACGCCCTTTACCTATCTGTCGGCTCATAGCGGCATAAGCTCCCAAGAGTAGCTGCTGGCCCGTTTGTCCTTTTGCATAAAAAGTCCGCTTTACCTGAACCCCTCCAAAGGAACGGTTATCCAACATTCCACCATACTCTCTCCCAAAAGGAACGCCTTGTGCTACACACTGGTCGATAATATTCCCAGATACCTCAGCTAAACGGTGGACATTGGCTTCTCTTGCCCGATAGTCTCCTCCCTTAATGGTATCGTAAAATAATCGGTAGATGGAATCGCCATCATTCTGATAATTTTTGGCGGCATTAATCCCTCCCTGAGCCGCAATAGAGTGTGCTCTCCTAGGAGAATCTTGGTAGCAAAATGCTTTTACATTATAGCCCTGCTCTGCTAAAGTTGCAGCTGCTGAACCACCTGCAAGTCCTGTCCCTACAACAATAATATCAATTTTATCCCTGTTGTTTGGTGCAACAAGTTCCATGTGATCTTTATGATTTTTCCACTTATCGGCTAATGCCCCAGCTGGAATTTTAGAATCTAAACCCATAATTTATATAATTGGTTATTGAGTTACAAAATGATAAATAGCAACGAAAATAAATCCTAAAGGGATCATTACGGAATACACATTTCCAATCATTTTAATTGCTGGTAAATACTTTGGATGAGTAGCCCCTATCGATTGAAATGAAGACTGGAATCCGTGTGATAAGTGAAATCCTAGTAAACCAAAGGAAACCACATAAAGGGCTACTCGCCACAGATTCGAAAATTTGTGATGTAATTCTTCCCAATACCGCGTAGGATCTGGTAGCAAATCATTTACATACTTATAGTTCATTTCATGAAGCCAAAAGTCGTAAAAATGCAATGCCAAAAAAGCTAAGATAACAGCGCCAGAAATAATCATATTTCTGGAAGCCCAAGTAGCATTGGCGCCATTATTGCTATAAGCGTATTTTACGGGACGAGCTCTATTGTTCTTAAATTCAAGAACAAAGCCCATTACAAAGTGAAACACCACTGCAAACCCCAAGATAGGTTGCATTAAAAACTGTACAAGCGGATTATATCCCATAAAATGCGATGCCCCATTAAATCCTTCCTGACTAAAAACTGAAATCAAATTTACAGTAAGGTGGAGAATGAGAAAAACCAACAAAAAAATTGCTGACAAAGCCATTAGGAATTTTTTTCCGATTGAAGAAGATGTCAATCCTGCCATAGTTTAATTTTTTTCTTTACCAAACAAAATTAGTAATTATGATAAGGGGCTTCAACTGAGATTCATCATTAATCACTAGTTTATATTTAATCTAAATAATTGGTGTTATTTAACAAATTTTCTTTCATTTTGGTATTCTAATCCCTTAATCAGATTAGGATTAAAATAAAATACTTCATATTTTTTAATTCTTCGTAAAATCATATAGGGTTTAATGATATAGTACTTGATGCCTTCTTTATCCATATCCTCTGGAACATAAAACCTAGCCTTAGCCTTCTCTTGAATTGAAAATATTTTCCTTCCTCCATATTCATGCTCCAGAAAATCCTTCTGATGAAAGGCCTGTATATCTAATCCCAACCTCAACAAAAAGAAAAGCATCCCCACAAAACCAAATCGCAATATACTGATCAGGTTTTTCTCAATTAATAGGAATCGGAGCAAAAAGATTAAAATAAACAATAAGCCTACTTCTAGCAGATTAAGGCTAACGTCCTGAAAAAACAGGAAATTAACTTCTGCAAAACCATGAATCAGCTGCAATAAAGATTGAATAAAATGATCATAAATAAAATTAAGCCATACCATATCCGTAAAGAGAGCCAACACAACGACCATTAATAATGAGTAGACAATAATAACCTCTGCCAATGGAACTACTAGCATATTGGAGATTATCGAAATTAAAGAAAATTGATGAAAATAATATAAAATAACCGGTAAGGTGATCAGTTGTGCCGCCAGACTAATACTCATAAGCTGAAATAAAAATTTGTAGAAGTTGTTTCTGGCTCTAGGCAATACGCTCAAAAAGGGCTGATTAAGCCATTCTATCCCTAAAACAGCTAAAAAACTCAATTGAAAACCAATATCAAACAACTGTTGTGTGTCTGCCAATAAAATGACGAAGCCTGCCAAACCGATAGAATGACGTAAATCAGGCGTTCGCTGTAAAAGAATCATGATATAGTAAAAAGAGAGCATCAGGCAGGCGCGTACAACGGAGTTAGCATAATCGATAAATAAAGCAAAACACCAGATAAGTGCGAGGCTAAGTATTATAGCCAGCCTGCGATACCGCACTAATAAAATCAAGCGAAAGACCCCCATGAAGAAACCAAAGATAATCACCATATGGGTTCCCGAAATGGCTAAGAGATGTATGAGACCCGATGTAATAAAATCTCTGGAAAGTTGCGTATCCATATCAGTTCTGTCGGCGAGGATAATGGCTTTCAAAAAAGCTTTAGTTTGAGAGGAGAGTGTAGATTCATCAATATTTTGAAGGACAACTAATCTATATTGCCGAAGCCAACCGATAAGTCCTACATCTCTCTGATGAGCCACCACAGAACCTCGAGAAAGCAACTGATATTCTACACCGCTTCTCAACATATACGCCCGATAATCGAATTGATATTTATTTTGAGTTTTTTTAATTTTATTCAGATAAAAAGATCCTGAATAGGTGTGCTTAAAATCAAAAGTCTCTTGATTTTTAGGCTGTATTACTACCGCATAAAAAGGAAACAACTGAGAAGACTCCCCCTGTATCCCTTCTATAGACACTAGATAACGTCGGTAAGATTCCCCCTTACTATTGAGCTTTTTACGAAGGTTAAAAACAAGATTTTTTTTGCCTTTAAATTCAAGATAATCCCTGCGAAGTGTATTCACAAAGTGGGCTATAAATCCGAGTAAGATAAAAAAAGATACGAGAAGTAATATTCTTTTCCTGAATTTTGGAAAAAAACGGCTCACGATAGGAATCAGTAAGAAAATCAGAATCAAAACAACCCCATTATAGATTTGTGGAATTTTGTCCTGAATAAAAATCCCCACTATAAAAGCAATGAAAAGACAAAATATGGGTTGTTTTTTCATCTAGGAAGGTATTGATTAAACCTAATCCTAAATTTAGCTAAAAAAAATCTAAACCACTCCTTATCCCACAATAATTGCAGCAGCCTTATCCGAAGCTCCATAACCGCCAAGCAGCATACGCAGAGCTTGATAATCCTTCAATATTTTTTCTCTATTTTCACCCGAAAGTACGGCAGCCAATTGATCTTTGATATTTTTGGTATTGAGATCCCGCTGAATTAACTCTTTGACTACTTCTCTATCCATAATAAGATTTACTAAACTTATATATTTTATATGTTTGACCAATCTTTTGGCAATTTCATAAGAAATAAGGCTTCCTCGGTAACACACCACTTCTGGTACATTGAGTAATGCTGTTTCTAAAGTCGCTGTTCCCGAGGTCACCAGAGCAGCTTTAGCGCACCGAAGCAAATCATAAGTCTGATTGGAAACAAAATGTACTTGCTCGTCAACATATTTTCGATAAAAAGCTTTTTCCAAAGAAGGCGCACCGGCTATTACAAATTGATATTCTGGAAAAAAGGGACGAACAGAGAGCATAAGCTTCAGCATTTTTTCCACCTCTTGTTTACGACTTCCAGGCAGTAAGGCTATAATTTCTTTATCGGTCAGTTTATTTTCGGTTCTAAAACGATCTACATTGAGCTCTGGAAGGCTATGAATAGCATCTAATAAAGGGTGCCCCACAAAATGAGCTTCTATATTATGTTTCTTATAGAATGCCTTTTCAAAAGGTAAAATTACCAATAAATCATCTACATATTTACGAATGTTTTCTACACGACCTTCCTTCCAAGCCCACAACTGGGGTGAAATATAGTACACTACTCTAATGCCCAAAGTTTTGGCAAATTTTGCAATACGTAAGTTAAAGCCTGGATAATCGATTAAAACTAATACATCTGGCTGATATTTCTGAATATCTTTTTTACAAAACTTAATATTTTTTAAGATGGTTCCTAAATTCTGTATCACCTCTGCAAATCCCATAAAGGCTAAATCGCGATAATGTTTCACTAAATTTCCATCTTGTTCCCGCATTAAATCTCCGCCCCAGCAGCGAAACTCAGCCTGAGAATCTTTCTTTTTAACCGATTTCATCAGGTTAGATCCATGTAAATCTCCGGAAGCTTCTCCGGCAATAAAATAATACTTCATTTCTATAATCGTGATAGAGAGCAAATAAGTGAGAAACTCTCTTTTAATTTGTAAATTTGCTCAAAGATAAAGATAAAAAATGTCAGAAGAATTTGAAATCCGCAATAAAGTAGCCGAAAATACTAGTCTTGTTAACTTCGATCTTGCCAGCCTTCGCCCTGCAGGAAAAAGGCTGGGGGTAGACATCAAAGATTTTCTTTTTCAAGATTTAATTTTAAAGGAAAAAGATTTTCGCCAAAAGGTAGCCGAATTCAATATTGAAGAGTACCGAGATAGCTATGTGTACGTGTACTGTTCCGTAGATGCTATCGTACCGCTTTGGGCCTATTTTCTATTGGCCAATAAACTTATGTCCACTGCTAAAAAGGTGGTTTACGGTAGCCAAAAAGAACTGGAGCTCTTACTTTTTCATGATGCTATGGAGACCTATGATTTTTCGAATATGCAGAATAAAAGGGTATTGGTTAAAGGCTGCTCAGACTTCAATATTCCAGAAAATGCATATATTGAACTCGTAGGGAGACTACGTCCCCTTGTCAAATCCCTGATGTTTGGAGAGGCTTGCAGTAATGTTCCCATACTCAAAAATTAAAAATCTCAGAATTATGATTAATTTTTACTATCTTGGTTCTGAATAATTTTAAAAAAATAAAAACAGATGAGCCTCTTAAACCTTATCACAGGAAACCCTGGCAACCAAATCGCAGAACAAGCAGAAAATAAAATGGGGGTCACCAAGAGCCAAATGATCGCTTTATTAGCAGTGGCAGCACCTCTGATTATTTCTTACCTTAGAAATAAATCTAAAAATACAGCGGATGCTGAAGCTTTGGACAAAGCTTTAGACAAAGACCATGATGGGAGTATCTTGAATAATCCTTCTCAAGCCCTGGATAGACAAGATGAAGGAAACAGCATCCTTGAACATGTCTTTGGAAATGACAAACCAAATATTGAAAACCAACTTTCTAAAAACACAGGAATTTCCCTCGATAAAATAGGACCTGCAATGTCTATGCTGGCGCCTGTTGTTATGGGCTATATTGGACAACAAAAACAAACCAATAATACCCAGGCGAATGGTTTAGGTGACTTGCTTGGAAATATTTTAGGACATGCCAACAATGAAGCACAAGCATCCCCGGAAAATCCTTTAAGCAATGTGCTAAAAAGCGTTTTGGGAGGTGAAAAATCAGAACAAGGAGGGATCACAGGTCTATTGGGCAGCATATTTGGAAAATAATTCAAAAAAAGTAAGCTCACTTTTATCCCCTGTTTTGCTGGTTACTGAATACCTTTTATAAAAAGTGAATTAAGCGGATAACTTGTCCATGATAATTAAAAAATAAGACCTTTTGGAATTTAAATTCCAAAAGGCTTTTTCTTTAAAAAGCTCTATCTTTGCAGGTGAAATTTTCACAATCTAAATTTTAAACTCAACAACATGTTCCGAACGCATACCAACGGAGAACTGTCTCTAAAAAATCTCAATGAAGAAGTAACGCTATCTGGATGGGTACAAACCATTCGTGATAAAGGATTTATGATATGGATCGACTTGCGAGATCGTTACGGAATTACACAGTTGGTCTTTGATCAGGATCGCTCTTCGGCTGCCCTACTGGAAAATGCTAAAAAATTAGGTCGAGAATTTGTTATCCAAGTAACGGGAAAGGTTATTGAGAGGGCTAGTAAAAACCCAAAAATTCCGACGGGAGAAATTGAAATTTTAGTATCGAACCTAAAAGTACTAAATTCTGCACAGCTGCCTCCCTTTACGATTGAAGATGAAACCGATGGAGGAGAAGAACTCCGGATGAAATACCGCTATCTGGATATCAGAAGAAATCCGGTGCGAGAAAAATTAATCTTCCGCCACGAGATGGCTCAAAAAATCAGAAATTATCTCTCCAATGAGGGTTTTATAGAGGTAGAAACCCCTGTTTTAATTAAATCTACACCAGAAGGAGCGCGGGATTTTGTAGTGCCTAGCCGTATGAATCCAGGACAATTCTACGCCTTACCACAGTCTCCTCAGACCTTTAAACAGTTACTGATGGTGGGGGGTATGGATAGATATTTCCAAATTGTAAAGTGTTTCCGGGACGAAGATTTGCGAGCGGATAGACAGCCAGAATTCACCCAAATAGACTGCGAAATGGCTTTTGTGGAACAGGAGGACATTATGCAAACCTTTGAAGGGCTCACCCGACATCTTTTAAAAGAGGTCACCGGAAAAGAGTTTGAAAAATTCCCCAGAATGACCTTTGCCGATGCTATGCAGAAATATGGCAACGACAAACCAGATATTCGTTTTGATATGGTATTTCATGAATTAAACGATCTGGTAAAAGGCAAAGGATTTAAAATCTTCGATGAAGCTGAATTAGTGGTAGGCATCAATGTTAAGGGCTGTGCAAGCTACACCAGAAAACAAATAGACGAATTAACGGAATGGATAAAACGCCCTCAGATAGGAGCCAACGGAATGGTTTGGATAAAATATCTAGATGATGGAAGCGTAAGCTCTTCAGTGAACAAATTCTACAATGAGGATGATCTCAAAAAAATAACAAGGGAATTTGGTGCTAAGCCGGGAGATCTGATCTTAATTCTGTGTGGAAATAAGATAAAAGTCAGACCTCAGCTTTCAGCGCTAAGAATGGAACTTGGAAATCGCCTCGGCCTGAGAAAAGGAAATGAATTCGCACCGCTTTGGGTAATTGATTTTCCACTGCTGGAATGGGATGAAGAGTTGCAAAGATACCACGCTATGCACCATCCTTTTACCTCTCCGAAACCTGAAGACATCCACCTGCTAAAAGATGAAGCCGGAAAAGCGCGGGCCAATGCATATGATCTTGTAATGAATGGTAATGAAATCGGTGGAGGATCCATTAGAATCTTTGACAAGGAACTCCAAGCTCAACTTTTCAAACTCCTAGGATTTACAACAGAAGAGGCAGAAAATCAGTTTGGCTTCTTAATGAATGCTTTCAAATATGGGGCACCTCCCCATGGCGGTATCGCCTTTGGTTTCGACAGATTGGTTGCTATTCTTGATGGAAACGAAATTATCCGCGATTATATTGCCTTCCCAAAAAACAATAGCGGACGTGATGTTATGATCGATGCGCCGGCCAGTATCGCCAAAGAACAACTCGACGAACTCGAAATTGCTATAAAAATTAATGAGTAGATTAACAAAAAGCGGGAAAATATCCCGCTTTTTGTTAAATTCAATACACCAATAAATATTGAATCTTTTCGCCAACCATGGCTAAAAATCCTTTGATAAAGGCTACCGGTGTAATACCTACAATAAGGAAGAGCCAAATTCTTCGCCCCGTGCTTTATAACGAAAAGCGCTACGCCTGATTTTTCGAAAAGGAAATCCTCTTGCTAGTTATGTAAAGGTTTTTCCCTGGGAAGTATCAACTCTATTGTTAAGGGGTTTTTATGTAAAACCTAGCGCTCTGGCTAATATATGAAGACTGCAATCTTTTCATGGGTTGTGGGTGTGGAAAATGCCACGGATATCTTTAAACAGTTGCTTTGTGGCCTACAAACTAACTGATAAAAAAAGGCGTTACTAACTTTTGAATTAAAACATTTCATGCAGCAAAAAGGCGATTCCAATATTGAAGATTTTAGAGCAAAGCTAAAAAGCATAGCATAAGCTGTATTACAAAAAGCTGTTCTAGTTAAGCACAGCTTTTATAAATCCTCATCCTCATTAAGCCTTGAGGTGGCTTGAGTATCTTTCATTCGGATATATACGATCAGAGAGAAGAATATACACAAAGTGATGTACCAGTAAAAATAATATTCCACCCCCATTTTCTTAAACCACAAGGCTATATATTCGGCAGTTCCACCAAATATAGCTACCGTCAATGCATAAGGTAAACCTACTCCGAGAGCCCTTACCTCTGCTGGAAATAATTCCGCCTTCACCACCGCATTAATAGAAGTGTATCCACTTACAATAATAAGTGCCGCCAACAAAAGGAAAAATGCCCCCCATATACTGCTGGTATGACTGAGTGCTGTAAGAAGTGGCACTGTAAAAAGCGTCCCTAATATCCCAAATCCAAGCAATAAAGGTCGTCTTCCCACTTTGTCGGAGAGCCATCCAAAAAAGGGTTGCAAACATGCAAATATCAGTAATGTGAGAAAAGAAATTAGGGTAGATTCTGCTTTTGAAAGGTTTACAGTATTGATTAAAAACTTCTGCATATAAGTGGTATATGTATAAAATGCTAAAGTCCCTCCTAAGGTAAGCCCTATTACGGTGATCAATTCTTTAGGATGTTTTAACAGTTCTTTTACTGAACCTTTCTTATTTTTATCTATACTGGCATTTTTATTTTCAAAAGCCTCGGTTTCATGTAAGCTCTTCCTTAAATACAATGCTATAACAGAAAGAATAGCTCCGATGATAAAAGGAATTCTCCATCCCCAATCATGGAGCTGCTGATCGGTTAAAATTAATTTTTGTAAAATTAACTGAATACCAAGTGCGATGAGTTGTCCACCGATCAGGGTTACATACTGAAAACTGGAATAAAATCCACGTTTATCTTTGGTGGCCATTTCACTTAAATAAGTAGCAGATACCCCATATTCCCCTCCGACACTTAAGCCCTGGAGAAGACGAGCTAACAGCAACATTATGGGAGCCCAAACGCCTATAATACTATATTCAGGAATTAAAGCAATAAGAAGGGATCCGAAGGACATTAACAATACTGATAAAGTCATCGCCCTTTTTCTTCCTATTTTATCGGCTATACTGCCAAACATCCACCCTCCTATGGGACGCATCAGAAAACCTACAGCAAAGATCCCCGCCGTGTTAAGCAATTGAGCTGTCATATCTCCTTGCGGAAAAAATGCATGAGAGAAATAAATGGCAAAGGCTGCATAAGCATACCAATCATACCACTCTACAAGATTTCCTACGGAACCACCAACAATAGCCCTAATTCTTTTCCCTACTGTTATTTGAGTATTTATATTCATATTTTACAATATTTTATTTGGTAAGTATTTACAATATGTTTATTTACAGTTGTTATACAGACGAATACATGATGAAAATTTTATAAAAACCTGCCCCTAACTATTCCTACTATTGATCTCTTTATAAATCGGACGCTAATATATAATAAATAGAACTAATAATTTAAATATAATACACTATACATAATATTTTATAGTGAATATGGAGAAATCTATATTTCAACTCACTTTTAGCCTAAATAACCTATAGTTTTTTAAACCTATCTGGGGTTCCCTACAAAAAAACCGGGGTCTTTTTAAGACTCCGGTTTTTTTGTAGGATTATTGAGCTTAATCCTTATTTTCTTGTTTTTCTTCTTTCTTTTCTTCAGGCTTTTCTTTTTCGTTTTTCGTTTTATTTCCAAAACGAGCTTCAGTAAATTCTCTTGAAATGGCAGCTTTTTCAAATTTTAATTTTCCGGACATGGTTTCAATAATTACACCATCTTCCATTACATTTAAGATCTTGCCATGAAGACCTGAGGTTGTAACTACCCTTGTCCCAGGTTTAATAGACTCTTGAAAGTTTTTCTCTAGTTTTTGTTTTTTCATTTGAGGACGTAACATTAGAAAGTAGAATCCCACCATCATTACGGCCATCATAATAAACATCATAGAGCTTCCTCCTTGCGGTTGTTGTGCCTGTAAAAAAATTGTAAGCATACTATATAGCGATTTTAATTAGATTAATAAAAATTATTTGACTTGGACATTGGCTGTAAAAGTAAGGACTACAGGAGATTTTTCCGTATTAGTGTATACTTCAGCATATTTATTTTGTAATCCTTCGAAGGCACTGGAATCAAATTTAAGAGTGACCTTGCCTTTTTGTTTTGGAAGTATGGGTGCTTTAGTATAATCGGGAACAGTACATCCACACCCAGGTCTTACCGTAGAAATAATTAAGGGCTGATCCCCAGTATTGGTAATCACATAGGTGTGCTCTACATGAGACCCTTTCTTTATGTTGCCAAAATTAAAATCACTTTCTGAAACCGCCAAAGAAGTGAGGGGTAGTTTCTTGTCCTCAGCCATGGCATCTTCATCCTGGTTATGAACTGCAACCGAGTTTTGATCGCTATCAATTTTATTTTTAAAGACTTGATTTTTATCCTGTTTTTTACATGCTGTGAAAGTTAAAACAGAAAGTAAAAATATCAATAAGTGTGACGTTCTTTTCATATGGAGATAATATTTTTTAAATTCTTGAACAATCCTTGGCGTATTTATCCAAAATACCATTAATAAATATATTAGATTTTTCAGAAGAAAAGATTTTTGCAATTTCAATATATTCATTGATAATAATGGAGGAAGGTGTGAGTTTAAATTCGTCCATTTCACTGAGGGCTGTAATAAGAATTACTTTGTCCATAAGAGAAATTCTTTCCAAATCCCAATTCTGAAGTCTCTCTTCTAGTTTATTTTCATTTCGTTCCCAATTAAGGGCTGTTTGGGCTAACAAGGTTTTAGCAAAACTTTCATCTTCATAATTCTTGATAATCCTAATCAAAGTATGTGATTCTATATCCGGCTTCATAAAACCTATGGTTTTCTGAATCAGCGAATTTGCAATATGCAAGTTATCTGCCCACGTGATTTCTCTACTCTCAAAAAAATCATGCAAATCTTCATTTTCTGCAATGTAACGCAAGAAGAGTTTCCCTATAAACTTTTGATCTTGCTCAAAATTATTTTCAGAGGATGCCATATAATCTTTATATCGCTTCCCTGACTTTATTCTTTGATATGTTTTTACCACTAATTCATCATCCGTATCCCAATTCAATTGCCTATTGGAGGATGTATAATCTATTCTATCGGTATTATGGAGAATCTGCAATAAAATTTTATTCTCTACAAATTTAAGATTGGGGTTAATCTCTTCCTCAGATTTAATATATTTTCTTTTCCCAATTTCAATTTGCTCCTCCGCAAGCTGATGGAGAGCCACTAAAAAATTAAGTTCATAGACATACAAGTCGTATATCTTATTTATCTCCTTCATCATATTTCTGAGCACGATATCAACGCTTTTGGGATTTTGTTGATTTGCATAAAGCGTCTGTACTATTTTCTCGCGAAGCTGTCTTCTTCCTACCATTTCAAAGAACTTAAATTTAAGCCACAAATTTACACATTTCTCTTTGCATAAAAAACCCTAATTTTGTCTTTAATAATCTTATATATCTTTATTTAACATAATTGTAAGTTGAAAGCACTAAAAACCCTCAATCCCTATTTTTACAAACATCGCAGATTGTTGGCTTGGGGCCTACTTTTTATTATTCTGAGTAATTTTTTTGCCATTTATAAGGTGCAATTTATTGGAAAATCAGTGAATGTTATCCAGCAGGTATTGAGCGATAAACATTCTTCAAAAGAGGTTTTGTTTAAAGCCTTACTAATAAATGCCTCTATTATTGTAGGGAGCTCTGTACTATCAGGAGTCTTTACCTTTATGATGCGACAAACCATTATTGTTGCTTCTCGAAAGATAGAATATGAGCTCAAAAATAAAATTTATAAACATTATCAAGATTTATCTTTTAGCCTTTTAAAGACCACGAGCATAGGAGATTTAATGAATCGGCTTAGTGAGGATGTAGTGGCTATTCGCATGTATTTAGGCCCTGGTGTCATGTATGTGATCAATTTATCGGTGTTGTTAACCATCACTACGATCTACATGCTAGCTACGGATATACGTATGACACTATGGACTCTACTTCCACTACCGCTACTGTCCTATGCCATTTACAAAGTAAGTTCTATTATTAATAAGAAATCGAAAGTAATGCAGAAAAGTCAATCTGCTATCTCGACATTCGTTCAGGATAGCTTTTCTGGAATTCGGGTAGTAAAATTTTTCAATAAAGAAAAATACATTGAGAAAAACTACAATGCTAAGGTCAGCGATTACATGCTAAAAGCTTTGGATCTGGCTAAAACCGAAGCCTATTTCTATACCATTATTCTATTGGTGATAGGTCTTCTGAATGTGTCTATTCTGTATATTGGCGGGCAACAATATATTCACGGAAAAACCTCTGTGGGAACTATTGCCGACTTT
The DNA here is from genome assembly GCF_009904105.1 of Elizabethkingia argenteiflava. Taxonomy (GTDB): domain Bacteria; phylum Bacteroidota; class Bacteroidia; order Flavobacteriales; family Weeksellaceae; genus Elizabethkingia; species Elizabethkingia argenteiflava. The sequence goes on along the minus strand of NZ_JAAABJ010000518.1, from coordinate 61,916 downwards.
TTTATGTATATCAATATCCTCATTTGGCCATTCAGTATGGTAGGCTGGGTAACTTCGGTCAATCAAAGAGCCGAAGCTTCTATGCAACGGGTAAATGAATTTATGCAAATGGAATCCGAAATTAAAAATATTAACACCGATACGTATAAGATTAAGGGAGATATTGAATTTCGAAATGTAAGCTATACCTACCCCAACACCGGTATTCAGGCTTTAAAAAATGTAAGTTTTCACATAAAAGCAGGAGAATCCTTGGCTATTATGGGGAAGATTGGGAGCGGAAAATCCACTATTGCCCTTCTTTTATGCCGATTGCTAGACCCTGATAGCGGAGAAATTCTGATCGATGGCAAGAACCTAAAAGATCACAATTTAGAACTATATCGAGACCATATAGGTTTTATCCCCCAAGAAAGCTATCTATTTTCAGATAGCATAGAAAGCAATATTGGATTTGCTGTAGACCAACCTACTCAAGATGAAATAGAGAAATTTGCTAAAATCGCAGATATACACAAAAACATTGTGGAATTTCGATATGCTTATAAAACTTTGGTAGGAGAGCGCGGTATTATGCTATCCGGGGGGCAAAAACAAAGAATAAGCATAGCTAGAGCCCTGATAAAAAAACCTAAGATTTTAATTTTTGATGATAGTCTCTCGGCGCTAGATACCGAAACTGAAGAGAATATTTTATCCAATATTGAGCAAACAATACAGCAGAAAACCTCCATTATTATTACACATCGTGAATCTAGCACTAAAAACGCTCATGCAATTATTCACCTAGATGAGGGGATAATTACTGATTTTACACGCGTTAAATGATATTTTATTTCTGAAAACAAGATAATTAGCAATATTTAACGAAAATTCTTTGAAATTCAGAATATTGCTCTATATTTGTTAGTGCACGAATCTTAAAATGTTAGAACAATGAGCGATTACAAAGAACGTCAGGAAAATGAAATTTTCACCAAAGTATTAAAGGCTGGTAGAAGGACTTATTTTTTCGATGTAAGAGAAACAAAAGCCGGGGATTATTACCTGACGATTACAGAAAGTAAAAAGAACTTCTCAGAGAATGGGGAATCAAGTTTTGAAAAGCACAAAATTTATCTTTACAAGGAAGATTTTAGGAATTTTGCAGAATTATTCAATGAATCTACCAATTTTATTCTAGGAGAAAAAGGAGAAGAGGTAATTTCCGAAAGACATAACAGAGATTACAAAACAGCTACTTCTTCTTTTACAATCGACACAGACGAAGAATTGTAAGTCATCAAAAAATGACGGCCTAGGCCGTCATTTTTTTTACCTCTACAAATATTAACGTTCGCCTAAACTCTCTGAATTCTTATTTATTACGCGTAATAATTACTATAAAATAAAAAAGCTACCATAAAAATGATAGCTTTTAGGGTGACTGATCGGGATCGAACCGACGACCTTCAGAACCACAATCTGACGCTCTAACCAACTGAGCTACAATCACCGTTTTGTGAGTGCAAATATATAAATAATATATAATATCACCAAACTATTCCGTCAAAATTTTTCAGAGCAATGGTCTGAGCGGTATTAAACCCCTCTGCGAATTCAACACCGGTCTGCCTACCTATATTTTGAGCTCGGTAACTAATGCTCTCATAAAAATCTTTTGTAGCAATGGGAGTAATGGGTTCATTGGACGTTGGGTTATAAAACTGAGAAGCATACGCCATGCAACATTCAATTTTTTTATCTATAAAACCGGTAATATCAATAACAAAATCCGGTTTCAATTCTCTCCATTGTATATAGTGAAAAATATGTTTAACCTTCCACGCTGCTTGTAAATCTCCCTCTATAGAGGTTTCTATCTTTCTTAAACCGGATAAAAAACAAGCATCGGAAACCAACTTAGCAGCCTTAGCATGATCTGGGTGCCGATCATCTAAAGCATTACATAAAATCATTTCAGGCTGATATTTGCGAATCGCCTCTACAATGCGCAGCTGATATTGCTCTGAATTAACTAAAAAACCATCCTTTAGCTTCAAATTTTCCCGATGTTTTACCCCTAATATTTCAGCCGCCTTTTGAGATTCCTCCCTGCGGATTTCAAGATTTCCTCTGGTTCCCAACTCACCTTGTGTAAGATCCAGTATGGCTACTCTTTTGCCTTCTGAAATAATTTTTGCTAAAGTACCGCCACAACCCAGCTCTACGTCATCAGGATGCGCTCCTATAGCCAATACATCTACTTTATTTATCATAACATAAAATTATAAAAAAACTTCTGATATTTTCTATCAGAAGTTTTTTTAATTTATACCTTATCGATTAAGCCTTACTTCGTCAGTTTCTCTTTTAATTTAAGGGCATCTGCATCGCTAGGATTTACTTCCAGAGATTTATTAATATATTCTAAAGCTTTCAGTTTATCAGTAGAAGCTAATAGTGCCGCCATATTATAATATGAATTGGTAAGCAATTCTTTAGCTTTAGCTTGTTCTTCGGCAGGTTTCGCCGTTAAAATATCCGCATATTTCTGATAAGCCACAATAGCTCCAGCCGCATTTCCATTCTTTTGCAGGGCATAACCCAAGCTATAATATCCCGGTTCCCAAGTAGGTAATAAATTTACGATCTGAGACCATGCTGATGAAGCTCCTCCCCAGTTTTGAGCATCTTGATAAGAAGTAGCCAGTTTATAGAGCAAATCGGTATTATCAGGGTTCGCCGCCACCTGCTTTTTTAAACTCTCAATAGCAGGGTTTGTAGGTCCCTCTGCATCCGTTGATTGTTTTGATGACAATCCACTCACAGCAGCCCATTCTACATCCCAATCAAGCGTTTCATCCTTTGCGGCCTTGGCTGCTTCGATTTTTTGCTTCGCCTGAGCCATAAGCGCTGAATCTTTCTTTTCTTTTGCAATGCCTGCTAATATTAAGCCTTCCAAACCTGCGTCACTTGGTAAAATTCTCTCCTTTTCCACCTTGCTTAAAAAGGTATCCAAACTTAATTTAGCGGCGTTATAATCCTTTTCTTGAAATTGCAAATAGGCTTTTATTCTATATTTAATTGGATCACTCACCTGATCGAACACTGAGTCTAATGCTGTATTTGCATTTTTATAATCTTTTGCTAAAAAGGCTAACTTAGCATAATCCACAATGGTATTAGGATCAGAATCCGCTAGCTCTAAATATTTTTTGTAATCCTGGGCAGCATCCGCATATTTTTGGTAAATGATATTAAATCCCCCTCTGGCTTTATAGGCCGGCGCATAATTAGGATCCGCCTGTAGGGCTTTATCAATGTTATCTTTTGCGCGCTCCCATTGTTTTGCTGATGTCCACAGAGTACCCATGCGGGTATATACGGCTGCTTTATTTTTAGCTACTTCCAGAGCACTTTCGTAAGCCGTCATAGCTTTTCCCCAGTTTTTATCTAGGCGATTTGCATCGCCTAAAGTATAGTAGTAATATTCTGGCACCCCTTTCTTTTGAGCTAATTCAACGGCTTTATTTAAATATTCAACTGATAATTTAGGATCGTTTTGTTGAGGATAAAGCGTTAAAGCTTGCCCTATTCTATATAAGATTTCGGGATCTTTTTCTCGAGAATCCTTCGCTAACTGATTAAATTCTGCTATGGCAGCTGCCTTATCTCCTCTTCCTAACTTAATCGAGGCTAAACCCAGCCTACTGAAATAAGCTTTTTTAGGGCTCAACGCTAATCCTTTATTAAAATATTCTGCAGCCTTTACAAAATCAGGATCAGTCTGAACTAAATATATGTTGCCTAAATAAAAATAATGAGCGTCCGAAGGTTCTTTGTTAGCCAATGCTGTATAAACTTCTTTTGCTTTTCCAAATTTATAACCATCAAGTGCATTAACGCCATCATCCACCGTCTGTGCACCTAATATATTCATTACAAAAAAAGCCGCCACACCTAGCACTATTTTCTTTGATCCCTCCAATCTTCCTTTCATATTTAATTTATTTTTATTAATGATTATCTATTAGTGATAAAACACAATTACCATTCCACATAGTATACAAACAATGTTAAATAAATATTAATATTTATTTAATTTGTACTTCTCTTTTATATAGATTATAAGGTTGAAGACCATTTTTATCCACTATCTTCTGTCCTATATCGGTACACGAATAACGGATTAAGCCTTTAGCTACTCCAAAATAATTTTCATTGGTTAAGAAATATAATAGCCTGGTAAAGGGATATTGTCTGCTTTTCAGATAAGGCTTTTCAGGTAGATAGCTCCCCTGCCCATTAGAAACTGCTAATATTTTAATTTTGGATCTTAAGGCTTTAGCCTTTTCGCCGAAAGGTCTGCTGATACTGTTAAGACTAATTACCCCTATATGATGAGGATAGTGATTCAATTCTTCTATTATATTTTCATTAGATTGTAAAGATGAATATTCTATCTTACCCTGATCTAATTTTAATCGCTCGGCAATATAATCCGTATTGCTAGTATTGGCTCCATCAAATATTAGTTTTCGTTTTCCATCGGTTAGAAAATTTTTAATTTCATCTACCGAAATCTGCTCTAAGGGCGAATTTTTAGGAACTATAAAAACCAATGCATCCGCAGCAAAATAGGCTGGTTGAAAGTCTTTATCTATTTTTTGCTGGTATATACTTTTCTCTTCCGCAGTCAGATCCCGAGACATGATAATGGAAGATACTTTTCGGTTGAGCAAATCCTTTAATGCTTCTTTTTCTTTAACCTGCTGCAATTTAATTTTAGCTTCAGGATAAGCCTGCATATACCTATAAGTTAAAGCATCGGCAATATCGTATAACGAAGGATCTATAGCAAGACTTATCTCTCCGGTTGCGTAGGTATCCTTTTTATCCATTTTACAGGAAAAAAAGAAAACAAAAAAGAAAACAAAAAAAAATTTATTACTCATTTCTTTTATTCAATCGAATTATGGCTCTTACAATTCTGAATATACCGTATACCACCAATAAAGCGCCCAGGGGATATGCCATATTTTTCTCAAGATAAACCACGAAAAATTTATACTTGATCACACAAATACCCAATATAATATAACAGGTCCCCGTAAAAAGGGACAGTAAGTTAAAAGTCATAGAAACAAAAATACAAAAAAAAGAGAAGTCCTAGGCTTCTCTTTTTTATATTAAAAATCTTATTCAAAATTCATGGTAACGGGAAATCTGAATCTTGATCTTACTGGATTTCCATTTAATTTACCTGGAGTCCACTTTCCCTTTATAGACCTTATGGTTCGCTCCGCTTCTCTGTTAAAATCGGTATCAGCACCTGTAGCTTTAACACTGGAGATAGAACCATCTCTTTCTACAACAAAGGTAACCAATGTTTTCAATGTTCCTTCGCCATCTACAGAAGAGGGATCAAAATTACTTTCAAATAAACTTCTAAATCGCTTAATTCCTCCAGAAAAATCAGCTTCCTGATCTACATTCTCCACAATTTCATTGCTAGGTTTGATTTCAGCGACTTTCCCCTGTCCGGTTGATACGGGTGGAGGAGGCGTATAAACAGCGACCTTCTCCCCTTTCTGTTCTACCGTACCTGAAGTCGTATTTTTGAGCTCCTCTATTTTTTTAGGGGGTTCTTCTACTTTTGGACTGGGTTTAGGCTCGGGGATAATGTCCTTAACAATTTCTTGCTTTGGAGGTTCTTCGTGTTTTGGTGGGGGTGGGGGTGGAAGTTCCTCTTCTTTTGGTGGTGGTGGAATATCCTTAATGTCTGTTAAATCAACAGATACGGCAATTTCTTCCTTCTTTTCACCGGACTTTATTCTCATATAGACAAATGGTGCTAACACCAACACTAAGAAAACAATAGTACCAATAACGAAAGATCTTGTCAGTACATTTCTGTATCTCTTTCTCAGATCATATGCCCCGTATTCTTTATTTCTATGCTCAAATACAATTTCGTCTAACTCAATAGCCTTATTATAATCTGCATTTATATTATCTACTGACATATTATTTATTATTAATTTATTAAAGTAGATTACTTAATTCCTACTTTTTGATCATAAACTTTTAGCTCTTCGGGATTTACCTTACCAATACCATATCTTTCGCTCTTGGTAATAGCCATTTCATCTAATAAGTCTACAAAATTCTTATAGTTGGAGTCATCTGTGGGTTTAATGATTACGGTAAAAAGTTCTGGTTTTTTAGCCCTTTTCTTGGCATCATCAATCACCTTTTCTACACCATCCCTATCGAAAGTAGTTTCCTGTAACTTTTCTGGTCCCGTCAGACTACTTCTCTCTAGCTGGTGGTAAAAAATTCGATCATCTTTGCCTAATAGGAAAGTGATGGAGTTTGAAAGATCGATTTCACTTTGTGCGATAACTTCTCCAGGCTTAGGTTTTGCCGGCAACTTCATATCCATTATATTAGGTTTACTAAATGTTGTAGTAAACATAAAGAATGTAATCAGCAAGAAGCCTAAATCCACCATGGGCGTCATATCCACTCTAGCATTATGCTTTTTAGAGCGTACCTTTCCTCCTTTATTGTGTTTGTCCTGTACTTGTACTTCAGCCATTTGTTATTGATTTAAATCTGTTACTCTGTTGAAGTAATCAGAACAAATTTATAAAAATTAATATCTCTTAATCCCTCAAATAAGGCTTTAAATTTAGGGTATTGTGCTTTCGCATCTCCTTTAATTGCCAATTGTGCAGCGGGATTAACTTCCAAACTAAACTTGACCCAATCAATAAGCTGTTTATTCACACTATCCATAGGTACGGTAGCACCTTTGAGTACTTTCCGCTGCTCATCGCCTAGTCCCAAATATTGAGGCAACTGGTTTACTCCTGCTGCAATTCCGGAAGAGGTCACAAAAGCTTTTTGGTCGGCTTTTGAAAAAGAAACTCCATATTTCTCTCCCATTTTATTCAAGACTTGTACTTTCTCATCATTATTGTCTACAGGCGTAAAATAATACCTTCCGTCCGGGGTGACACTTATCGTCATGAGGTTTTTATCATCAAGTTTCTTCTCTGATATGGAAGACGGTGTAGTGATGTTTTCTACATCTGGCTCTTTAAACTGAGTCGTCAGAATGAAGAATGTCAGTAGCAGGAAGGCAACATCACACATTGCCGTCATATCTGTTACTACACCATGTCTTTTAGGTTTGACTCTCGCCATTATTATTCTTTATTATATTAAACTTATACAAAATTCGGCATAATCATCGCCAACAATCCCTAACTAAATATTAATTATATTCAGCGAAAGACTGCTGGATACTCATTCCGATTTCATCGATTTTGTATGTCAGCCCATCAATTTTAGAAGTAAAGAAGTTGTAAAGGATAATTGCAACAGCCGAAGTACCAATACCCAAAGCGGTATTAATCAATGCTTCAGAAATACCGATGGATAATGCAGCAGCATCTGGGGTGCCTCCTCCTGAACCTAAAGCAAAGAAGGCTTTAATCATCCCAATTACGGTACCTAAAAGCGCTACTAAGGTGGCAACTGTTCCCAACGTGGAAAGAATCATCATGTTTTTTTCAAGCATAGGCATTTCAAGCGTTGTGGCCTCTTCTAAAGCTTTACCCAAAGCGGCAAGTTTTTGCTCTTTATTCATGGTATCATCATTTTGAAGTGCCTTATAGGTTACAAGACCTTCTTTAACAACATTCCCTACAGATCCTTGCTGTACATCACATTCTTGTAAGGCTCCATTAATCTCTTCTCTATTAAGGTAAGTTCTGATGTTGTTCACAAAATTATCGAGATTACCCGTTCCTGCGGCTCTATTAATGATAAAAAATCTTTCGAATGAGAATACGATTACAGTTATCATAAAAGTAATCAGGATGGGTACGATAGGCCCCCCCATGTAGATAATCCCCATAAAAGATTCGGGGTGAAGTTTTTTCGATTCAATATTAGCTAAAGCTACAGAGGTTTCTCCGTCCAATGCCGCATCTGCTTTAAAATTGCCTGGGTTCCCTAAAATAAATACGTAAATAGCGATCCCGATGACGAGCAGAATTGGAATTACAATTGCAGGATTGAGGCCTGCTTTCTTTTTAGCAACAACTTCTTGCTCGGTGTTTGAAACATTCATTTCCATATCAATCTAAAATTATTTATTTAATTATGTATAGTATTTAATATTTTAAAGTTGTAAAATAAAGTTTTTTTATTGAAAAATGCAAGATAGAACATGAATAATCATAATTTTAGCTTTTTTTTCAAATACCCTTAAGGGATTCGAATAATATTTCGGTCTAAAATACAAGTATAAATTTGTTAAAAAAGTCAGAATCATTTAAAAATATAAAAAAAACAACCTGTTTTTTTACGAATAAATTAATATTAATTTTTCTTCATTTGCCTCTATGTACCTCTGCTTTTTATGATCAAACAACTGCTTATATGCTTGCCTTTCACTAAACAACGAAATTAACAATTTTATTGAGAACCACAATTACTTTTTTAGGATGTTTACCATTAAGCGCCTCAATTGTTTTCTCATGCTGGAATACGGCTTGTTCTACTTCCTGTGGTGTCAGGTTTGCCGGCAGGGCTATTTTAAAACGCATCTTACCATTAAAACTCACAGGATATTCTATTTCATCTAAAGCCAGATATTGGGCGTTGAAAGTAGGGAACGCCGCATATTCTATACTCTCCTGATGTCCCAATCGTTCCCATATTTCTTCGGTAATATGCGGTGCATAGGGAGAAAGAATAATAGCTAAGGGCTCTAGAATCTGTCGTTTATGGGTTTTAAGCCTAGTAAACTCATTCACCGCAATCATAAATGAACTTACAGAGGTGTTAAAAGAGAAATTCTCAATATCAAAACCTACTTTTTGTATTAAAGTATGTAAGGTCCTGTATTCTTCCTTAGTAGGCGCTTCGTCAGTTACTCTAAATTGATCATCAGCATCAAAATAGAGATTCCAAAAACGCTTAAGAAAACCATACACCCCACTTAGTCCTTGTGTATTCCATGGCTTGGATTGCTCTAAGGGCCCTAAAAACATTTCATATAAACGAAGGCAGTCTGCTCCGTATTCTTCACAAATATCATCTGGGTTCACTACATTGAATTTAGACTTGGACATCTTTTCTACTTCTCGCCCTGTGATATACTTTGTATCTTGCTCTAAAATAAATTCAGCGTTTTTAAATTCAGGTCTCCATTTTTTAAAGGCTTCAGTATCCAGTTCATCCGTAGCCCCCTTTAGTAAAGCAACATCCACATGTAACTTTTGGGTAACATAATCTTTAGCTAAATTTTTGGATACATATTGATTGGTGCCTTCAATTCTAAATACAAAAGCGCTCATTCCCAAAATCATCCCTTGATTAATAAGTTTTTGAAAAGGCTCCTCCTGTGTTATATAACCCCTATCTTTAAGAAATTTATTCCAAAAACGGGAATACAATAAGTGCCCGGTAGCATGTTCACTCCCCCCCATATACAAATCGACTTGGCCCCAATATTCACTCATTTCCTTAGCTATAAAATGAGTATCGTTGTGAGGATCCATATAGCGAAGAAAATACCAAGAACTCCCCGCCCAACCTGGCATCGTGCTCAGCTCCAGCGGAAACACGGTTTTACCATCGATAAGATGGGTGTTTACCACTTGTTGCTTGACTTCATCCCACGCATATTGCCTGGCATTGCCCAAAGGAGGGTCTCCGGCTTCGGTAGGTAAATATTTCTCTACCTCGGGCAAACGCAAAGGCAATGCTGAAACAGGTAGGGTATAAGGAACCTCATCTTTATAATAAATCGGTATAGGCTCTCCCCAGTAACGTTGTCGTGAGAAAATAGCATCTCTCTGACGATAATGGGTCTTAGCTTCCCCTAGTCCCCTTTTCACAACTTCGGTTGTTATTTTTTCTTTTGCAGACTCATAGGTTAATCCATTCAAAAAATCTGAGTTAATACATACCCCGTTCTTTTCCACAAAAGCTTCTTCTTGGATATTTTCGCCTCCTTCAATCACTTCAACAATCTCCAATCCAAATTTCTTGGCAAAGCGGTGATCCCGCTCATCATGAGCAGGTACAGCCATAACCGTTCCTGTTCCATAGCCCATCAATACATAATCAGCTATATAAATTGGGAGTTTTTTTCCAGTGAAGGGATGCAAAGCATAGGCACCCGTAAAAGCCCCCGATGCATTTTTTACATCCGCCATTCTATCTCTTTCTGATTTTAGAGAAGTTTGCTTTATATAGTTCTGTATTTCCTCTCTTTGTGAATCTGTAGTAATAGCATTTACCAAAGGACTCTCAGGAGCCAGCACAATAAAAGTAGTGCCAAATATAGTATCGGGACGTGTGGTGAAAACCTTTAATTGCAGCTGAGAATTTTCAATTTTAAAATTAATTTCGGCCCCCTGAGATTTACCAATCCAATACTCCTGAGTATCTTTCAAAGGCTGTGGCCAGTCTATTTTTTTTAATCCCTGCAGCAGTCTTTCCGAATAAGCCGTAATCCGCATACTCCACTGCATCATTTTCTTCTGATAAACAGGATAGCCTCCACGCTCCGATTTACCATTAACCACCTCATCATTTGCCAATACTGTACCCAAAGCCGGACACCAATTCACACTGGTTTCTGCTCGAAAAGCCAAACGATAATTCAATAAAATTTCTTGTTTTCTTTTCTCAGGTTGTGTGCACCACTCTGAGGCACTGAAACACAAGGCTTCTGTTTCTACAGCATTTAAACATGCTGTCCCTTTTTCAGAGAGATGCTTTACCAGCGTCTCTATAGGTTCTGCTTTATCTGTATCACGATTATACCAAGAATGAAAAAGCTCTATAAAAATCCTTTGCGTAAATTTATAATAAGCAGCATCCGATGTACGAAATTGCCTTGACCAATCAAAAGAAAAGCCAATGCGCCTCATCTGCTTTTCATAACGGTTTATATTTTCTTCAGTCGTAATCGCAGGATGTTGCCCCGTCTGAATGGCATATTGCTCGGCAGGCAGACCAAAACTATCATAACCTATAGGATGTAAAACATTAAAACCTTGATGCCTTTTATAGCGACTTACAATATCCGAAGCAATATAACCTAAAGGGTGTCCCACATGTAATCCCGCTCCTGAAGGATAAGGAAACATATCAAGTACATAATATTTAGGTTTATCAGATTTTGCCTCCGTTCTATAAGTTTGGTTATCAGCCCAATATTGCTGCCACTTACTTTCAATATACTTATGATCGTAATACACTATTTTATGAAATTTTGTTAAAAATTAAGTTCTCACAAAAATACGATATAAAACACAAAAACAAGAGACTGTTTTGTATAGAGCCCAAAAACATAAAGTGAAAAACGGATGAGCTTTCTTTTGCCAAGATTGAAAGCCCTTTAATCTAAAAGCTGCATTTCTCTTAAAATGGCCACCGTAGCTTTAGGCTGCTCTTCTATAAATACTTTAGCTTGAAGTGCCATTTTTTTCCTAAGCCCCCCATCCTCTAATAAACGCTGAATAAAAAGAGCCGCTTGCTCTGCATCGGCAAAACTCTTAGCAGCTGCTGCCCGGATTAAAGCATCTGCCTCCGGATTCTTACGATAATGATTTCCAAATACTACAGGAATAGCAAAGCCCGCAGCTTCTAAGATATTATGTAAGCCTGCACTGTGAAAACCTCCACCTACAACCGCAATATCAGCGTAATAATATAATCGCGAGAGCATTCCTATATTATCTATAATCAGAATTGGATAATCCTGTACCGACGTCCAATACTCTTCTAATTGACTATACCTCAGAGCTTTGTCTTGAAAATGTTTTTGAATATGGGGTGCACGCTTGATATCGTGAGGAGCTAAAATCACTTTAACCGATGTGCAAGCAGTGAGCAGTTTTTCGACCAAGGTCTCTTCAGTCTCCCAGGAACTTCCAACGACGACCACTGGCTTGCCACAAACAAAGTCCTGAATCCAAGGGATTTTTGAAAAGTTCTGGACATTGCTCTTCACCCTCTCAAAACGGGTGTCTCCTGTGTACAATGAATTATACAAACCTATAGACTGGGCCTTTTTTAAAGAATCTGTTGTCTGATGAAAAAATAAATCTATGTTTTTCTTGAGCTGGTTTACGAAAAATTTGCCCTTCGCACTAAAGAATATTTGCCTTTGGTAAAATAAAGCAGAAACTACATATACAGGGATTTTTTTCCTCTTCAAAGTCTCTAATAATCGATACCAAAAATCGTATTTAACTGTAAAAAACACAACAGGCTGAAACGAATTTACAAAATCCCGGATAGCCCCCTTCTGATCAAAAGGCAAATAGCATATAACATCTGCAATATGCTTTCTCTTCACCACATGCTCATAGCCCGAAGGTGAAAAGAAAGTAATTAATATTTTACAGTCCGGACGTTGTATTTTTAATTTTTCCAAAACAGGCAGCCCCTGCTCATATTCGCCAAGACTGGCCGCATGCATCCAGATTACTTTATCTTTTGTAGAAAAATTTTGTTGTACTCTGGATAAAGCCTCCTTTCTACCCTCTACTCCCTTTCTCATTTTTTCATTAAAGTGAGAAAGAATCTTCATGAGGAAAACCATCAAGAAGATAAATACATCGTATAAAAAAAACATTATAAGTGGTACCTTTTAATCTGTAATCGCTCAGGCTTTTGAGAAAGCCTCTTCCTAACACTTCCTAGCACTCGTCTAAAATATTGCGAATAAACCTTAGCTTATGGGTATGTTTATTCTGTTCTTGATTAAAAATGCCCAAAGAATCTAAACTGTCGATACGGACCTTTCCGTGGGCATGGATAATATCACTATTTTCCAGCATAAAACCCACATGAATAATGCGCCCTTCTGGATTTTCGAAAAAAGCCAAATCACCAGGCTGAGATTCCTCTACAAAACTTAGCGGAATACCTCTTTCCGCTTGTTGATAAGCATCTCTAGGCATCTTAATACCGTGTATCTTTAATACCAATTGTACCAAACCAGAACAATCGATTCCAAAAAAACTCTTACCTCCCCACCGATAAGGTACATTAAGGAACTCTTGAGCCGTTTCCACAATACTTTGACGCAGATTAATCCCTCTTTTTGGAGATCTTTTTGCATATATTGTATAAAAAGAAACCTCTGAACCTATGGATAACAATATTTTTCCGCTATCCTGAACATAAGACTGGAAAGGTTCTGCAATCAGATAGGTTTTTCTTTTAGCAAGAAAATCATCTTCTATTAAAGTAACCTGCTTGACATCCATCCAGCCCTCATAGCCATCGTAATGCATTTTTATTTTCACCCAATTCCGCTGAAACTCTAAAATATCAGCGCTTTCCCCATATAATATTTCGGTAATAATTTCAGAAGTGTCGGTTGTATCTGCTCTTACTGGAGCCACAGAAACGTTACAAATTCCCTTATTCATTATTTTTTTCTAATTAAATGCACACCATCGCGCAAAGGTAAAATTACATTTTCGAAATCGGGGTCTTCTGTAACCACTTTATTAACAAGTTTTATTTGCTGAGTCGATTTATCTTTTGGATTTTCTTCTATGACCTTTCCATACCACAACACATTATCTATTAATATCACGCCTCCTTTTCGGAGTTTAGGCTTTATTAACCGGATATAGTCTACATAACTTTCTTTATCTGCATCTAAAAATACCAGATCAAAAATCTCATTGATCTTTTGGATTTCTTCACGCGCATCTCCTAAGATAAATTTAATCTGATTTGCATATTCGCTTTGCTCAAAATATTTCTTAGGCAGATAGGATAAATCTTCATTTTTATCCAAAGTATAAATAGTACCTCCTTCTGCCAACCCCTCCGCCAAACTTAAGGTAGCATAGCCTGTAAAAGTACCTATCTCAAGAATATTCTTAGGTTTTAACAAATGAGAAAAAATACTGAGAAATCTGCCCTGCAAATATCCTGATATCATATGAGGCTGGGTAGTTTTTTGAAAGGTCTCCCTTCTCAAGCTTTTTAAAATATCGGGTTCAGCAGAAGCGTTATCCTCCATATATCTTTCTATTTCTGGGAATTTTTCTTCAAATATTGCCATTTTATATTATTATTTAAACACCATTATACTAGATTTCGTTTTTTTATAAACACTCTATCCATAGCTGTGTATAAGAAAAAACGTTTTCCAAATTTCAGATTATTTTTTCAACTATCAAAATCCTAACTTTGTGATCTGTTATGATAGAGCTTACATCTTTTAAAAAACATCTACAACACTTGTGCAATCGCTTGGAAAAGCATAAATTCTTATTAGCTGTCAGTGGAGGAGCCGATAGCATGGTACTCTCATATTTGTTTCTGGAAGCCCATATACCTTTTGAGATCGCCCATGTTAACTACCATTTAAGAGGAGAAGATTCCAATCTCGATCAATGGCTTGTAGAAGATTTCTGCAGGCAACACAGCATTGAATTTCACCTCTATAAGGTATCTGATAGAGACAACAAACCTAAAAATTCTATTGAGCTTTGGGCCCGTAAGATTCGTTATAGATTTTTCTTCGAAATATTAGAAAAACAGAAGCTTGATTATATTGTAACGGCTCACCACTTGAATGATCAGTTGGAAACTTTCTTGATCAATCTCTCTAAAGCCTCAGGAATTAATGGTTTAAGCGGGATTCCAGAAAATAGCAATCAAATCCTCCGCCCCCTACTCCACAACACCAAATACGAAATTTATGACTTTGCCCGACAAAAAAAGCTCTGTTTTAGAGAAGACCATACTAATCAAAGCAAAGATTATCTACGCAATCAAATCAGACACGATATTACCCCGGAACTAGAAAAAATCAACCCTTCTTTTTGGAGCAATTTTGACAGAAGTCTTTCTCACCTGAAACAAGCGAAAGCTTTCATAGAAGAACAACTAGATCGAATTATAAAAGAAATCACTCTGACCCAAACTCCTAACGAAATCGTATTAGACAAAGAAAAATTAGCAGATCAGCCTGAATTTGTACGTTATGAAATTTTAAAGAAATATGAATTTACAAACCCTAAAGAGCAACAAAAGATTTTTTCCGCCCATTCAGGTAGCCAGTTTAAAAATACCAAGTGGCATTTATTTATCTATCGAAATGAACTGACCATAACTACAGCTGAGAAAATAACCTCGGAAATCACTTCCGAAATTATACTCAACCTAAATGAACAAATCTCTTTTCCTCAACCCCTCTTGCTGTGTGAGCAAAAGCCTACCCATCAAAAATATTGGGAACTCGATCCTGAAAAAATAGCTTTCCCTCTTAAGTTGAGAAAGGCAAAAGTCGGAGATTTTTTTTACCCCCAAGGCATGACGGGTAAAAAATCTATCTCAAAGTTCTTTAAAGACGAAAAAATGTCTATTTTAGCTAGGCGAAAAACATGGTTGTTAGCCGACTCCAAAGAGCAGGTTATTGGCATTATCAATCATCGTCAGGACAGAAGGTTTCTACCTAAAACTAATCATCCAAAAATATACTTATACTTATGAAAAAATGTCTATGGCTTTTTTTATTCTTTCTATTTGCAAACTTTAATGCTCAGGTAAAGGAAGTTGTAAAATGGGACTACCAACTCAACAAAATCAATGACACTGAATACGAAGCGGTGCTCACGGCTAAAATGGATAAAGGCTGGCACCTGTATTCAAAAGATTTACCTCCTGACAGCGGCATTCCTACCGAGATGAATATCATTTCAAAAGATATTGAAATCCTAGGGAAATTTAGGGAAATAGGCAAAAAAATCGAAGAATTTAGTGAGGCCTTCGGCGTTCAGATCGTATATTATGCTGACACTGCTAAATTTATCCAAAAATTCAAATTAAAAGATGCTAAGAAAGGCGCTAAAGTGGCTACGGAAATTACCTTTCAAACCTGTAATGATCGTGTTTGCCTCGCTCCTAATACCTTGGAGTTCGAAAAGGAAATCCCCAGCTTTATCTCCACTCCTGTGGAGGAGAAAAATATTAATTCTAAGCCGGAACCTATCATAAGCCCTGAAACCCTAGCAGCTAAAACTAATGCAGAGGACGCATCTAGTCTTAAGCCTGGCATCATTAAGATTAACAGCCTCAACTATAGAGCTCCTTTAGTAGATTGTGGCACAGAGCAAATCAAAGAAGATTCAGGAAGCGGACTGGTATTTATTTTGGGATTTCTGGGTGGTTTAATCGCTCTATTGACACCCTGCGTTTTTCCGATGATCCCTCTCACAGTCTCTTTTTTTACCAAAAGTGCTGATAATACGAATAAAGGAAAAAGAAATGCGATCATCTATGGCTTCTTTATCCTCATTATTTTCGTTGCATTGAGTATTCCATTTTATATTATTGATGGTATTAGCGGGAATATTTTCAATGATATATCCACCAATATATGGTTGAATCTATTTTTCTTCGCTATATTTTTATTTTTTGCCTTCAGTTTTTTCGGCTATTTCGAAATTAGAGTTCCGCACTGGATCGTGAACAAATCTTCAAAATCAGAAGAAGCCGGTGGACTTATCGGTATTTTTTTCATGGCCCTTACGTTGGTCATTGTTTCCTTTTCATGTACCGGCCCTATCCTGGGGAGTTTATTGGGAGGTGTAGCCTCCAGCGCACGAAATATACCGGTTTTACTCACGTTTGCCTTAGCGGGTTTTGGATTGGCCTGGGCAATCGTTTTCGGTTTATTGGCCTTATTCCCTCAGACGCTAAAAGCCCTGCCGAAATCGGGTGGCTGGATGAATACGATAAAAGTAGTCTTAGGTTTTATAGAAGTAGCTTTAGCTTTAAAATTTCTGTCTAAAGCAGATCTGGTTTCGAAAACATTTTTATTAAAGAGAGAAATTTTTATAGCGCTTTGGATTGTAATCAGTATTTGTTTGGCAGCCTATCTGTTTGGAAAAATAAGATTTCCTCACGATGATAAAAAACCAAAAATATCAATAACCCGCAAAGTATTGGGAGGATTAAGTATAGGTTTTATTCTTTACTTAATTCCAGGGCTTTTCCCTTCAGAGAAACCCCGACTCTACACCTTGAGCGGTATTCTCCCTCCGATGAATATAAGCTTATACAAAAGTGATAAAGACGGAATTTTAGGCTTAAAACCTGAACACAGCTATTTTAAAGCTATTGAAATAGCCCAAAAAGAAAACAAACCGGTATTAATAGACTTTACGGGTTATGGTTGTGAAAACTGTCGAAAAATGGAAGAATTTGTATGGAGCGAACCTGATATTCTTCCACTTCTTCAGGAGGAAGTCGTCTTGGCATCCGTATATGTAGACGATAAAGAAGTACTCCCTGCCAACGAACAAACTACTATCGATATGGGAAACGGCCAAAAAAAGAAAATAAAAACCATTGGAGATAAATGGTCGATGTTCCAACAGGTGAATTTTAATAACAATTCCCAACCTCATTATGTACTGGTCTCCCCAGATCAAAAGGTGATCAACACTCCTGTATCAGGATATATGCCCAAGGAAGAATTTAAAAAATTCTTGGAATGTGGTCTTCACTATTACAAAAATAAGAAGTAAACAAAAAGCAACCTTAGGTTGCTTTTTGTTTACTTTATTAAAATCATATTTTCGTAAAAAAATTACAATGCTTCATTATGAAATTTCCGGTAGCGGAAAAACTGTTTTAGTATTACTCCATGGTTTCATGGAAAGCACCGAAGTTTGGTATGACATGCTCCCCGAATTGGAAAAAAATTTCACAGTTCTCCGTATTGATCTGCCAGGACACGGAAAATCACCTTCAAATGACAAAACTATCAGCATGGAATCCATGGCTACAGCCGTTCGAAACACCTTGGAAAAGCTAAAAATATATTCGTTTCATCTATTGGGACATTCTATGGGGGGCTATGTTTCACTTAGCTATGCTGAACGCTATCCCGGTACTCTAAAATCTCTCACATTGTTCTTTTCTTCGCCCTTACCTGACTCTGAGGATAAAAAAAATATCCGCCATAAATCTCTTCAGATTATTAAGGAAGATTTTAAAAAATATATTGCCCTAGGCATCCCCAATCTTTTTAACCCAAATGAAAAAGAAAAACTTGATTCTAAAATTGAATTAGCTAAAGAAATCGCACTTAAAACTCCGATAAAAGGGGCTTTAGCCTCGGTAAAAGGAATGCTAGAACGGACCGACAAAAGAGAAGTTTTGGAAAATATACACTTAAAAGTTTTAATTATTTCGGGACGTTTGGACCTTGCCGTCAACACTTTTGAAATGATAAAAAGCTTGCCAGAAAACCCCAATATAAAAATCTATACCTTAGATTGTGGACATAATGGACACTGGGAAAAGCCTACTATATGCACAGAAATTATTAAGACCGAGCTAATATCCTAAATTTAAGAGGGTGTACTTCTCCAAAATCAATATCTAAAATTTTTCAAAACATTGTCTTTAAAAGGAATATCTCATCCCCAACTGTATCTGATAAGGGTCTCCAGATAAAGGGGGCAGACCTGCAGTATTTAAAGTATAAGTAAAATATCGCCCTGTAGGATCAAATCCTTTAATTTTATATAAGTTTAGATTTTCATAAGATCTGTTCACCCCCCAGTTTTTATTTAAAAGATTAGCAAAGTTGAAGATATCCAGGGACAATTCTAGCGCATCTTTTTGGTCTAATTTTAGCTTTTTGGCAATCCTGATATCCCATACTCCATAAAATCCATTTTTCCCCCCATTGCGATGTGCGATTCGTCCATTGTAATGTCTAATATAATCCTTCAAAGCTTTTCCTACCTGAGCATCGCCTAACAGAGGAGCTGTTAGATTAGGATATATATAGGCTAAATCATTACCATCTACGAAATCACCATTGATATTTCCTCCAGCCATCAAGGAAAATCGGGTACCTCCCATACCAGCATATCTTATTCCAAGGGTAAACCCGTGAAAAGTTGGAGCGTTTCCATATAATACCAATTTATGTCGAAATTGATTATCAGAATAACGCATACGCAAATCACGGGGGTCGCTGCTGACAGGAGTATACAAGGTAGCCGTGTTGGCCACATTACCACTATAGGAAGTATTATCTTTAATATCGGACCATGTATAACTGGCATTCAGCTCACCATCTTTAGCATATTTATAACTGGCATCTAAGACGATGGAATACTGATTAACTTTACCATCGCTCACGAGTTCCAATACCCTACCAAAGTTTTTATTAATGCGACCATCCTTCCAATTACTGGTAGCATTCTCTATATTAATTTTATCCACAGGTACAAAAACACCACGATCCCCCTCACTGGAGATTGTAAAATAGGGCTTAGACTGCATATTGCGATCGTAATAGAAATAATTATTTCTCCCCCAAGCCGCATAGGCAGCCAGTCCTGCTCTCAACTTTGGGGTAAAAAAATGAGTATAAGCGATGTGAGATTTATAGATAACGGGTATTTTAGCATTCTGACCCGTATAGTTAATCGTAGGCAACTGGTATTGTGGTAAGGTGGGGGTAGTAACGTAGTTTTTTCTATAACTTTCAAAATCGGTTACCAAACCTAGCGCCTGCGGATCTATATCCACCGTAGCAGATCGTTTTCCGTCGAAATAAAGATTATTAATCAGCATATAATTATTAATATCAGAAGAGAATATACCTCCTCCAAACTTAAAAAGATCCTTATGCCTTTGCTGAACATCCCAATCCAACTGAAATCTAGGTTGAATGACAAACGATTTAATTTTATAATCGGTTCGGATTTCCATTTGCTGGTACAAATTTTTATTAAGTGGTGCTTTAGGGTAAGCTCCATAATCGAATCTAAGTCCAGCTGTAAGCTGAAGTCCGGTCCCTATAGTAGTTATCAACTGTCCATACCCACCTAAATTCCAGATATCAGAATTTACGGAAGTATCTTCTAATAAAGGAACTTCTCGATAAAATCTATAGGGACGCATATTTTCAAAATCCGTAAGACTAGAAAAGTGATATCTCCCGTTCACTTCACTACCATATACTGACTGAGCCCTTGTGTACATCACCTCTATTCCATAAGTATATTTAATTTTATCCGTATTGTAATAAAGATTGTCGACTAACTGTAACACATTGTTTTTAAATGATTCCTGCCCGAAGCGATGTCCTCCCAATTGAATATTTGTGCTGAGATCAATAGCTCCTACTTTAGAGGTCAGGTTATCTATGATCATGCGAGGAACAGCGTGCTTCAATTGATCATTTTGAAAGGTATTTTGAAAAGTGTACAAGTGCTGAAATTTAAATTCGTTGGTTAAACTCTCTTTCAGATTGGATCTTAATGTGAGCAACAAACTGTTATCCCAATTTTTATCGCTAGCATACGATTCATAAAAATTAATGCGGCTATTATCTTCCAAAGCATTTTTATTAAGATCATAGGTGAAGTTATTTCGAATCGTTAACAAATTATTAGTATTCATCTGCCAGTCCAAACGCAAAAATGCAGCATCAGAATTTCTGATCTTACCAAATGAACCGAATTGTGGGGTAGCCCCTACCCCATATTTATCGCGGCCTATTTGCAATACTTTATTTAAAGTCTCTTTTGTAACATTCAGACGAAGCTCATCTTCTTGAGTTTGAATATCTGCAACCATCAGTGGCCTATTGTCCAATTGGTGGTCCCATGTTAAAAAAAAATGCAATTTATTCCTAATAATAGGCCCTCCTAAAGAGAACCCGAATTGATAAGTAGAAAAGTCGTTTGTTCTTCTATTTCCCTTAATATCGAAACCACTGGATAGCCAGCCTGCTCGCTGATATTCAAAGACACTTCCGCTAAAGGTATTGGTTCCGGATTTGGTAACAGCACTAACCGTACCGCCGCCGCTTCTGCCTAAGGTTACATCATACTGATTAGTAGTAATTTTGAATTCGCGAACCGACTCTATAGAAATTGAATAAGGTGCCCCGCTTCTACTGGTAGTAGAACCTGCTGAAGTAGGGTTCTTTGCTGTCATTCCATCAATGGTAAAGTTTGTTGAGGATTCTAGCTGACCTGATAAACTTCCGTTCTTTCCGCTCAAGGGGGAAAGCTCTGTAAGACTGGTAAAGCTCCGCCCGTTAACGGGCAGAACACTTATATTTCTGGCTGTAATAGCAGTGGAGGCCCCAAGGTTAGCTCTTGTGTTTTTATAATTGCCTTTGACCACAACCTCCTGAATATTTTTTTCATAAACATCCGCCAGCTTTAAATTCACACTGAGTTGGTCTCCAAAATTCACGTAGTAACCCTCTTTTTTCTGACGCCCATCCACAATAATAGTGTAAGGTCCCCCTAACGGAATTTCTCTAAAAACATATTCTCCCTGAACATTGGTGAGAGTTTCTGAGGTAAAGCCTGTGGATTCATTGATAATCTTTACCTTGAGTCGTGATTGTGGGAGATCGCTACGATCCACTACCCTGCCTAATATAGAAGCTTGAGTCGTTTGTGCTAGCATATACCCTCCAAAAAAACTTAACAGTATACATAATAAGGCCGCTTGAATAGATTTCATAGATACTTTTATGTTAGTGACAAAGGTATCTTTTGTTTTTTTCGAGAATAATAAGCTGCCTTTAAAAGACTGTTAATTTATTGAGCTTATATTTTAATTTATCTTTAATAAAAGCTTAGCATATTTCGGAACTTACAATGGATTTAAATCGCTCTAATGTATCTTCCATGGATAATTCCGATCTTCCTCCAGCAGCATTAATATGCCCCCCTCCATTAAAATAGTTTCTGGAAAACTGATTGACATCCAGATCATCTTTGGATCGAAAAGATATTTTAATAAAGTCTTCCTGTAAATCTTCCATAAAAAAAGCAGACATTTTAACCCCCTGTATGCTCAAGCCATAGTTGACAAAACCTTCGGTAGCTCCCTTTTCAAACCCGAATTGTTTCATTTCTGCACGCTTAAGCCATAATATTGCCACTTGCCCCTCTTTTACCAGCTCTACCCGACTTAAAATTAAAGACAGTAGATGTAAACGACTGATGCTATTGGTATCCCAAGTATCGGAAGCGATCTGTGCAGGATCTGCACCTTTTTCGATAAGGTTAGCAATGATATGATGGGTTATTCCGCTGGTTGATCGAAAGCGGAATCCTCCGGTATCTGTCATAATACCCGTATAAAGACATTCCGCACTATCTTTTGAGATTTTATCCTGCCACTCTAAAGCTTCTAAAAAATGATATATCATCTGACAGGTAGCAGGAACTGAGGTGTCTGAGTAAACATAATCAAACGCATCGGGCATTTGATGGTGATCAATAAGAATCTTTACCGCTGAAGATCTGGCAATCCATTCACCAATAAATCCTATTCTAGAAAGGGTATTAAAATCGAGACAGAAAATAACATCTGCGTTATGCAATACCTCTGCTACTTTTTTACGCCTAAACTCTGCTACCAATATTTGTCTCGCTTCGGGCATCCACTTGAGGAATTTCGGAAAATCATTGGGGACAATAACCGTGGCTTCCACTCCCTGCATTTTTAAGGCATGCTTCAATCCCAAACTAGATCCTACGGCATCTCCATCGGGGTTATAATGGGTGACAATAACAATTTCTTTTTCAGGAATTAGCAGATTTTTTATCGTAGAGAGTTCTAGAGGTGTAAACATACTTTAAAATTAAATTCTTGCAAAGATATTAACTAAATAAAACAATTAAGTAAGATCTACTGATACAATGATTAAAATTTATAAATTTTGACTAGATTAATACACAACTGAAGAGATGTCCCAGAATACAGAATATATAAACTTGAAAAACAAGCTATATTAACACCCAATCGCTTTTCGCTTTTTTTGAGCTAGAGAGTGAAATAATTCTCCTATCCTTTTTGTGGTGTATTTCTCCTCTAACTAATAATTTATTCTGTACAATAAAGCTGCTATAAATAATTTATAGCGTTTTAATCTTACTCGTTCTGCTCCCATTCAATAAAGGATTTAGAACGCTGTTGATTCTCCAACCGGTCAGAGCAATGTAACTCTGATCCCCATATAATTAAGGTATCGCTTGTTTTAAGCCAGCTATAAGAACACCGCAGCAGCTTCCAAAAAAATAAAAAATATTTTTGTAATTAATAAAATTTATATACATTTGCACTCTGAAAATAAATATAGAATATTACTAATTCGAAATATATCCGGTAATGAAAAGAACATTCCAACCATCAGAAAGAAAAAAGAGAAACAAACATGGTTTCAGAGAAAGAATGTCAACGCCAAACGGAAGAAGAGTTTTGGCTGCAAGAAGAGCAAAAGGCAGAAAGAGATTAACTGTTAGCGTAACAAGAGCTAAAAGATAATTTTCGTATTATTATAGACTTTAAATGCTTGAAATAAATATTTATTTCAAGCATTTTTATTATATATACGCTATAAATAAAAGGATAATAGCTGGACTTCTTATTCAATTTTTGACACAAAACCACCTGGACTAAAAAACTTTTTTGTATTTTTAACCTTCGAAAATAGGCGCAAAGTGCCTATTTTAATATTAAAAGTATAGTTATGCCACATAGACACGGACTTGGTGACGACGTCATCGTTCTTAAGAATGCAAAAATAATTCAGAAAAACTTTACAGTTCTCTCCGATGTTAACATCAACATTAAAACAGGAAAATTTTGCTATCTTATTGGAAAAACAGGATCTGGTAAGAGTTCTTTATTAAAAGTTCTCTATGGAGATCTCCCTCTAAAGCAAGGGATCGGAAAAGTGGTAGGCTTCGATTTGTCCAAACTAGGAGCTTCAGACATCCCTCCTCTAAGAAGAAAGTTAGGAATTGTATTCCAAGATTTTCAACTCCTTACGGACAGGACGGTAGAAAAGAATTTAATTTTTGTATTAAGAGCTACCGGCTGGAAAGATAAAAATCTTATCAACAGCCGCATTGATGAGGTATTGGATAGTGTTAGCATGAAAACTAAGAAACACAAAATGCCACATGAGCTGTCTGGAGGAGAGCAACAAAGGGTAGCCATTGCCAGAGCCCTCTTAAACCATCCAAAGCTTATCCTCGCAGATGAACCGACAGGAAACCTAGACCCTGAAACCTCTAACGAAATTATGCTCTTGCTCAACAGCATCTCTAAAGAGCGCAATTGTGCAGTACTGATGGCTACACATGATTACCACATGATCCAAAATTACCCCGCAGAAGCGATTCGCTGCGAAGACGGAAAAGTTTTCACTATGAATACTACAGAGCTATTTGAATAATCAACTATTAATAAAGAAGTATCCCTCACTATTTTAACGAGGGGTATTTCTTTAAAACATAGGATGAAAATTCCTTGTTAAAGCCTTATATTCGTCTGTATAGATTCTGGGACTTTTTTCTAAAGTCAGTTGTTCTAGCACCAAGGGACTTGAAGCTTTAGAAAACTCTAAAATATTTCTTTTTAGCTCTCCACCAGCTATTCCATAAATATCTACTTTCCTAATAAGGTTTAACTGCTTTTGCTGAGCAACCTCCGTAAAGCGTGCCGTATTATCACTAGGAATAATAAAAGATAATATCCCCTCATCTGAAATTAACTCTGTACTTTTTGATATCAACTGCTGAAAAGATAACAAAACCTGATGCCGGGCGATCAGGTCTTTTGCACTCTCAGCTTCAAAGTACGGAGGATTACTGACGATCAGATCATATTTTAACGAAGGAGTATAAAGCTTATAATCAGCTCCTATAGCCTCCATTCTTGTGGAAAAAGGAGAGTTCTTAAAATTCAACCGGGTCAGTTCAAACGCTTTAGGATTGATATCCAAGGCGGTAAGTCTCGCAAAAGGATATCTCTGGGCCAACATAAGAGCAATAAGACCTGTTCCGCTCCCCACCTCTAATATATGCCGAGCCCTTTGCCCATCGGACAGTGCTCCTAACACAACTCCATCGGTTCCTACTCGAAAGACCTCTTTATCCTGACGAATTTCGAACTTCTTAAATATAAATGACTTCATTAAAGCCCCACTGGTAAAATAATGGTAAAATAGGTACCTTTCCCCAATTGGGATTTAACAGAGATACTACCTTGATATTCTTCTACCATCTTACGTACCATAGTTAAACCCAGCCCCATACCACTGCTCTTAGTCGTAAAGTTAGGTTCAAAGATCTGCTCCAGTTTTTCTTTTTCAATTCCACTACCATTATCCTCAACCTTAATCGTTACCTTTTTATTGAATTGCTCCAGGTCTATATTAATAATAGGACGTCTCCCGTATACTTCTGCTTGCTGAGCATTGGTAATAAGATTGGTCATAATTCTACTAATATAGATCTTATCAAATTTCAACATAATATTATCTTTATTCGCATGTATAAAGATATCTTTTTTATCAAAAATATTGACAATATTCTTGATTTCCTCATTTAAATTAAGCACTACATCTTCTTTTTCAGGCAACTGAGCAAATTCAGAAAAAGCACTCGCTACTTCTGCAATAAGATCAATCTGTTCTACCATCACTTTACTCATTTTATCCACTTTATCTACAATTTGTGGATCTTGTGCATCAAATTTTCTTTGGAAATTCTGAATGGTTAATTTCATAGGGGTAAGTGGATTCTTAACCTCATGAGCCACCTGCTTCGCCATTTCTCTCCAAGCTATTTCCCGCTCTACTTGAGCTTTAAGCTCGGTTTGCTCACGCAATTGATAAATCATCCTGTTGTAGGCCCGTACGAGTACACTCAATTCATCCCTGCTCGAATATTTAATCGGCTTTAAATCCCTTCCCTCATCACTGATTTTAGAGGATATACTGGTAATGGTTTGAGTAATTTTTTTAGAAATTCTCCAACTGATAAAGACACTCAATAGCACGGCGAGAACATTCACCAAAACAATAAAATGAATATACTTGTTAAATATATCGATATATTGGTTGTTATAGTAATAAGAAGGCAGGTATACAATAGACAAAGGCGGAACCTTAGGATCTGGTTCATCCCTCAGCATCCTATAAGAAGAGGAAACAACGGCACCTTTTTCACTATCAAAAAAAGTATAATCCACCATTCCATTGTCACTATCGTAGAGTTTGTCCAATACTTTTGCAGGGACTAGCTTTTGCTTAATCAAATCCTCACTTAGATTAGATACTAAAAAGCGTCCTTTACTATCGTATAAAACAACGTCTAACTTATTAATATCAGAAATCTCCATCAATTTATTTCGCATTTTTTTCGCGATATTCTGCCGGTCAATATCGTCATGCGAAATAGCATATTCTAAAGAGGCCATTAAAGCAAGGCTTTTACTCTGTAGCGATCTTTCATTTTGGACCTGTGCAACACGATTTATCACGAGATACGAAATAAGAGTGGTCCCTGCAATACATACTAAAGACACTAAAAGTATTCCTAAAAAAACCCTAAGCTGAAGACTTAACTCCCTCTGACCTATTGCCATGTTTTACTTATTTATGAATCGAGAAACATACTTTCCTATAATATCGAATTCTAAATTAACAAAGTCTCCCTTATTCAATCGATGCAGGTTGGTATGTTCCCAAGTATAAGGAATAATCGCCACAGAGAATTGGCCTTTTAGACTCTTTACCACTGTCAAGCTGATCCCATTTACAGTTATAGAGCCTTTGTGTACGGTAGTAAAATCTTTTTCGGCATAGCTAAAAGTCAAAATATAACTTCCATCTTGGTTTTCTATACCCTCTAATACAGCCGTCTGGTCCACATGCCCCTGTACAATATGCCCATCCAGACGCCCATTGATTCTCATACATCGTTCTAAATTAATCAAATCTCCTGCCTCTATATGCTGGAGTGCGGTTACCTCAAGAGTTTCCTTTATAGCCGTTACCACATAGCTGTCTTCTTCTATCTCAACCACAGTCAAACAACAACCATTATGAGCTACGCTCTGATCTACCTTAAGCTCGGCAGTAAAAGGACAGCTAATCCTTAGATGAATATTCGCATCTTCTTGAACAATATTTTCTACTTTTCCTATCGCTTCAATAATACCCGTAAACATTGATTTAAAAATATTAAATTTGTAGCTTCAAAGATAGCAAAAAATGAGTGCCAAACAGCATAAAATTCGCGTCGGGATCTCTATGGGAGATTATAACGGCATAGGGCCAGAAGTCATTATTAAAGCCTTAAGAGACAAATCTATACTGGATTTATTTACCCCTGTAATATTTGGGAGTGGCAAAATATTTTCGTACCAGAAAAACATTTTTAAAATCAATCAAAATTATCATTTAATAGAGCAAGCCTCACAGTTAAAGAATGGTGAAATCAATATGATAAATCTCTGTAAGGATAATCTCAATATTGATTTTGGAACCCCCTCCACAACATCGACATCTCTAGCCATACAATCTTTAGAATCCGCTACCGAAGCTCTCATTAAAGGAGAAATTGACATCTTGGTAACCGCTCCTATTAATAAAGATGAAATGCTAAAACAAGGGTTTAGCTATACAGGGCATACCTCTTATCTAGAGGCTAAGTTCCAACAAAAGGCCCTCATGTTTATGATCACTGAAGAACTCAAGGTAGCCGTCTCCACTCACCACATTCCTGTTACCCAAGTAGCCTCTGAAATAACGGAAGAAAACATTATTGCCCAAGTTAAAACACTTAATCATACCCTCCGTGAAGATTTTTGTATTCAAAAGCCCAAGATTGCTCTTTTAGGTCTTAATCCCCACGCAGGTGATTCGGGAAGTATTGGCAAAGAAGAAATCCAAATTATTTCCCCAGCCATTCACAAATTGTTCAATAATGGAATTCTTGCCTTTGGCCCTTTTCCTGCCGATAGCTTTTTTCAGCCTGAAAAATACAAAGCTTATGACGCTGTACTCGCTATGTACCACGACCAAGGTTTAGCTCCTTTTAAAACCATTGCCTATGAAGAGGGTGTAAACTATAGCGCTGGACTTCCCTTTATCAGAACCTCTCCAGATCATGGCACAGCTTATGATATTGCTGGAAAAAACATGGCAGATGCCAGGTCATTTAAAGAAGCTATTTTTTGGGGAATAAAAATTTTCCAAAACAGGAAAGAATATCAGGACCTACTTAAAAACAAACTACAACCCAAGAAAACTTTTTATAACAACGGGATAGATGAGGACTTACCCGAAGAAAATGAATAATTTACTTTGTAATATCAATTATTTAATTTACTTTTGCAAACCGTTTATATGGACAGAATCAGAAACTACAATATCGCATTTACAGGTTTAAAAAATGGTAAACACGATTTTATTTTTGATGTAAAACAGGAGTTCTTTAATTTATTTGAAGCTGAACAAGAGTTTGACAATGCCAAACTCAATGTAAAAGTGTTGTTAGAAAAACACAGTAGCTTTTTGGATTTTAAAATCACCGTAGAGGGGACAGTAGATTTGATTTGCGACATTAGCAATGAGATATTTAAATACCCTATTTGCAGTGAACTAAAAGTACTGGTAAAATTTGGGGAAGTATATGATGATAGCCATGAAGAGATTATTAACATTCCTGAGCATGAACACGAGTTTAATATAGCTCAACTCATATTCGAAACTACGGTGTTAGCTATCCCCATGAAAAAAATAGCTCCTACATTAACAGATAAGGACTTGGAAATCCTCAATCAATATGCTCCCAAGGAGAGCAAGGAAGTCCAACAAACGGAAGCTAAGATTGATCCGAGATGGAGCGCTCTAGATAAATTAAGAAAGAAAAATTAAAATATTAAAAAAACATAAAAATAACAGACAATGGCACATCCTAAACGAAGACAGTCTGCTACAAGAAGAGATAAAAGAAGAACTCACTACAAAGCTGTAGCTCCACAGTTAGCTAAAGATGCTACAACTGGAGAACTTCACCTTTATCACAGAGCACACTGGCATGAAGGTAAACTTTACTACAGAGGTAAAGTGGTATTAGAAAAAGAAATTGAAACTACTGAAGAAAACTAAACTTAGTTTTCCCTAGAACACGTATACGAAAACCATTTGATTTTACGAAATTGAATGGTTTTTTGTTGTTATTTCGTATATTTGCCCCCTAAAAAACTATTTTATGGATATTAAAGATATACAGAACCTCATCAGGTTTGTTTCCAAAGCTGGAGTATCTGAAGTTAAGTATAAAACAAAGGATTTTGAGATCAATATCAAGACTCCCAGTGCTGCTGCGGAGGGCGTCGCCTATATCCCTCAACCATCTGTGTTCCAACCAGCAGTGCATCAACCTGCACCTGCACCAGCAGCGGCTGCGTCCACTACACCTGTAGCTCCGCAGGCATCAGAGGACAACAGTAAATACCTTACCATTAAGTCCCCTATGATTGGGA
Source organism: Elizabethkingia argenteiflava (assembly GCF_009904105.1). Classification (GTDB taxonomy): domain Bacteria; phylum Bacteroidota; class Bacteroidia; order Flavobacteriales; family Weeksellaceae; genus Elizabethkingia; species Elizabethkingia argenteiflava. The sequence goes on along the minus strand of NZ_JAAABJ010000518.1, from coordinate 32,531 downwards.
CCTTCTATAGAAAACCCTCACCGGATAAAAATGTTTTTGTAAACGTAGGCGATTCGGTAGCTGTTGGTGATACCGTTTGTGTGATTGAAGCAATGAAATTATTCAATCAAATAGAATCTGAAGTAAGCGGTAAAATTGTGAAAATCCTTGTGGATGATGCTTCTCCGGTTGAATATGATCAACCGTTATTCCTGGTAGACCCCTCTTAAATATTAGCATGAAAGCTTAAAAAAATGCAACTCTAGCATTTTCATGAAAGCTTACCTAATTTCAATCATCTAAATTTTCAAATTTTAAAAGATGTTCAAAAAAATATTAATTGCCAATAGAGGTGAGATTGCCATGCGTATCTTACGATCTGCAAAAGAGATGGGAATTAAGACTGTGGCGGTCTATAGTACAGCGGATAAAGACAGCCTACATGTGCGTTTTGCAGATGAGGCTGTATGTATTGGCCCTGCCCCTAGTAAAGACTCTTATTTAAGGATTCCTAATATTATTGCTGCTGCAGAAATCACCAATGCCGATGCAATACACCCTGGCTATGGCTTTCTTTCGGAAAATGCAAATTTCTCTAAGATCTGCCATAAAAATGGCATTAAATTCATCGGAGCCACACCTGAACAAATCGAGAAAATGGGCGATAAAGCGACAGCCAAAGCCACGATGAAGGAAGCTGGCATCCCCTGCGTACCGGGTTCGGATGGTTTAATTGATTCCTATGAAGACGCCTTGAAAATCGCCAAGGAAATAGGCTATCCGGTTATGATTAAAGCCACAGCAGGCGGTGGCGGTAAAGGGATGCGTGCCGTATGGAAAGAAGAAGATCTTAAAGAGCTCTGGGAATCTGCAATACAAGAAGCTGTTGCTGCCTTTGGAAATGGAGGCATGTATATGGAAAAACTCATTGAAGAGCCTCGCCATATTGAAATTCAAATTGCAGGTGATCAAAACGGAAAAGCATGTCACCTCTCCGAGAGAGACTGCTCTATCCAAAGAAGAAACCAAAAGCTTATTGAAGAAACCCCCTCTCCTTTTATGACGCCCGAACTTCGAGAAAAGATGGGAGATGCAGCTATTAAAGCAGCTGAATATATCGGCTATGAAGGTGTGGGGACGATCGAATTTCTAGTAGACAAACATCGGAATTTCTATTTTATGGAGATGAATACTCGAATCCAGGTAGAACACCCCATCACCGAGCAGGTCATTGATCATGACTTAATCAGAGAGCAAATTTTATTAGCAGCTGGGACTCCGATATCAGGAATTAACCACTATCCTAAACTACACTCTATAGAATGTAGAATTAATGCAGAAGATCCTTATGCTGATTTCCGACCTTCACCTGGTGTTATTAAAGGCTTAAATATTCCTGGTGGACACGGTGTAAGAATAGATACCCATGTGTATGCCGGTTATGCTATTCCACCTAACTACGACTCTATGATCGCTAAATTGATCACCACGGCTCAAACACGTGAAGAGGCCATTTCTAAGATGAAAAGAGCCTTAGACGAATTTTATATCGAGGGAGTAAAAACCACTATACCTTTCCACAGACAGCTTCTGGATAATGAAGATTTCGTGGCAGGCAATTATACTACAAAATTTATGGAAAGTTTCGTAATGGATAAGAGTTACGAAAACCACTTCTAAAAAATAAAAGAGGCTTTTTCATTTTTGAAGTAGCCTCTTTTATTTATATGCTTCTTTATTTGTAAAGGAAAAAGAGAAAACGTAATTTCGTCATATTAACTTTAAATTATTGAGATATGGCAGAAATACAAACTTCAAAATATTTTATTGATCTCGAAGAAGCACACGGTGCCCACAACTATCACCCTCTCCCAGTGGTTTTAGAGCGAGGCGAAGGGATATGGGTATGGGATGTCGAAGGCAAAAAATATTATGATTTCCTTTCTGCTTATTCTGCTGTTAACCAAGGGCATTCTCACCCTAAAATTATAAATGCTCTTATAGAACAAGCTCAAAAACTCTCTCTCACCTCCAGAGCTTTTTATAATTCAAAACTAGGCGCTTACGAACAGAAAATCACATCCCTCTTAGGCTTTGATAAAGTACTACCAATGAACTCTGGTGCCGAAGCTGTAGAAACAGCAGTAAAATTAGCAAGAAAATGGAGCTACGAGGTAAAAGGAATTCCTGAAAATAACGCTAAAATTATCGTCTGTGAAAACAACTTTCATGGACGGACTACCACTATAGTTTCTTTCTCCAACGACACAGATGCTCATGACCATTATGGACCTTTTACTCCTGGATTTATCCGAATTCCGTATAATGATGTAACCGCTTTAGAAGAAATTTTAGTTAAAGAGGCAAAAAATATTGCCGCCTTTCTAGTAGAACCTATTCAAGGAGAGGCCGGAGTTTATGTACCGGACGAGGGATTTCTGTCAAAAGCAGCAGCACTGTGCAGAGAGCATAATGTACTCTTTATAGCAGATGAAGTGCAAACTGGAATCGCCAGAACAGGGAGACTCATCGCCTGTCATCACGAAAACGTGCAGCCTGATATATTGATACTAGGAAAAGCCCTGTCCGGAGGAGTATACCCCGTTTCAGCAGTATTAGCCAATAACTCTATTATGGATGTTATTCAGCCAGGGCAACACGGCTCTACTTTCGGTGGTAATCCACTGGCTTGTGCAGTGGCTATGGCGGCCTTAGATGTGGTATTGGAAGAGAATTTATCCGAAAGAGCAGAAGAATTGGGACGATTATTCAGAAGTGAAATTCAAAAAATAATCTCCAAAACCCAGCTGATTACACACGTAAGAGGAAAAGGTTTGCTCAACGCAATTCTCATCAATTCGACCCCGCAAAGCTCTACCGCTTGGGATATTTGTTTGGCTTTAAAAGAAAACGGTTTATTGGCAAAGCCTACGCATGGGAATATTATCCGTTTGGCTCCTCCTTTGGTAATTACTGAAGAACAACTGATGGATTGTGTAAAAATTATTGAAACAACAGTTTTAGCATTCTAGTTTACCCCAATATTTTATGGTATAAATTCAGATAGTTTTTCGCCATAATCTTATAATCAAAATGTAAGGACCAGTCAATGATCTGTTGCTGCAGCTCTGGTTGGTCCTTATATTTATATAGCCCTTCCTCTAATGTCTGCGCCATATTTTGAGGATCAAAATCTTTAAAATAACAAGCGTATTCGCCTCCAATTTCCGGAAGGCTTGTTAAAGTAGAAAGAAACACGGGTTTACCTAAATACATGGCCTCAATAACAGGGATACCAAAGCCCTCTGCTAAGGAAGGGTGACATAGAGCTGCACAGTGCTGGATGAGTATATTTTTGTCTTGCTCACTTACATTTCTAAAAATATGTACTCTTTTCTCCAATTTTAATCGTTTAACTTCATTTAAGAGTTCCAATTCGTATTCAGCTTTGCTATCGGACACGATTAACACCAAATGATAGGTTGTGTAGGGAAGCATTTTAATCAGCGATAGCTGGTTTTTTTTAGGAAACAAAACTCCAATATTGAGCAGATAACCCTGGGAATCTAAATCCTCAAACCTTTCTTTTAAACTAATAGAATCGTCTTTTTTATCTGGGAAATGTAGCCCATTATAAATGGTAACCACCTCTTTTAGCTTTTCTAAAGCGAAAAGAGATTGATTTTTAATAAAATCCTGCTTTACAAAATCCGATATACATACAATATAGTCGGCATACCTGATATTATCATTTACCTTATCAATATATTTTTTTTTATTCTTAATATGCTCATGCAAAAAATTTAAATCATGAAGTGTTACGATTTTCACTCCCGATTTATGATTCCCATTAAAATAAGAAGAAAACTGATGGCTTACGTGAATAATTCCGTATCTATGGCTAAAGGGAACAAGGAACTTATGCCATGTTTTTCTGGACACTTCCTTAAAGCCAAATTGATGTTTGGAGAATTCATCTTTAGGACCAAAAAGTTCTATTTGCAGATCATCGGTATGTCCTCTCAAGCCTTTAGCCAAATTTCTAAAAACATTCGCAATTCCTGAGTTCGGATAGCGAAGGCGCTCCAAGTCGATAAGTACTTTTTTATTCATTTTCATTGACGATTTAGTAAAACTCTATCCAATATTTCTATTTCTTTATGACTCGAATGATTTTCTATGAAATATTTTTTCGCATTATATTGTATCTCTGCATACAAAGCCGGATCATCGAGTAAACTTATAATATTATTGGCAAATTCAAAACTATTTTCTGTGACAAGACATCCATTTAAAGATTTATTAATTAATCCATCTACCCCACGTTTATTGGTAACAACGGGTAAAAAATAAGATAAGGCTTCTAAAACTTTTATTTTAATACCCGTTCCACTAAGCATAGGGCATATTGCTATTTTAGCGCTTGTATAATATGCCTCCAAATGCTCCACAATCCCATGCTTCAACAAATTAGGATGGTCGGGTATAACCTTTCCTATATTACCTATAATATCTACTTTACGATCGCCTAAGTGAGGCAAAACTTCATTTATAAACCAAGTTATCCCTGCAATATTATGTTCATTATCACTGGCAACGTAAATAATATCACAACTGTACTTTTTATCTGTATAACACTCCTGAAAAGGGAAAGAAATAGGCACCCGTAGCACTTTACTATTTATAAACTGATTGAAAATATATTCTTCATCTGCCGAATAGGTCCATATTTGATCGAATTTATTTAGAATATCTATTTCATCTTGGAATAGTTTACCGACCTTCTTTATTGTATTTTTCTTTTGTGAAGTCATAAAGTCATGGGTATCTATTATACAATCAGATTTCACATTAAGCCCCTTAATCAAATATCCGAAAGAAGCATAGCTGATCATAATTTTATCATAAGCTTTTGCCCGCGCAATTTTTCGAAACTCTTTTCTTAGGATAAAACTGCTCATGTCGATATGATTTCGCTTGAAGAGATTGGGCAATTTATAAAGGAATAAATATTTAAATATCTTTTCTTTATACTTTCTCTTTAAAATATGAAGCTTGATACTGGGGTATTTTTGATAAAAGCTTTCCTGTTCACTTTTCGTCCAGCCATCATTCCAATCACCTAGAGAAACAAAATCCACTTCCAACTCGGGATTTCTATCAAAATAGCAAAGCATTTGTATCAGCCTTGTGATATTGCCAGCTTTACCCGAAATGGGATTATCCGGCATAAAGTATAATATTTTATTTTTTACCATTCTCATCCTCAACGTCTATCCTATATCATGTCATCCAGCTGTTCTCTATTATTTCAACAATGAACTTACTATAGGCCCATGCCCCATATATTTAACAATCTATGGCGTAAAGATACATTTTTCATTAAAAGCATTTCTTTTTTTCTGTTCATTCCCCTTATTTTTAACTCCATAGAAAACTATTTATTGTAAATAAAATCATTTAAAAACTAAATAATATCTATAAAAATGGGTTCTCTCCATATTCTATTTAAAAATTGCGTAAAAAACTTCTTCATTCTTAATTTGGTTAACATGAAAATAGACATAAGGACATTGCCGGGGGTTCACCCCCCTTTTATAGATAGGGAGTATCCGCTATTTAAAGTGGATTTACATTTTGCGACTGAATACCTTACATAACACTCATATGAAAACAACTAAACGAACACTACCTCCTGAAACTACTTATATAGATATATATTTATAAGAGATTCCACTCTTCGTTTTGTGATGTTTATCACAAGTCTAACCTTGATAACATCTACACATTACACTGATAAATAAACCTTTATACTTTTGCTAAATATACCTATATCTTTTGAAGAGAAAAAAATAATCCATTTGTAGTAAAAACAGTTTTTGGGCTTAAATAAAATTTTTCGCAGGCCCTATCCCAATGTTAGTCACACGCTACACCTATCCAGATTTTTTACATTTGGGAGGCTTTACTACTAAGGTTTAGCCCAGCGTATATTCTAAAAATACTTATTTTGATTTTAGTAACCCCTTTTCATAAAAATCGGAAATTAAGCCTCGAAGTCAATATAAGCCCTTATTTTATATTTCTTCTTCTTAAATATCCGTAACTTTGCACCAAATTTTTTTACATGGAAAGAGTACGGGTACGTTTTGCTCCCAGCCCTACGGGGCCTTTACATTTAGGTGGTGTAAGGACCGCACTATATGATTATCTTTTTGCAAAGCACAACGGCGGAGATTTTATCCTAAGAATTGAAGATACCGACACCCAACGTTATGTGGAAGGTTCCGAAGAATATATAATGGAAGCTTTGGAATGGATTGGTATGATCCCTGATGAAAGTCCAAAACATGGAGGCCCCTACGGTCCCTATCGTCAGTCCGAACGCAGAGCTATTTATGATCAATACACCGCACAAATTTTAGAAACCGATTATGCATATCTTGCATTTGACACTCCTGAAGAATTGGACCAAATACGAGCCGAGTATGAAGCAAGAGGAGAGGTTTTTGCTTATAACTACGAAACTCGTCAACGCCTAAAAAATAGTATTTCCCTTCCTGAACAAGAAGTAGAGCGGCTTCTACAGGAAAAAATGCCTTATGTAATTCGCTTTAAAATGCCTTTGGATAGGGGCGTTAACCTTAAGGATATCATCCGCGGAAAATTTAGTGTCAATACCAATACCTTAGATGATAAAGTATTGGTAAAAAATGACGGCATGCCTACTTATCATTTTGCCAACATTATCGATGATCATGAAATGAAAATCACCCACGTAATCCGTGGAGAAGAATGGCTTCCTTCTATGGCACTACATGTTCTGTTATATGAAGCTATGGGTTGGAAAGCTCCTGAATTTGCTCATCTTTCTCTTATTCTTAAACCGGAAGGTAAAGGTAAATTGAGTAAAAGAGATGGCGACAAATTCGGATTCCCAGTCTTTCCGCTCAATTTTAAAGATCCTAACACTGGGAAAGTATCTATAGGCTATCGTGAGGAAGGCTATTTTCCGGAAGCTTTTATCAATATGGTAGCCCTCTTAGGCTGGTCTCCAGCTGACAATAAAGAGATGATTAGCCTAGAAGAAATGATCGAGGAATTCGACCTTCACAAAGTGCACAAAGCGGGAGCGCGTTTCAGCGCTGAAAAAGCAAAGTGGTTTAACCAACAATACCTGCAAATAATGTCTAATGAGCATATTATTCCCGCATTTAAAAGAATACTTAGCGAAAACTGCATTGAGGTAAGTGATGATAAAGCTTTAAGAATCATTGCTATTATGAAGGAAAGAGCTATCTTTATTAAAGATATTTATGAAGAAGGAAAATATTTTTTTCATAGCCCAGAATCTTATCAGGAAAAAGCCGTAAAAAAAGTTTGGTCTCCCGAAACAAGAGACCTGATGCAAATATTAAAAAATCAGATTTCCACACTGGACTTCAAATCAAAATCCCTTAAGGAACAATTTCAACATCTGGCAGAAGAAAAAGGTATGGGTATGGGCAAGATCATGATGCCTCTGCGCCTTTGTTTGGTAGGCGAACTAAAAGGACCAGATATACCAGAGCTTATGGAAATTATAGGCAAGGAAGAAAGCTTGTTCAGAATTAGCCAAGCAATTGAAACATTAAAATAAAGATTGAAAAAAAAATCTTTAAATTTGACATCTTGAATTCAGACACATGGAGTATTTAGACTTTGAAAAACCTATTGAAGAGTTAATGGAGCAACATAGCAAATGCTCGTTGGTAGGTGAAGAAAGTGGAATTGATATGAAACTGGCATGCAATCAGTTAGAAGACAAAATCATTGCCACAAAGAAAAAGATATACGGAAAACTGACACCGTGGCAAAAGGTACAACTCTCCCGACATCCTAACAGACCTTATGCCTTAGATTTTATCAATGGTATTGCTGATAAAGGAAGTTTTTTAGAGCTACATGGGGATCGTAATTTTGCAGATGATCCAGCTATGGTAGGGGGATTGGCTACTATTGAAGGCCAAAGTGTAATGTTTATCGGCACCCAAAAAGGACGTACGACTAAAGAAAGGCAACACCGGCGTTTTGGGATGTCAAATCCCGAAGGCTATAGAAAAGCGCTTCGCTTAATGAAACTGGCCGAAAAATTTAACATCCCTATTATTACATTGGTGGATACTCCTGGGGCCTACCCGGGCTTAGAAGCAGAAGAACGTGGGCAGGGAGAAGCAATCGCCCGCAATATTTATGAAATGACTAGGATGAAAGTCCCGATTATCACTATCGTTATTGGTGAAGGGGCCAGTGGAGGGGCCCTAGGCATTGGTGTAGGGAACAAAGTTTACATGATGGAAAATAGTTGGTATTCGGTGATCTCGCCAGAGAATTGCTCTGCCATACTATGGAGAAGCTGGGAATATAAAGAATTAGCCGCTGAAACCATGAAGCTTACTGCTCCAGACATGCTTAAAGAAAAGTTAATCGACGGCATTATCGAAGAGCCTTTAGGCGGTGCGCATTATGATCCTGAAATCGCTTTTCAAAATGTAAAAAATACCATTCAGAATAATTTAAAGTCCTTAAGGAAATTCAGCGGAAAAGAACTGATGAAACAAAGACAGGACAAATTTATCAATATGGGGAAATTTAAAGGATAAATTTTTAAGAGCTCACTAAAAAGAGGTTATCATTTTAGATAACCTCTTTTTTTTGTGAAATAAGTATTTATAAGCTGAAGAAATATTTTTTATCTTTAGGTCTGCCATGGGAGATATTAAAATAGCATTCCGAAAGCCCATATTTCCAGTTTCGGAAAAACTGCTAAAATATTTGGAAAAAAATAACAGAACGGTTAAACTTCAGTTTTTATACGAAGATCTTCTCAGGTTCAGTGACAGCATAAATATTCTTGATAAAAATGGTAAGGATACTTTGTGGCTGAGTGTTTTATATCCAGAACACGAATTTCAAGAAATAGAAGCCTGTCTTAATAAAATTTATACACTGCTTCACTCGGATGGGCATGAGGCTACCTTACCTTATCTAAAGGTAGATACTATTGATTTTTGTACCTTTGGAAATTCCAGACCTTTTCGGGTTCGGGTAAGAAATATTCTTAATGATAATTACACCAATTTCTATATTAAAAAAGCAGATGCCTCCCGTATATATGGCTTGGAATTGGAAGATTTACTCTCCACCAATCGCATCAATTTCCTGGTATATAAAAACACCTTGATAGAAGAGCATATTTTAGGTATCCCCGGAGATATTTTTATTCAGGATTATTTACCCCGATGTTCCGAATTAGAAAAATCACAGATTTCTAAAGAATTTGTAAAATTTAATGAACGTTGCCTGATAGGCCTTCTGGGAGATATGCGTTCTTACAACTATGTTATTATTCCGGTACACGATTTTGATCAGGTGATCTATAGAATTCGCCCTATAGACTTTGACCAACAAACCTATGAAGGCAACGTTAAAGTATACCTGCCACAATGTTTTAAGGAAAATAGTGTAATTGTAAAAATGGTACTGGAAAAACTAAAGCCTAACTCCATAGAGCAATATCAAAAAGAGGTGAGGTCTCATATCGTAAAAAGAGTGACCAGTAGCCAGCGCAGATTTGAAGAGCTTATTTCTATTATGAAAAAAGAGGAAATTGCTCCACAAGCTCATGTTGAGGAACTAAAAGCCGGCTTACAAAAGCTCACTTATGATGTCAATTTTAAATACTGCAAAAGCATGGGGGATATTGTAGATACTGGTATAAAATTCGTCATCCGCAACTATAAGATTTATTATTAAGAATCTATTCCTTTATTTATAAAAAAGCATAAACCCCGGTTCTAGAACCGGGGTTGTAAATTTATAATATCTAATATATTTATTATAAAGAATAGTTGGGTGCTTCCTGTGTAATAATAACATCGTGGGGATGGGATTCCTTTAAACCCGATCCGGTAATACGCACCATTCTGGAGTTCTCTTGTAGCGAAACGACATCGGCGGCTCCACAGTAGCCCATTCCGGCTCTTAAACCACCACTTAATTGGAAGATAACTTCTTCTAATTTTCCTTTGAAAGGTACCCTTCCTTCAATCCCTTCAGGAACAAATTTTTTAGCTTCACTCTGGAAGTATCTTTCTTTACCTCCTCTCTTCATCGCAGCTAAAGAACCCATTCCCTGGTAAGACTTGAATTTTCGCCCCTGGAAAATAATTTCCTCTCCAGGCGCCTCTTCTGTACCCGCTAAAAGAGAGCCCAACATTACAGCTCCCGCTCCGCTTGCAATGGCCTTTACAATATCTCCAGAGAGCTTAATCCCTCCATCAGCTATCACAGCTACTCCTTTTGTTTTAGCATACTCATACACGTTGTAAATGGCAGACAATTGAGGAACACCTACCCCTGCTACCACTCTAGTGGTACAAATAGAACCTGGCCCAACTCCTACTTTTAATACATTGGCACCCGCTTCTATCAGGGCTTTCGCAGCTTCCTTGGTTACAATATTCCCCCCTACGATATCTAAATTCGGATAAGCCTTACGAATCTCCTCTATTTTTTGTATCACACCAGCAGAATGTCCGTGTGCAGAATCTACTGCTATAATATCAACACCAGCCTCTACTAATGCTTTCACTCTCTCCATAGTATCGGATCCGACACCTACACCTGCTCCGACGATAAGACGTCCTCTTTCATCTTTATTCGCATGAGGATATTCTAGTTGATTATCTATATCCTTAATCGTAATCAGACCAACCAATTTATTCTCTTCATCTACGATCGGAAGCTTTTCTACTCTATTCTTAAGAAGTATCTCTTTAGCTTCTTCCAAGGTAGTCGATTGATGAGAGACAATAAGCCTGTCCTTGGTCATAATTTCTTCGACTCTTCGATCCAGGTCTTGCTGGTACTTTACATCTCTATTGGTAATAATACCTATCAATTTATTTTCCCCATCAACCACTGGCAATCCCGATATTCTATATTGCATCATGAGGGCTCTGGCATCGCCTAAGGTATGCTCTTTGGATAAGGTCACGGGATCAGAAATCATTCCATTTTCAGAGCGTTTCACACTGTTAACCTGACTGGCCTGTTCCTCAATAGACATATTTTTGTGAATAAAACCTAATCCCCCTACCCTGGCCAAAGCAATAGCCAAGGAAGCTTCAGTCACCGTATCCATTGCCGCCGAAACAATAGGCACTTTCAATGTTATTTTATCTGAGAGTTTCGATTTTAAAGACACCTGATGAGGCAATACTTCTGAATAGGAAGGAACCAAAAGGACGTCATCAAAAGTGATGGCCGTCTCTATAATTTTATCGTGTATAGACATAGCACTTTCTTTGCAAAGTTATAAAAATTATACGGAATGGAAATACTGATTAGATGAATTAAAAACCCCCGAGGATGTCTCGAGGGTTTTTAATATTGTTTATTTCTATTAGAGGCTTACTCTTACAAAGCCTACTACTTTGAGCTCTTCGTTAACCGATTTAACGTAATTTGCTACAGATAAGCTCCCATCTTTAATAAAGGCCTGATGCACTAAAGTATTTTCTTTATAGAACTTCTGCATTTTACCTTTAAGGATGTTATCAATAATATTGGCAGGTTTTCCCTCTTTGGTTAAAATCTCTCTTTCGATTTCCAATTCTTTATCGATTGTCTCTTGAGATACTTGGGTTTCATCAAGTGCAATAGGATTCATCGCAGCAATTTGCATAGAAACAGCTTTCGCCGCTTCAGCAGCTCCGTCTACGTTAGCAGAAAGGGAGGTAATAGCAGCAATCTTATTCCCCGCATGAATGTAGGCTCCTACGAAAGGACCTTCGATTCTCTCGAATCTTCCAATTTCAATTTTCTCACCGATAACACCTGTCTGTTCTGTTAATTTTTCAGCTACACTAATACCATGGTAATCAGCCGCTAATAATTCTTCTTTCGAAGCAGCGGTAATTGCCATTTCCGCTAATTCATAAGCTAACTCTACGAAGGCTTCATTTTTAGCAACAAAGTCGGTTTCACAGTTAAGACTAATAATAGCTCCCATCGTATTATTTTCGTTCACTTTTGCGATAACAGCTCCTTCAGTACTTTCTCTGTCGGCTCTATTTGCAGCTACTTTCTGCCCTTTTTTTCTAAGGATTTCAATAGCTTTTTCAAAATCGCCTTCAGCTTCCACTAAAGCTTTTTTGCTGTCCATCATACCTGCACCTGTCTGGTTTCTTAGTTTAGCTACATCTGCTGCTACTGGTGTATACATAGTTCGAAATATTTTTAATTAAATAATGCTTGAAATTTTAGCAGTGCAAAGATAAAAAAAATACACCAAATCTAAAAAAACAGTTGAGATTTGGAGATACCCTTAAAAAATTTAATTATAAGACGGTTAATTAATATTTAAGGCCATAAAATATACTATTGAAAAAGATGTAAAAGAGAACATAGATATCTACTTTTGGCTCTCGGAAATTATAAGGCATCTCCGATTCATCTATTGTTTCGTATAAAGATCTAAGGAGTGTCTCTTCTTTTTCATACTAAAAATAATGATTTAGCTCTTGTTATCAATATAATCCATCAAGATTCATATTATAAATACATGATTTGATAAATCTAGATCTGAAAACTTCTTCTAAAAAAGAGGCTGTTTTAAAATTTTAAAACAGCCTCTTTCATAATATATAAGAAAATCTTATTCTGCATCAAAATCAGCATCAGCTTCCGCTGTTACTTTCTCTCCTTCTTTAGATTTTTCTTTCTCAGCTCTTCTTTGAGATTGACCTTCTTTTATCGCTTCAGAAACTACTGAAAGAATCATATCGATAGATTTCGAAGCATCATCATTCCCTGGGATAACGAAATCTACTTTTCTAGGATCAGAATTTGTATCTACGATTGCAAAAACTGGAATACCTAGTTTTTTCGCTTCAGTAACCGCAATGTGTTCCCTCATAATATCCACTACGAAGATCGCAGATGGAAGACGAACCATATCAGCAATAGAACCTAAGTTTTTCTCTAGATTGGCTCTTTGACGGTCTACTTGTAGTCTTTCTTTTTTAGATAATGTTTCGAAAGTACCATCTTTCTTCATTTTATCAATAGCGTTCATTTTCTTAACCGCTTTTCTGATCGTAACGAAGTTGGTTAACATACCTCCTGGCCATCTTTCGGTAATGTAAGGCATATTAAGCTCTTGGGCGTGTTTTGCAACAACTTCTTTAGCTTGTTTTTTAGTTGCTACAAAAAGAACTTTTTTACCCGCAGAAGTAATTTTTTCTAAAGCACTGCAAGCTTCATCTAATTTTACTGCTGTTTTATGTAAATCGACAATGTGAATACCGTTTTTCTCCATAAAAATGTATGGAGCCATGTTTGGATTCCACTTTCTAGTCATGTGACCAAAGTGTACACCAGCCTCTAATAGGTCTTTTACATTTGCTTTTGCCATTTTTTCTAAGTTTTTAGTTTACTTTCCGCTAATCGCAATCAACAACTTCAAAGAACGGGAGAAGTGTTTGGGTGCTAAACTAAACGGGCAATTTTTGCTTCAAGCTACAAAGAGCTTTAGGCGAGTTAATTTAAATTTTAATTTGTGCAATACGCTTTGTGCAAATTGTGTAAAGCGAGATCCAAAAATATTAACGCTTGGAGAATTGGAATCTCTTTCTGGCTTTCTTCTGACCGAATTTCTTTCTTTCCACCATTCTGGCATCTCTGGTAAGAAGACCATGAGGTTTTAAAAAGCCTCTGAACTCTTCATTAATTTCGCAAAGTGCTCTGGAAATACCCAATCTGATAGCTTCTGCCTGACCTGTTATTCCCCCACCGAATACATTAACGGTAACGTCATATTGTCCAGCAGTTTCTGTTAATAAAAAGGGCTGATTTAATTTATAAACCAACATTTCTGTTGAGAAGTACTCTTTAGCATCTCTACCGTTAACAGTCATGTTACCAGCACCTGGCTTAACATAAACTCTGGCTACAGATGTTTTTCTTCTTCCAATTTTGTGTACTGTAGACATCTTCAATTATTTAATTTCGTTAATATTAATTTCTTTAGGCTGCTGCGCTTCATGCTTATGCACACCACCTTCATACACGTGAAGGTTCTTAAAGATAGCTCTCCCTAATTTGTTTTTAGGTAGCATTCCTTTTACGGATTTTTCAACCACTAATGTGCTATTTTTTTTCTGAAGTTCCTCAGCAGTCAAAGATTTTTGACCTCCTGGATATCCAGTATGCCAGATGTACTCTTTGTCAGCCCACTTATTTCCTGAAAGTGCCACTTTCTCAGCATTCAAAACGATAACATTATCGCCACAGTCAACGTGTGGTGTAAAGTTAGTTTTGTGCTTTCCTCTCAAAATCTTTGCAACTTTAGAGGCTAAACGCCCTAAAGGCTGCCCGGCAGCATCTACCACAACCCATTCTTTATTTGCGGTAGCCTTGTTAGCCGATACGGTTTTGTAACTTAATGTATTCACTACTTATCGTTTACGATTAAACATATTTTACCCATTACGGGGTTGCAAAGGTATGAATATTTTTACAAAAAAAAAACAGGGAATTATTTTTTATAGGTGCTTCAAGCCTTGGCCATAAATCGCTGACTTCCAAATTTTAACCATTTAGTGATACCCCTAAAATCAGACTATTTATTGTTTTGGCATACCTATTGTCTATAGCTTATCACAAAAACACATCAACATAAAAAAAAGCAGGGGATCTTCAATAGTCTCTGCTTTTTGCCTTTTCCTCAAGCCACTTTTTTAGTTTGTGTTACCGATAAAGATATTTGCCTTTTTGATCCATTTACAACATCAACGCCGTAAGGATTTGCTGGATTTAAAACTAGCCAATAGATAATAGGCAACAAATACTGTCGAGAAACGTATAACAGAAGGTACGGCTATCTCTATATTAAAAAAAACTATCCCCAGTATTATCAATACCATAAGGCCTAAGAAAGAGAAAGTTAATTTTTTAGAAAGTGAAAAATCTATTCTATCTAAAAAATAAGCCATGCCCCAACCCAACCCGAAGGCAAAAGCATAATAGAGATTCAAAGCTTCCCCTCCAAATCCAGATAAAAAGTGGTGAAAAAGGAAACTAGCGATGGTACCACACAACATAAATAGAAAAGCTTTCTTCATTTTATTATATGAACTAATTATAAGATCCTTTTTTTAGGTTAAGAATACTGTTGATGACATTACCTTTCTGAAGAGGCTGTTCTTAAAGTCGACCCAAAATTAAACAATTTCAACATTAAACTAAAGTTTTTACAAAGGGACTTTCTGAGCTCACTCACCACGAACTTAACCGAAAATGGATCCCTGTATAAATAAACGCAATGCTGCTTCTTTGCATTTATGTATGATTTGCTACTTTTAATCAGTAATAATTTTTAATTTTATATCAACTGTAAATATACCGATATGCTAAAAAAATTATTCTTTTTTATAATATTATCTCTACTATACTCTTGCCAAACGGAACAAAAAAAAATTAAGGAACATAATCTCATCGTTGATGCTACTATTCTAGCTTTTGAAAAAAAACTCTTAACATTACAAATCGATTCTTTATTAGAGAAAAATCATTTTAACGGAAGTGTCGCTGTTTTTAAAAACAACGAGCTGTTATATGAGAGAACAAAGGGATTCTCAGATTTTAAAAAACACTTAAAAATAGACAGCAGCACTGTATTTGCCATAGGATCCATTAGCAAACAATTTACCGCCGTGCTACTTCTACTCCAGGTAGAACAAGGCAAACTGAGCTTAACCGACAAAGCTTCTCAATACCTCTCTGAATTCAATACGCTTGGTTATGAAAATATTCTCATTCACCAACTCCTGAATCATACCTCGGGTTTAGATCTCATGGGACAGAAGCTCAGGTTTAAAAGCGGTACTAATTTTTTTTATTCTAACGACGGTTTTAATGCTGCAGGACAAATCATAGAAAAAGTTTCGGGAAAATCTTTTGTGCAAAATCTCAATGATTTATTTACAAAGGTAGGTTTACATCATACCTCGGCAGGGTACAAATCTTCACCTGTAAATTTTGCAGGAGCTTATGTCGGAAATTCTAAGATTCAGGAAGCTGTAAAAAATATGCCTTACCGACTTTCCCAAAGAGAAATAGGTCTTGCAGCTGGAGGAATCCTCTCTACCATAAACGATTTACATCTTTGGAACCAGCAATTATATACCGGTAAAATAATACAGCCACAAACCCTCTCTAAATTTATAGCGCATAGCTCCGAACGAGAGCATGCTATTTTTGGAAAGACAGGCTATGGCTACGGTATTATGAGTAATATCTTTCCTCCCAAAGCCTATTTCCATAGCGGTTACGTAAAAGGCTCTCCCTCTCTAAATATTTATTATCCGGAAACCCAAACATCAGTTATCATTCTTTCGAATATCGCAGATGAAAACCTAGGTATTAAACATATATTCCACACCCATCGAGAGATTAAGCACAACATAGATCAATTACAAAATGTGGTAACCGAATTACAAAAAATGAAACTAAAAACTTCTAAAAATAAAAACTAAATAGATTCTAATCTTACAAAACATCTACATAAGCAGCTCAACGCCTATTACTTCAATCTCCAAGTTTATTCCTCACCAGTAGAGAGAAATCGTACTTTAATATTTAACAGTATCTTTGTAGGCAAATGCAACAGGAACAAATTATTTTGGGAATAGACCCCGGGACAGCGGTTATGGGCTTTGGCATTATCTCGGTAAAAGGTCCAAAAATAGAGCTTATCACAATCCACGAACTTATTCTAAAAAAATTGGATAGTCATGAGATTAAGCTTAAAAAGATATTCGATAGAACTTTATCATTAATCGATGAGTTTCATCCGGATGAAGTAGCCTTAGAAGCCCCCTTTTTTGGAAAAAATGTTCAGTCTATGTTAAAGTTAGGGAGGGCCCAAGGCGTTGCTATGGCCGCCAGTCTGGCGAGAGACATTCCGATTACAGAATATTCCCCTAAGAAAGTTAAAATGGCCATTACAGGCAATGGTAATGCCAGCAAAGAGCAAGTCGCTGGCATGTTAAAAAATCTTTTACAACTTAAAGAGTTCCCCACCAAATATTTAGATGCTTCAGACGGATTGGCCGTTGCTGTATGCCACTGTTTTAACGCCAAATCCCATAGGTCAGACAAATCCTATTCTAGCTGGGAAAGTTTTATCTCACAAAATCAAAATCGCCTGAAATAAGACTGAAAAATCTATCTGCTACACACTCTCTGTTCTGTAGGGCTCAATAAGAGCAGTTTTTGAACCGCTCTTATTGAGTCTCATACATGTTTTAGCCTATTTCTATTACGGATAGACGAAGCTATTAATGGTGGATCGTTGGATTTAACATATTTTCAGGATTTAAGATCTCATCCAACTTTTCCTGAGACAAAAGTTGATGCTCTAATACCAATTGATATATGCCTTTACCCGTTTCCAATGCTTCTTTGGCTATTTTAGTGCTTTTCTTATAGCCAATATAAGGATTTAGGGCTGTCACAATACCTATACTATTCATAATCATATTTTTGCATACATCTTCATTGGCTGTAATCCCTTGAATACATTTTTCAACCAGCGTATCAATAGCATTTTGAAGAAATGTAATGGATTCAATGATGGATAATCCTAAAACAGGCTCCATTACATTGAGTTGTAACTGTCCAGCCTCTGCAGCAAAAGTAACGGTAAGGTCATTCCCAATAACCTTAAAACATACCTGATTGACCACCTCCGGTATAACAGGATTTACTTTTCCTGGCATAATAGATGATCCCGGTTGCATAGCAGGGAGATTAATTTCATTAAAACCTGCCCGAGGACCTGAAGATAATAAGCGGAGATCATTGCATATTTTTGAAAGTTTTACGGCTAGTCTTTTTAATGAAGAGGAATAAATTACATAAGAACCCGTATCTGGAGTAGCCTCTATAAGATTAGGAGCTGGCGTAAACGGGTAACCGGAAACGTCTGCGAGATGCTGCGTACACAACGGAGTATATCCGGGTATGGAATTTAGACCTGTACCTATAGCAGTGGCTCCCATATTAATTTCAAGAAACAAATCCGCATTGGAATTCAATCTTGTTACTTCTTCCTGCATATTCACCGCAAAGGCTTCAAATTCCTGACCTAATGACATAGGTACGGCATCCTGTAATTGAGTTCTCCCCATTTTTAGGATACCTGAGAATTCATCACCCTTGGTTCTAAATGCTGTTACCAATCTTTCTACCCGTTTCACCAGTTCTTGATTCATCTTCAGAAATGCCAATTTTATAGCGGTAGGATAGGCATCATTGGTGGATTGAGAAAGATTCACATGGTCATTGGGCGAACAGTACTGATAATCTCCTTTTTGATACCCCATATACTCTAATGCAATATTTGCTATAACCTCATTGGCGTTCATATTGACAGAAGTTCCGGCACCACCTTGTATCATATCAATAGGGAATTGGTCTCGATATTTACCTTCCAGGAGTTCATGACACGCAAACTGAATGGCTTTAAAGATATTTTCTTCTAGCACTCCTAATTCATAATTTGTCCTGGCCGCAGCGAGTTTTACATATGCTAAGGCTTTAATAAATACTGGATAATCCGATAACTTGGTTTTGGATATTTTAAAATTATCTATGGCTCTTTGGGTCTGCACTCCATAATAAGCTTGTTCAGGAATTTGTAACTCTCCCAAAAGATCACTCTCCAATCTATAATTTTTCATAAGGTTAATTTTTATTTTTAATTCAATCGTTTTTATACTGCAAAAATAAGTCTTAATAGATATGCGTTCTGCATCAAATTTAAAATGTTCCTGCTTCTTTTATCGGTGTAAAATTATATTGGCGAACTACAAGGGTCTAAAATATTTTCAAAGCTTCTTCGTCAAGTTGAAAAACTGAATTTCTTTAAGCTTCGGAAATCTACTTTTCTAAAATTTTGATTATCACTAAAGCTGTTGATTTGATATTATATCCTTTACAAAAAAATCCTTTTTCTGCATAAAGACCACTCTTAGGTGGCTAAAAAGCTATTATATTCACATTTTCAGCTATTTTTTATTTTGATAGACTTCGGATCTATTGGATCGCAATAAGTCTTCTACTTACAAGCATCACAGGGATGCATCTAATTACAAGCCAATGCTAAAAGTTTTTTATCCAGAGTACCCTATGTATATCGCTCCCTAAACTCTGTACCCATCATCAAGATTTTATTCTTAAAATAAGTTATCATTCCTGTTTAAGAGATAGATTTTCGAATATTTTTGGAGATTTAACCTGTGGTATCTCAGCTCTTTCATACCCATATTATTTTTTCAACCGACCCTTGCCTGATTGGGAAACCGTAAATCAAATGCATAATTATTCAAGAATTTATAGATAAAGTATTCAGCTATTCAATAATATTGAAAGTTCATATACCTAAACAAATACCCGAGTCCAAACTTATTTACCCACTATCATAGAAGATTTATCGCTGATGTTATAGCCGACATATCGGGAACTTTAGAAGAAGTATCTTTTCACGGATACACTGCCGAAATCTATAAAATAGGTGATTCACTTTTTATTGTTGCGGACTGGAACTGACACACTGTAATTTCAGTGGTAAGCGCATTCGGATTTTCACTATTGATATGGACATTGGACCTTGCGTGTAACGGCAGGTTCCTATTCTAACTATCGATATTTCTCTTATCTAAACATACTTCTACCAACTAGTATTCATTAAAATAAGTTTGGATCTGACGCCAATCCTTAGTTTTAGTCAGCGCTAGCATTAAAAGAATACGAGCCTTTTGCGGATTTAAATACTGGGCTGCCACAAAGTGATATTGAGCATCGTCCACTTCCGCATCTAAAGTAGTGGCTCCGGTTAGCACTCTAGATGATCTCACGATCTGAATGCCCTTTTTCTGAGCTTGGATTGCTAATTCTAAAATGTCTTTGTAGAGATTGCCATTGCCTACACCCGCACTTATAATACCATCGAATTGAGCCTCTATGAATGCTTTCATGGGAAGAGAAGAAGCATTAGAATAATTATAAACAATACCTACTCTAGGCAGTTGGCTCAGACTACTTACATCGAATACAGAATGAAGTGTGTGCTTTTTTTCGGGTATATTATTAAAGAAAACTTGCCCGTTATGAATATAACCAAGGCTACCGAAATTGCTAGACTGAAAGGCGTGGACACCAGTTGTATGTGCTTTTATCACATCTTTTGCACTCAAGATCGCATCATTCATACACACCATTACCCCTCTCCCTTTTGCATTTTTGTCTGCTGCCGTTCTCACTGCATTGTATAAATTAAGCGGGCCATCAGCACTCATAGCCGTGGCCGGACGCATAGCCCCCACCAATACGACGGGTTTATCGCTTTTTACCGTCAGATTAAGAAAATAAGCCGTTTCTTCCATCGTGTCGGTACCATGGGTGATGACCACCCCATCATAAGCCTCTTCATTCAATAACTTATTAATTCTTTTCGCTAGCGTCAGCCATACCTGATCGTTCATATCTTGTGAACCTATTTTCACAATTTGCTCGCCTGAAACCTCCGCGTTATCCTTAATTTGAGGTACTGCCTGTATTAACTGATATATCCCCAATTCACCTGCTTTATAGTTGGTTTCTGTTATGGACCTGCTCACCCCTGCAATAGTACCTCCTGTTGCCAAAATTCTTATTCTTGGCTTCTGAGCATATGCAAAGAGGGCCATCAACAATGAAACAGGGATAAAAAAGCGTGCTATAATTTTCATGTTCATAAAATTTAAAAAATATGAAATATACTTAAATAAAACTAATCAAAAGAAATCCCATCGATACTGCGATAATTGTTGATACAATCCCAGGCACCTGGAACGAATGGTTCAACAAATATTTCCCAATTCTAGTAGAGCCTGTTCTATCAAAATTAATCGCTGCGACCACAGTAGGGTAATTAGGAATGAAAAAATATCCATTCACAGCAGGATACATGGCCAGTAAAGCCCATGGTGATATCCCTAAAGCAATCCCTAGGGGATATAAAGTTCGAACAGTCGCTGCCTGACTAAATAGAAAAATCGACATAATAAATAAAGCTAAGGCAAATAAGAAATTATACTGAGTCACTATACTGTGTATACTTTCTTGAAAAAATTTCAAATTGCCCTGAAAAAAAGTGTTTCCCAACCAAGCGATGCCAAAGATAGCGACTACAGCTTGAATCCCGGCAAGAAAAACACTACTGCTAGGCACTTTATTTATATTTACTTTTGAAAAAAACAAAATAAGACCTGCCGTAACCATCATGATCATCTCAATGGCTTCTGGCATTCGTAGTCTCTGCACCTGACCATTGACGTTAAAACTGGGTCGTAAATTTTCTAACGAGCCTAATAGCACTACCAAGGCGACTCCTAATAGAAAAATAAGCACAGATCGTTTTGCCCTTTTATCATTTTGAATACTTGATTTTTGATCCCCATCTACATTTGTAGCAATAAGTCCCGCTTTTAATCGTTTTAAATACTCAGGATCTTGCTCCAATTCTTTTCCCATATAATTGGATATCAATGCTCCTACCAATACTCCGGTTAAGGTGGCAGGAATACTAATCATCAATATATGTGATAAAGTAATTCCTTGGCCCCCCAGTAATGCGGGCGTTAACAAAGCTGCCGTAGCCGCTGAAATAGGACTTGCTGTGATGGCTTGCTGAGAGGCAATGACAGAAATGCTTAAAGGCCTTTCAGGTCTTATTTTGCTCTGTGTGGCAATCTCGGATATAATAGGTAACAAAGAGTAGGCTATATGACCTGTACCGGCTAAAAAGGTAAATAAATAACACACCAATGGTCCTAAAAAGGTAATGGCTGAGGGTTTAGATCTTAATATCTTTTCTGCTAGATATACCATATAATCTAAACCTTTTGCGGCTTGCAGAGTTGCCGCAGCCGTAATAACGGCAAGTATCATTAACATAACATCTATGGGGGCTTCACCAGGCTGCAACCCAAAGAAGAAAACCAATATAGCCAAACCTATCATGCCAAAAATACCAAGCCCTATACCCCCTATTCTCGCTCCTATAAATATGGATGCTAGTACAATTAAAAACTGAATAAAAGTAAGAATCATTTGTTCATATTATTTTATGAAGCAAATTTATATAATTAAATAGCGCTATTACTATGAAATTACATGTTATATTTCACTTGCAATTAAGTACATTTGTATAGCATAAATATTATTATTTTATATATAAAATAATAATATTTCACATTAAATCGTGGATGTTTTTATGGGGGAAATTATTGAGAATCCTTTATTTCAATTGTTAACTATAGACCAACGGAGTATTTTACACTCTAATTGTTCTTTACTGGAGTTTGAGAATGAAGAGATGGTATTTAAACGTTGCGGAATGGCGCATTTTGTATATTATATTGAAGAAGGTTACCTTAAACTCATTTCTAAAGAGGGTCTGTACGACATCTCTACCTGCTCAGAATTTGTAGGTCTCAGTTATATCTATTCTGAAGAGAGATTTAATTACTCCGCGGTCGCCGCAAAAGGAACAAAAGCCTTACAGATAAGTGCCAAAATTTTTCGAGAGCTTATGCTACAAAATACGAACTTCGCTATCGGTATTTTTAACGAAGCCCATAAAAGTGCAAATAAAATGATCCAGCGCCTATTGGATTATCGTTATAAAAATATTCAGGCAGTCTTGGCACATTTCTTTTTAGAATATGAGAAAGAAAATCTTTTTACACTGGAACTCACCCGAAAAGAAATCGCTGAATTCACAGGATACTCAAGAGAAAATATTACCCATACCCTTAAAAAATTATTAGAAGAAGATTTTATAGCTAACCATACATATGGTTTTGAAATTATTGATAAAGAAAAATTACGAAATCTCTACAAAAATGGTTAAAGTTGTAAAATAGCCGAACAAAACAATCTACTGCGACGCTTCTATTGAGCTAAAACGTCGATTATCAATAGGTATTCTTTTTATAATGGAGAAAATAGATCTGGTCTATTTTCTCAACAAAACTCATTCAAAAAATTGTTTCTCCTTACCCTAATAGGCGAACTGAGAAATATTCTTTTTTATTGCAACCTTATTTTTATTGGACCCCTAGTCCCAAAGAGAGGTTCTTTTTTATTACCTTGCGCGAATTATAAATCACTCCACACATAGAACCTTTAAGGTCATACTCCCCTTGCTTTAATACCAGAGAGTTTTCCCCATGAGCGGGTATGGCAAGATTATAGAATTTCTCCCCTTGAATCCTTAGAATCATATTGCAATCCGAAGTATTGTGCACCAAGAGTATGGCATTGGTATCGCTAATGTCGTTGTTAAAAATTTGATTGAGAATTTTCACCGTTTTGTCATTATGGACTCTCCGGTCGTGCTCCATCAATTTAGCAAACTCTTCTGCCTCCTCATCTATAAAGGTCTGCACCTTAGGCATCGGAACCTCAGCAGCGACTTTAGGTTGTGCCGCCACCTTTAAGGCTAAGTATTTTTGTTTTAAAAAAAGAATGTCCTTGTCTTTAGGATACTTTTTAATATAGGCTTCTAGCTCCTTAATATCATTCGTGTTCAATATATGGGACCGAGGAACTCGACTGGCGCAACTCCACAAGAGAAATACGCCAATCATTATGGTTAAATTTTTTTTCATCTTATGGCAAATATAATTAAATTTTAAATTTCAGATAGGTTATTGTTTTTCCTTTTTTTGAAAAAAGATCTTCATAATAAGTTTTAATCGTTCTGAGATAGTCGAAATCAGCTTCAAATTCAGGAGCTCCATAAATATCATGATGCGATGCTTCCACTTCATAATTCAAAGCTTGAAGCAGACCTAAAGTATAGCCGTGTAAAAATTCGGAATCTGTTTTTAGGTGGACATACCCCCCTTTTTTAACAATTTTTTTATAACGCTCTAAAAAATCAGGATGCGTCATTCTGTGTTTAGCTCTTTTAAATTTAATCTGAGGATCTGGGAAGGTAATCCATATTTCGTCCACCTCATTTTCCTCAAAAAAACAATCTATTAATTCTACTTGAGTTCTTAGGAAAGCCACATTGGAGAGTTTATTTTCTATCGCTTCTTTGGCTCCAAACCAAAAACGAGCCCCTTTAATATCCACTCCTATAAAATTCTTATCGGGGAAAGCTTTTGCCATTCCCACACTATATTCTCCTTTCCCACATCCGAGCTCCAGTATAATGGGATGATCGTTTTTAAAGAAGTCTTCCCTCCATTTCCCTTTCATTTCATAGCCTGCTAATGCTTGTTCGCGTGTAGGTTGAAATACGTTTACAAGAGTTTTATTCTCTTCAAAACGTCTAATCTTATTCTTTCCCAATTTTTTTTGGGAACAAAAGTAATCATTTTAAGATTATTGCTTCCCTCCCAGGGTCTGCAAACTCGAATTGTGCAACCTTTTAAGATAAATGGGAAGGTATTTTTGTATAGACATTTCTATTAGAGGATAATTTCCTTCCTTTACCTGTCTCCCCAGATCATCTGATGTATAGACAAACTCTAAAAAATTACTGATTAAATTTTTAGGTATTTTCATCTGGGTGAAATAATTATCTCCATAGTAATTATGCAACTGTTTTACATTTTTTAACATCATTTCATAGGCATAAAGGCGTTCCTGCTTCTTACGCTCACCCGTTATTATATCGAATACACTCTGTATATTCAATTGAACACTCCCATTATTAAGTGAAGCAATGGGAGCCTGGGGAAAACCTTCTTTAGGAGAAGGTAATCCTATTTTATTGGTAAGGGCTATTCTTTTGTCCTGTTTTGTGGAAAGCACATCCACTTTAAAATTTCCGGTAGGCTTAAACTTATGGATAACAAGCTCCTGAATTTCCCGATAAGCGACGGAAAGTTCAATCAACATTTTTTTATTCCGCAAATACTGAGGGGGCAACTGCAAATCTTTTCTTTCTGTATTAACAGAGGTAAATCTAATTGTGTCCCCAGCCTGGGCAGGAATTCTAAATCCGCCTCGATAATCTGCCAGAATGGTGATCCGAGTATTGAGATTGGTAACATAGATTTGATTAAGATAGGCGGCTGTGTTGTCTTTTATATAAACGATACCCTCAAAAGTCTGCCCTTGGACCTTACAGATTAATAAAAACAACAAGCCGATGAAAAGCTTCTTCATAAAAATAAGATAACTTCATTAAGTATAAAGATACATGCTTTTGATGAGCTGTAGAGCCTAGCCGCTAAAGTTTTATTAAATTTTAATATGCTTTGTTGAAAAGAAACTGAAAAAAAACACCTCAATATTCATCCATCTGCGAATATTTGCGCATTAACTTTTCATAGAAATTCTGGGGGAGTATCCACTTTAAGGGAACCCCTATCCTCTGCCCCAGTTTTCCAAAATAATAATGCGCTTTCCAATCTCGGCGCTCCAACAAGCCCTCTATATAGACGGCCACCTCTATAGCCTCTGTACCTTTAGCTACATGTTGATTCATTAAATGATAAACCCTCTCAAATACTTTCTTATAAACCTGCGATACTTTTGTCCTAATGCGACTTTCAGCAATGGTAGTCTTAATATCTCCTAAATGGACTGTGGTCACCTGAACATGCCAGTTTTTAACCTCATAACGCAAGGCCTCACTTACTTTATCCAGCGCAGATTTAGAAGCCGAGTAAAAACCTCTAAAAGGTAATCCCATCTCACTCCCAATACTCGATATATTAATAATCTTACCTAGTTTTTGTTCTCTCATGGCAGGTAGGACGGCTGTTATCATTTGTACGGGCCCTATTAAATTGAGTGTAAATAAATTCTGAATATCTTGCTTAGAAGTATCTTCAACAGCACCGACCATTCCCATGCCCGCATTATTAATCAACACTTCAATGCGTCCTTCTTTACGTAGAATCATGCTCACAGCCTCTTCAATCTGCTCCTTATCGGTAACATCTACTGAAAGACTAGTAAAATAGGAACTATTCACCGTTCTGCGACTGAATCCATACACGATATGCCCTTTTTTTCCTAATAGCTCTGCTATCTCAAAACCAATCCCCTTAGAGGTGCCCGTAATAATAATAATCATTTATTTTCTTTTTATTACTTTATAAAAATCTTTCCAAAAGTGGGGATACGACTTTTCGACTACAGACGGGTTTTCTATTTCCACAGCCTTTTTCAATGCGAAGGGAGCAAACGCCATGGCCATTCTATGGTCATTGTAGGTGGAAATTTTAATCTCCTCAGGCATTGATATTTCTTCCATCGAACGAATACTATCGTCTGTAATCTCGGTATTTAATCCTATTTTTTTGAGTTCATTGTGTAAGGCAACCAAACGATCGGTCTCTTTTACCCTTAAAGTTTCTAATCCCGTAATATGAAAGGGGATATGAAGCGCTGCCGCTGTTACACAAAGCGTTTGTGTAATGTCGGGGCAATCGTTCATATCTACATCTATTTGTGTTGGAAATTTAAATGCTGGCAGGGGCTGCAAAGCCACCTCATTCTCGGAAACCTGTATACTTTCTATACCAAAAAATTCCCGATATAAGACTACAGAACGGCAATCGGCCTGTAGAGACTTCATATTCAAACTCTTTAAATTAATTTTTTTTCTACCTATCGCTGCTAAGGAATAAAAATAAGAAGCTGATGACCAATCGCTTTCCACCACACAAGATAATGGCTTTAAGTTGCTAGATATTGGCTGTATACAAATACTGCTTTCTTCCATCCTTACCTCAACGCCTATTTTTTTCAATATTTCAATCGTCATCAAAAGATAAGGAAGTGAGGTGATTTTACCTTCAAGATGTAAATTGAGTCCATTCTTCAACCGTGCTCCTATCAGTAAAAGAGACGTAATAAACTGACTGCTGACATGAGCAGAAATACTTACCTTGTTTTTTTCTATGGACTTTCCTGTTATTTTTAAAGGTGGAAATCCTTCCGCTCCCATATATTCAATTTCGGCTCCCAATTTTCGCAAAGCCTCTACCAGAGGTTTAATAGGCCGCTGCTGCATCCTTTCTGATCCGGTGAGCACCACCGTTTCACCTTCTTGTATGGCATAATAAGAAGTGAGAAACCGCATCGCCGTGCCAGCATGATGAATATCTATCGTATTGATGTTTGAATGAAGAGCTTTCAGTAACAATGAAGAATCCTGAGAGTCAGAAATATTCACCAGCTCTATATTGCCAAATATTTTTTCTAAAATAAGCAGTCTATTGGTAAGGCTTTTGGATCCCCCAATTTGAATGGTTTCTCCGGATAGCATTTCGCATAAAGGGATACGGGATTGCAATTTCATATTGTTTTGGTGTCTTTCTTTATCTCTTACACTTTTCATTTTCATCTTTTTATCAAAAGCTTTCTGTAAATCGCATCCTGTTTGATTGGCAAGGCATAAACTTACGAAGAGTACATCAGCCAACTCTTCTCCTAAATCTTTAAGCTTATCGGAATCCTTTTCCGATTGCTCTCCATATCTTCTAGCGATAATACGGGCGACCTCCCCTACTTCCTCAGTAAGCATGGCCATGTTGGTCAACTCGTCGAAATAACGCAATCCTACATTTCTTATCCACTCATCAACCTGAAATTGTAGACTTTTAATTTCCTCCATAAATCCGTTTATATATTAGCTTGTAGCCCTTTTACATCTTGTAGCTTACTTATTTTTAACAAAGATACAAATAGAAGAATTAACCATTCCTAATTTCAAAATCTTTTATATTAGTGGATAAGCTATTTCCTTATTTTTCTATTCCACTCTCATATTTAGCTAAATATTTGATTGTAAATTTTTTGATTAAAAATCTTTTTGTCAATTAAAAAAATATTTATAATTTTGCAGTCTAAAGTTAAGACAATGAAAAAAGATATCCATCCATCCAATTACAGATTAGTTGCTTTCAAAGATATGAGCAACGATGAAGTTTTCATTACAAGATCTACTGCAGAGACCAAAGACACTTTGGAAGTTGATGGTGTAGAATATCCATTGGTAAAAATGGAAATATCTAATACTTCTCACCCTTTCTATACAGGTAAAGTGAAACTCGTTGATACGGCGGGTAGAGTTGATAAGTTTATGAATAAATATAAAAAGTTTGCTAAAAACTAATATATAGACAATATTTCGAATGAAAACACCAGAGTCTTGGAGGCTTTGGTGTTTTTTTTTAAAACCAGATTAAAAAAATCTAAAATTATTCGCACAAGTGAAAAACAAAAACAGAACGTTTACTTTAGGTTTCGCTTTATTTTCAATGTTTTTTGGAGCAGGTAACCTTATACTTCCTCCTTTCATTGGTATAAATTCTACCTCGGGCTGGATCTATGCTCTCATCGGCTTTAGTCTAACAGCCGTTATTGCTCCTTTTATCAGCCTGATCGCTGTTGGACAAGTTGGAAATAACTTCATGGATATGGGGAAGCGTGTTAACCCTAAGCTCATTATGATCCTGGCTTTTATCACCATATGCCTAATTGGTCCAGTCATTGGTATTCCAAGGACAGGAGCAACCACTTTTGAAATAGGACTGCGCCCAATATTTCCAAATATCTCTCCAAATATGGCTGCTCTGGCCTTTTTTACGCTAAACGCTAGCTTATCTATTTCTCCCCATAAAATTATCGATATCATAGGTAAATACCTGACTCCTATTCTTATTATCTTACTCTTAACCCTCATTCTAATCGGTATCATATTCCCTTCCCATGTACAACATCTACCTGAAGTAAATACCATTAATCTCTTTGCTTTAGGTTTTCATGAAGGCTACCAAACCATGGATATTCTCTCTGCGGTTATTTTCGCGGGTATTATTCTCAAAACGATGAGTGAACAAGGTGAATTAGCACCTAAGCAAAGACTGTATACAACGATTAAGGCAGGCCTTATTGCTGCACTAGCACTATTTTTTATCTACGCTGGTTTAATTTATTTAGGTGCTATATCGGACTACCCTTTAGCAGATCATATTTCCAGAACTACCCTTCTGTTGTATATTTCAACTTCTATCTTAGGCCCTATCGGCACCTACCTTATTGCATTAACAATGACTTTAGCCTGTTTAACCACTGCTATTGCATTAACCTCAGCCTTTGCTAGCTTTATGGAAAAAATAACCAAAGGAAAAATAGGTTACAAGCTGAATGTGATTTTGTGTAGCCTCTTATCGGCGATCCTCTCGGTAAAAGGAGTAGATGAAATTATCAGCTACGCGGAAATTTTACTGGGCCTAATCTACCCTATTGTCTTTGCACTGGTAATCTATCTGGTATTTTTAGGAAAGTTTGTTAAAGCCAAAGCGCCTTATATAGCAGCCGTTATCGTTACCTCTTTGGTATCTTCTTTATCCGCTTTCTTGTATTATTTCCCGCATATGCCCATTCTGGGGGCTATTAGAAACAAACTTCCTTTCGCCGAGCACAACATGGATTGGTTACTCCCTTCTTTTATTGCTTTTATCATCTCATCATTGTTTTCTAAAAATAAAGATTTTTTAGACTCACGCCCATTTTGAAAACCCTGTTTTTAATTAAATTTGTAATTCCATTATCATAAAGCAATGAAGCAACTTGTATTCTCCGACGCTCAATACTGGGAAGAATTTTTACCCCTTAGTTTTACCCGACCTATCGCCTGTATGCGAGTAGGTATTTTAACTTTCCAGGAAAGATGGGAGAAACTATTGGGTTTTGATAAGAGTTTTTTTATTACTGAAAAGTACCTTCAGATAAAATATCCGGCACCCAAGCAAAAGGAAGCATTATTAATTGTCCCTAATTTCCTTCCTACCACAGGGGTATTACAACAGATTAAAAATTTAAAAAAAGGTGAAGCATTGGTATATGAAAATGAAGTAATTGCTTCTTATATAGATCTGGATAATTTTCATATCGGTCAGCTTAAGAAATGTATCGATATCACGGAGAATCTGATGATCTTTAAAAAACCTTGGGATCTCTTCTCCTATAATGATAAAGCCATTGCTTTCGATTTTCCATTGGTAACTGGAGGAAGATCTTCCCAAAGTCTCTCAGCGACCAATCGGCTGCGTGGAAATATTAAAGATATTTTTATCGAAGAAGGTGCAGAAGTAGAATATGCCTCTCTTAACACACAAAAAGGCCCTATCTATATTGGAAAAGAGGCCGAGGTGATGGAAGGTGCCATGTTGAGAGGGCCTGTTACTCTTGGTGAACATTCTGTTATAAAAATGGGAGCAAAAATATATGGAGCTTGTACCTTTGGGCCTCATGTTAAAATAGGTGGAGAAGTCAGCGATGTCGTAATCTTTGGCTATACCAGTAAAGGTCACGATGGCTATTTAGGCAACTCGGTAATGGGTGAATGGTGTAACCTGGGTGCAGATACCAATACCTCTAATCTAAAAAATAATTACGCTCCTGTAAAAATGTGGTCCTATGCGGAAAAAACATTCAAACCCACGGAACTGCAATTCTGTGGAACTATTATGGGAGACCATTCTAAAACAGCCATCAATACACAACTGAATACGGGTACTACAGTAGGAGTAGCCTGCAATATCTTCAAGGCTGGCTTTCCTCCTAATCTCGTGGGAAACTTCTCTTGGGGAGGGGAAAATAATGCTCCTAAATTCCACCTTGATAAAGTTTATGAAACAGCCGAAATTGTAATGTCCAGAAGGAAAATTACGCTCTCTGAGGAAGATAAAGCTATTTTAAAATATATTTACCATCAATTTTAGAAATATTAATAATAAAATAGGAGAGCTCTCTTCTATTGTTATTTCATCGTACTAATTAGGCAGGATATAAATCCTCTCAATTCATATCATAGGGTTTTGTATAAAATAAAAACTTGCCGTACTGATTTATACAGCAAGTTAGTATCTATTTTAGTGTAAGCTTTCAAAGAGCTACTACTGCACAAAGAATGGTGAACTATACTCAAAAATAAAAATATCTCCCTCTTTTTGTTTATGAAGTATATTTTATTTTTTCTGTAGTGTTCTATTCAATGTTCTGACCGAGCCATCTATAGAATCCTCTATTTTCAGTCCTAGTATTTTAGCCATCATCGGGTAAACATCTACATTTACAAAAGGTTTTATTCTCTGACGTTTTTGAAACGCAGGACCCCACGAAAAGTAAGTAGCTTTCATTTCGGGTACCCTATAAGGACTAAATCCATGCTTACCGAGAGAGTTTTTTTTTCCTGGATCGACTAAAGCTTTGGCTCCGCGAGGCACCAATAGAATATCCCCTATTCTCCGATGGGGATCATCCGCACGGCTGTAATGCAGTTTTCTGGGAAAATTTTCGGCCAAATAAATTTTATAATCCTTATGTTTTTTTTTCTTCAGGGCCTTATAAAGGGGTAAAATATCTTCTTGATGCCGAGCCGTAATCCTCACAAAAGTATTACTATTGATTACTGTAAATTTATCTCTGTCGATAATATCGGGTACGGGAATATAATCCTTAGGATCAATCTTAATCATACCGTGATCCGATAAAAAAATAAAATTAATAGGTAAATTCAAAGGTTTTAGCGCTTCTGTAAGTTTCTGTACTGCAGAATCAATATACTGCACCGTCTCTTCCGTTTGTGGGGCATCGGGTCCATATTTATGACCTGCCTTATCTACCTCTGGAAAATAAAGAGTAATAAAATGAGGCCTTTTTTCATCCGGAAGCTCTAACCAATTTTTAACAATTTTTACCTTATCGTCACTGGAAAACTTTTCATGATATTGATAAGAGTAAGTAGGGCGAATACCTCCTGCATCGCTCTCAGAACCTACCCAAAATAAACAGGCCGATAAAACACCCTGTTTCTCTGCCACTCCCCATAAGGGAGCACCTCCATACCAACTCCCATCCGTCACATTTGAAGACCCTACTGTATAAGTTTCCTGCCTGGTAGGATCGTAAAAATCATTATCTACAATCCCATGATGAGAAGGATATAGGCCTGTAATAATACTATAATGATTGGGAAAGGTAATAGAGGGATAAGATGGATACATCCCCTTAGATGCCCATACTCCATTTTCTGCAAGTTTTAAAAGATTATTT
This sequence comes from Elizabethkingia argenteiflava, assembly GCF_009904105.1. GTDB lineage: Bacteria > Bacteroidota > Bacteroidia > Flavobacteriales > Weeksellaceae > Elizabethkingia > Elizabethkingia argenteiflava. The sequence continues at coordinate 368 of NZ_JAAABJ010000518.1, read as the reverse complement.
GCCTTGTATTTATGCATATAATCATATCTAAAACCATCTGCAGATATCAATATAACATAGGGTTTGGTAAAGGTCTCGGGAGCATTTACTCTACCAGATACTACAATTTGTGCTGTATCTACTTTTTTCTGAGCACATATATATGACGCTAGCAGAAAATAAAAAATAAAAAAAATATGTTTCATTTTATTTAAAATTTTAGTATTGCTAAATTAAGATAGTTTTTCTTGTCTTTACTAAAAAAAATAATGGATTGTCCAAAATGTCATGAGTCTGAAAAAGTAAAAAACGGTATTGTCAGGAATCTTCAAAGATACAAATGTAAAAATTGTGGATTTAATTTTACAGTATATAAAAGAGGGGGTGAA
>NZ_JAAABJ010000517.1 GCF_009904105.1 Elizabethkingia argenteiflava | reverse complement strand
TGAAAATTTAAGACAAATGTTAGAAAAAGAAAAAATAATCGCCAATATTAAAACCAATCTCAGGAATAATAAAACAGCCAAGAATTATTATTATTTTGATGAAGAATTATATAAACGAAGGTTCAAAATAGAGAAAGCGAATGCTTGGATGGATAGTTTCAAAGCATTATTAATACGATTTGAAACTTCTGTAATAACATGGTATTCTTTGCATTATATTGCTTTTGTTATTTTATTCCTCAGAAAACTATAAGTTTAAACAAGTTCATTGTATCATTGGTCTAAAAATTCAAGAAATAATTGATTAAAATCATTTTTGGTATTTCCCATTCTGAAAAAATCGGAAATATCCTTTTCCTGCTTGGTTCCTGAAAGTGGGAGCTTCAAACGATTTACCCTGAAACCTGATAATTGTTTCTGTGCTTTAGCGAAGCCTCTAAACCCGCTTTATCCACATCATACAAAATCAGAATGTGCCTGAAGTGGTAGGACAGTTTTTTAATCAGACTTTCAGGTATCGAGCTGGTTTCACTGTTGAAGCAAATCGCATAAAATCCTTTGGAAGCCAGTGACAATACATCCTTTTCCCCTCCGGTAATAAACAAAGTGTTTCCTTTGGCGGGCAATTGTTCTAACCCGAAGCAATAGGATTCGGGCAGATTTCCACCGTATGGAAAACGGATTTGAGAAAAAGGACGATAAATTTTTACATATCTTTTACCAAAATACCCAAACATGGGTTCCTGTTCTGATAAATACATCGTAAAAGGTTTTGAGTCTTTATTTTCACTTGAAAACTCATCCAATGAAACAACTTTGTATAGTTTCAGAATTTCACGGGTAATGCCATATTGTTTCCAAAACTCAATTTCCTTCAGGGTAAAGCTGCGTTCAAAAACGGAATACGGTTTAGGGTTATAGGACTGCTCTTTTCCTTTATGGCATTTTCATTTCTGCTCTCTGTTTTTGTTTTTGAAGAGTATCTGTTTTGGGGCAAAGCATATCCTTTTTCCAATTCCAAATTCATTTCTTCATTGATTTGCTTCAATATTTCTGTAAACTCTGTAGTACAGTCTAGGCTTTTAATTTTTCCTACGATTGAAAAACAATCTCCGTCATAATGAGGATCACCAAAATCCTTCATACGGTACATACCGCTTCTGCGATCAAAGTAGATATTGCAGGATGCCTTGATATCATCATAAAAGGGGTTTTTAAAATTTCTGCCTATACGCCAATCTCCCGGAAGGTAGTGTTTGAAAATATCCAGTCCGTTACGGGTGCTGCTCAGCACTTTGTTTTTGTCTAACATTCTTTTGGTGGTTTTGTATCAGGTCTTCTAAGCATTCTTCGCTCCCGCGGATCAGGTTTTCCTGCAACATCCTTTTGATTTCGCTGATTTTGTAATAGTTTTTCCCTCTAATACGGGAATAGTTGATTTTGATTTCACTGCGTAGTCTTTGCAGGGTGTGGTCACTAATCTTCAAAAAGGTACATACCTCATAGCTGTCAACCCAGACGTCTGTTCCATCTTCTGTATTTTTCTGTGAAACAACATAATCGAAGATCGTATCCTGGACAAGAGTAAGACAATAACAGACAATGAATTTTATCCGGATAAGTTCAATAGTTTTTTTGATAACATCGTCAAAAAAAGAAAGAATATTTGTGATAGAGTAATATTCAGGCTCATCAGGGCAGGTGCATAGGTGCAAGTATGTATAATACTTGCACCTATGCACCAGTCCCAAATACCGATGAATAAAGGATTGGTTTTTTGAAAATTTTTGGCAAAATTTGCACTATGAGTGATTTGCAGACAAAAGGTATACACCCAATAAGCAAAAATGGTATAGGAAACGCTCTAAATCGTACCCCTCGATTGAAAACACATACGTTTGATGCTAAATATTAGTTAATTAATTATGTGTTATTTTGTAATTTATGTATAAAATACCTAAACTTCTCATTCCTGTATGATCAAACGTTTTTTGCACGGGCAGGAATAATTTAGTATTTTTATTAAAATTTTACTATATGAAAAAAGTATTTTTAATTATTTCCGGGCTCGCTCTGACAATATGTGCCTGTAATTCTAAAAAAGAAAAAGTAGATACCGATACGCTTAACACAAATGCAGCGCCACAAGTTGAGGAGAAGGTTTCTACTAAAATTCCTATTAATAATGAGGGGCCTTTATATGTTTCTTCTGACAACCAATATCGTTTTCGCATTATTTCTGGAGTAAAAGGAGAAGGTGATTCTGCTCAATTTACTGACAATATTATTATACGCAACGAGAACGATGGAAGAGTCTACGACATGAAATTGGTTCCCACCGCCAGCGGCGATAAATACGAAGATAAAGAAGGTAATTATTTCTGGACGAAAGAAGATGATTTTATGTTTGGAAAAGGAGACAACGTAGTTGCAGAAGGAAAAATTTCCACACAAGCCTCTCCACATTAATATGATTTAAAGAATAAAAATAAGTAAGGTAATATTCAGATCTAAAAACTAATTTCTGCTAAAACTTAGATTTGAATTAAATGCATTTTGTTTTTTTGTTCCAATATTCAGCTATAAAAATTTTACAAAAAACTGACCGTAATATCTTTCTTTGGTAAAACAGATTTTGAAAATAGGAATGTGGTATTGTTTTTTGAAATATGAATTCTTAAAAAGAATTTAATAGGTTTATATTTTGATTTCCCCCTATAGGGGTATTAATGATGATATTGAATAATAGTATTTTTTTTATAAAAGGTATAAAAATGATTTTTTTATATCTTTATTATTTGGCATTATACAGCTTATTTTTTAACAATTCCTTATCTTAAAACTCTTATTAATCGATGCTTGTAAGTTGATTTCAAAAAATGTTGATAAAAACTCTTAGTTTTACTCGTTAAACCTGTTCATGAAACAAAATGAGCCTGATGTAAAAATTCCCTAAAAACAGATCGTTTGAACGATTCTCGATAGGAAAATCATCACTTTATAATATAAAGAAGATTAAAAACCCAATTGTAACCCTACTTTTATACCAAATTTACGAGCTTCGGGATGGTCTAAATAATTACCACGCCAGTTAAAATCAGCACGGAACATCCTAAAATTACTAAAACCTATATTCTCTATACCGAAACCATATTCATAGTAAATATGATCCTTAGGAGCCTTATAAACGATATTGGATCTACTGACGTCTATATTATCACTCCTCAGGCTCCCCCAGGCTCCTCTAAAGAAAACTATTTCCCTAAGCTTCAGTTTTTTTAAGAGGGGTATTCTATTAAATACCCACCCATTGAAATGGTGTTCCCAAAATAAATTAGAGTATGCATCGGTTACAAATTCATAGTAATCCAGCTGAGAAAAAGTGTTCGGAATGCTTATATAAGACTGATTTCCAGGGAGCACATTCATTAAAGAAAGAGGTACAGTACCAAAAGTTTTTCCGCCCTCGATATTTATATTGGATTGTCCTATTGAACCTATAAGCACTGGTTGTACATAAGAAAACTGAATTCTATCATAGTTAAAATCCGATTTAAATACACCCGATATTCCTTTAGTATAACGCAGCGTAAAAGTTGGGAAAAGTCTTTTGATCATATTTCTATCAACTCCGTATTCCGCAAATTGGGCTCCAGGGCGATAAGTTAATACTAAAGAAGCTCGAGCATCGTTAGCCTGGCTTTTTTCTACCCCCACCCTGCTGATATAATTAATATTGAAACGCCTCGGGTCAGCGGCCTTTATCTCTCTATAACTGCCATCCAATGTCACTTGAAAATTTAAAAAAGGTTCTACCGACGCATAGATATTATTTTCTACAATATTACTGAGGTAGAAATTATTACCCGTATTTGCAATAGACGAAGAGGCAAAAGAACGCCCGGTCCCTACACTGGAATTCATTTCTCCCATAGGATCTACAGCGAGCTGCTGTAAATCTCTTTTAAAACGATAACCTAGTGTAAAACGCTTGTATTTATCCAACATATAACGCCCTCCGATTCCAAATTTAAATTTCTGATCCCGGAATCCATAAGCTCCATAACCTTCCAGTCTCCACATATCATTGCGACTAAAAAAAGTTCTCGCTCCCAGTCTCAAGCGATCGCCTTCTATATCATTATGACCATATAAAGAATATAAATTTCCTACATCTACTGCATTTCCTATATTATAAAAACCAGAACCTATTGCTTCTACAAGTTTTACAGCCGTTTTAAATTTAGGAAGCTGCCATAAGCGGTTTAAATTCTGGTAAGTGAGTGAATCTTTTGGGGTTAGCGGCTCATGCCTTTGATGATTCCAAAAAGCTTCATCTTTTGTATAAATATGCTGATCTTCTCGTTGAGTTTTGGTTTCAATTTCTTTTGCTATTTCAGGCTTATTCACTTCAAAATCTTTATAAGAAACAATTCTGTTCACATATAAACCTTTAGCATTGGCTTTTTTATTCAACAGCGACATATCCACCATAATCTGCGATTTTTCTGGTCTAAAAGATTTATCGTCAATAATATGATAGGTAAGCTCCGCATTTACCCCGCGAATAAAATTAACATCTATATTCTTAGGAGAGTTTAAGGTTATTTTTTTAACAGCAAAAGCCTCTTTTGAAATAAAGATCACGCCTCTGAAGGCAAATACTGCATTACTTCTGGGGATATATTTTATGGTATAGCAAGCTTCTCCATCGATAATATTATCTTGCATCAAGGTATAATCGTACACTCCAAAACCTTCAGTGGAAAGAGGACTGGTAAAACCTTTATCAAAAAAATTAAGCTGATTATCATAGATATTGAAGTCTTTATAGAGATTTTGAATTGTCTGCACCATAAATTGGTAATCTTCAAATCCGGAAGCTTTCTCGGCGATCAATACTTTTTTTTCTTTAGAGAATGGACGGTTGACTTTATAATAAGTGGAGAGTTGTTCGTTCATATATATAGGAACAAATGCCTTACCTGTACTAAAAGCCGTATCTACATTTTTAAACATAAACTCCATTCCTTTAAAAATCTTTTTATTGATAAAGCTGCTATCTAAATTATTTAATGAGGCTTCCAGTTTTTGGTATTCACTATACTTATAATTATCATATGTATCAAAAGCATTTTTATAATGCCTCTTCCATACCGCTTTCAGAATAGCATAGGCCGGATTCTCTTTCTTGTTTTTATACTTCTTCTTGGTGTTGATAATAACGCCCTCTATATATTTATTCGCTGTATTCACCGCTCGGTGTAGCACTATGGGCAGCAAACTGTCGGCATGAAGATCATATGCTATTTTCTGTAATCTATAGTCACGCTTCTGAACAGTAATCACTCCTGTGCTATCCTGAACATTGAGTTCAAAAAAGCCATTGTTGTCGGAAATTGCTGTGTTCTGCTTATTATTAAGCACAGCTCCTGTAATTGTTTTTTGGGAATCAAAATCCGTGATTTTACCTGTAAGTTTTAATTGTCCATCGATTTTTATAATTACCAAACAGGTAAATGAACAAAAAAATAGTTTTTTTATCATACGATTTTTACGTCAAATATTATTTTCTCTGAAAGTAATTCACGAAGATATAATAATATTGGTTTTTATAGCTAAGGTCGTGCCATTTCTTCATCTGTAAAAACAAAAAATCCCGAATTTTAAAATTCGGGATTTTTATATTTGAATAATAAGACTAACATTCACAAAGAATGATTCCATTATTGTTGTTAAACTCTATGACACCACTTTTGATTTTGTAAGAAAATTCGCCTTGATCGGTGTTTTCAATTTCAAAATTATTAGCATAATCATCAGAAATAGCTGCTGAAAAAATTCTAATATCCCCTTCTTTAAGTGCAGAAACAATAGCTGCGTGATCTTTCATTATATGAAAGTCTCCACTGATTCCAGGTACTAGAACTGAATCTACTCGCCCTTCAAAAACCACAAATTCGGGTGTTAATATTTTTATAATCATCTTTTAAGAGATTTAAAGATTCATAAGCCAGATGTAAGCCCACTTAAAAATCAACATCTAATACTTATTATTATTTGCTGTCAGCCAACATTTTCTCTCCAGCCTCAATAGCTTCTTCAATAGAGCCTTTAAGATTGAAGGCAGCTTCCGGAATATGATCTAATTCTCCATCGATAATCATATTAAATCCTTTGATGGTATTTTTAATATCTACTAAAGCCCCCGGGATGCCTGTAAATTGCTCTGCAACATGGAAAGGCTGAGATAAGAATCGCTGTACTTTTCTCGCACGGTAAACTACTAGTTTATCTTCTTCCGATAACTCTTCCATACCTAAGATAGCTATAATATCCTGTAGTGCTTTATATCTCTGAAGAATTTCTTTTACTCTTTGGGCACAGTTATAGTGCTCTTCACCAATAATTTCGGGTGCTAAAATTCTGGAGGTAGAAGCCAATGGATCTACGGCTGGATAAATCCCCAATGAAGCAATTTTTCTATCCAATACAGTAGTAGCATCTAAGTGAGCAAAGGTGGTAGCTGGCGCAGGGTCAGTTAAGTCATCTGCAGGCACATATACGGCTTGTACAGAAGTAATAGACCCATTTTTGGTAGAGGTAATTCTCTCCTGCATCGCTCCCATTTCAGAAGCTAAAGTCGGCTGATAACCTACTGCAGAAGGCATACGCCCAAGGAGTGCAGACACCTCTGATCCAGCTTGTGTAAAACGGAAAATATTATCTACAAAGAAAAGAACGTCCCTTCCTTGTCCACTTTCCCCTCCATCACGGTAGTATTCCGCTAGAGTAAGTCCAGAAAGAGCTACACGCGCTCTTGCTCCTGGGGGCTCATTCATCTGGCCGAATACAAAAGCAGCTTTAGATTCTTTCATCAATTCAGGGTCAACCTTAGAAAGATCCCATTTACCTTCTTCCATGGAATGCATAAATTCATCACCATATTTGATGATTCCCGATTCCAACATCTCACGGAGAAGATCATTTCCTTCCCGAGTACGCTCTCCTACTCCTGCAAATACGGAAAGTCCTCCATGTCCTTTTGCAATATTGTTAATCAATTCCTGGATTAATACGGTTTTACCTACACCAGCTCCTCCGAATAAACCAATTTTACCCCCCTTAGCATAAGGCTCAATAAGGTCGATTACTTTAATCCCTGTATATAAAACTTCCGCTGAAGTTGATAACTGATCGAATTGAGGTGCTTCTCTGTGGATTGGCAAACCATTATCTTTGGATAAGTCCTGAAGTCCGTCAATAGCATCACCTACCACATTGAACAATCTACCATTAACTTCATCTCCGATCGGCATAGTAATCTGTCTTCCGTGCCCTATTACCACTTGTCCTCTCTGAAGTCCATCGGTAGCATCCATGGCGATACATCTTACCGTATCCTCTCCTATATGCTGTTCAACCTCTAAGATGAGGCCTTTCTCGCCTTCTCTAACAACCTCAAGAGCATCATAAATATTTGGTAGTTCCTCTACTTCCTGAAATACCACGTCAATTACCGGTCCGATAATCTGTGCAATTTTTCCCTGAATTTGGTTTGCCATTTTTATTTTTTTTCTTGAGTGCAAATATAGTGATATTCCTCGTATCTGCATTGTTTGTAAGAAAGATTTTTATCATATTTGTAATGCCTAAATTTTTCATCTTGAAAATTATAAAAAATATAGCTGAGTATAGCGATAAACGGGGACTTTCGATGTCCTTGGGAATGTTTGACGGAGTTCACAGAGGTCATCAGGAGATTATAAAAAAACTGCAACGGCATAGCGAGCAATTAGATTTAGAAAGCGCTGTGTTTACTTTTTGGCCTCACCCCAGAAAGATTTTACAGCCACAAAGCGATTTAAAATTGCTCAATACGCTAGATGAGAAATTAGAACTTCTGAAAAGCTACGGAATTCAAAAAATTTTCCTTCAGGAATTCAATGAAGACTTTAGAAATCTTTCAGGAGAAGATTTCGTAAAACAGATTTTACTCGATAAAATAAGAATGCGATATATTCTTATCGGTTACGATCATCATTTCGGTAAAAACAAAAGCGGTAATTTACAACTTCTGCAAAAAATGGCGGTTGATTATGATTTTATAGTAGAGGAAAACCCTGCCGTCGTAGCTGATGATGTTGCTATAAGCTCCACTAAAATAAGAAATGCTTTAGCCAAAGGCGATATTCAAACTGCTAATGAATTTTTAGGTTACCCTTATTCACTAAGCGGCAAAATCATACATGGTAAAAAAATCGGTAAGAAAATCGGATACCCTACAGCTAATATAGAAGTAGATCCTCTCAAGCTCTTACCAAAAAATGGGGCTTATATTGTAGAGGTTAAACACAATGGCCATTCTTATAAAGGTATGCTGAGTATAGGCACCAATCCCACCGTAAATGGCACTGAAAAAACAACAGAAGTTTATATTCTTGATTTCAACCGGAATATTTATGGACAAAATATTAGCGTTTATTTTAGAGCATTTTTACATGAAGAAATAAAATTTGAAAGTCTAGAAAAACTCATCGAAAAATTAGATGAAGATCAACAAATGACCTTAGATTTTTTTGAAAAACAGCCTTACCTAACGGCTGGATGAGATCTAGATGAAGGAATGCGCTATTTGTGAAAATTATTTTTGACATCTCTCAATAAATCGTGCATTATCTCCTACTCTCATCTCTTATCTTATCCTTTATATAACGGTTATTATGAATGATTAAAAGTATATTTTCTTTTTCACAATAAATTATTTTAAAATACGTTATATTTACAGCGATAAAAAAGTTCTTATAAAAAACTAGTGATGCAAGGGGTGTGGCCATGGAGTAATAAGCACTCCAAGAACCTATTCTAAAATCGGCGATTTGATTTTATATTGAAAAAACTGATCTATATTCTAGCCCTCCTATCTTACTTCAATATCGAATGTTAAAGAAAGATGGTATAGCTGAATCTATCCATTTTTTTATGCACATTTTTATAGAATAAAAAAAACAATAACATGAATACAAGAGAATTAGATGAATACCATAATAGGTTTGATGTTATTAAATCCATGGATGATTTGGTATCAGAAGCTGTTGAAAACAAATTAATGAACCCCGAAGAATGTTGGCAACCTCAGGACTTTTTACCCGATATGGAAAAAGAAGACGCTCTGGAGCAATTGAAAAAATTACGAGAAAGAGCCGCCAATATTCCCAATTCTGTTATTACTTCTTTAGTGGGAAATATGATTACGGAAGAGGCTTTACCCAGTTATCAGACTTATTTCAGCTTAATTTTTAATGAGGATAAAGAGGTTACCTCCGATAAAGGCTGGGCCAAGTGGGCACGAGCATGGACGGCTGAGGAAAACCGTCATGGAGATCTACTCAATAAGTATTTATATATGAGTGGTCGATGTGATATGAAAAAAGTAGAACAAACCATTCATCGCCTGATCTATAATGGCTTTGATCCTGATACTGAAAAAGATCCTTATCAATCTATTATTTATACCTCTTTTCAGGAAAGAGCTACCAAAATATCCCATGTCAATACGGGTAAGCTGGCAGATAAAGCCGGAGACCATGTCTTGTCTAAGATTTGCAAACAAATTGCAGGCGACGAGGCACGGCATGAAAATGCCTATAAATCTTTTATGGCCGAAATATTTAAAAAAGATCCGAATGGAGCTATTGCAGCTTTTGAAAAAATGATGCGCAAACAAATTTCCATGCCTGCCATACTCATGGATGATCAGAAATCGGAGCGCAATATTTTTATTGATTTTTCAGCCATCACCCAGAAAATTGGAGTCTATACCACCTGGGATTACGCCTCTATTATAGAACACCTGGTGAGATACTGGAAAATAGAAACCTTAACAGGCTTACAAGATGGCTTTAGCAAAGCTCAGGATTATCTATGTAAGCTATCAGAACGCTATCGCAGGATTGCCGAAAGAATGAAAGTTCCCGAGGATATCAAACTGCACTGGCTAAGTCATGCTAAATTCTCATTCTAACAAAAATTGGGGTGTTTTTTTATTTAACATGCTTGTTATTTAAATCTACACCCTCATTTACTCCTTGTAAACACCTCCGCTGTTCATATTCTACTTGAGTGTTTATTGCGCTCTCCTGAAAAATATACCTTTTCATCATCCTCAATCGAAGGCCAAGACTGGAGGTCAATCCGACAGCCATGGGTATACAATACAAGTAAGCTTGACATGGAGTTCTTTATATAGGTCTCCATGGCTAACTTATTCAGGAGCTGAGAAATTATTATAACATTGGATTGCTTAGGTTTTCTTCATAATCCATATTATTCGGTAGGCTCTAGTATGTAAGCTAAACTTATCCTGTATATTTAGAAGAAAAATAAAGCCCTGAGTTGCGGATATAAAATTTGTGAAAATACATACTCAAAAATGCTTATGGATATTTTATAACTTCTGATAGTTCTATAGGATTGTTGTATTTTTTGATATTTTTTTGCTCATCCCTGGTTAATTCGTTATAGTTAGGCGTAAATTCTTTTCCATCTTCATATTGCCATCGCGCTTTAATTTGTCCTGATTTCAGTTCTCTATAAGGGTCATTATAGTGATCTATTAAAACTTTATTCAGCTGTATTTTTGAAATATCAATAGGTTTCACAGATAAATAGTCTATATCTGTCGTTTCATCCTTTTTTATTCCGATAAAAGAAAATACATAATGATCTTTGGTATCTCTAAGGTAAATTATCAACCCCGGAGTCCCCTTAAAAACATATGGTCCTTCTTGTAGAGGAATCTCTATTGCGAACCAAGCTTCCCACATTCGATTGGAATAATTGAGGCTTGCTTTTGACATAAATAATCACCTATTTTTTTTGTTTCTTCACTGATATTCCACTTAAATACTGGCATCTCATCAGAGCTCCTGTACAAATCTCTAAGTAAGTATGTATATCTATAAATTTTTCCTGTTTGATTATCTTTTACCACCATAAAATCATAGTTATACCGTTCTGTCTTTTGGCCAGTTAAAGCTATAGAATCACTGATAAATTGATCCTGGGCATAAAACTTTGATTTGTTATTTTTTATCAAGAGCAGCATGTTTTTCTTTACAGATTCTTTATCTAAAGAATCTCGCTTATAGCTCATTTGATAATTAACTCTATAATTTTGGGCATCACAAAATCCATAGATGAATAGAATAAAAAACAAAACTGATTTATATAATTTTTTCCATTTCATAATACTGAATCGCTTTTTGTTTTAAAGGGTTTGTACTCCATTCATTCCATTCACCACTATAAGGATTATAACCGCATTTTAAAGGTTTGTAAATATCTAATCCTTTATTGTTAATCCCAAGATAAATTTCATATCGCCTCCTAAAAAAATCATTTTTTTACAGGTAATATTAATCCCTCTACAGATTGATTTATATAGTGTTCTAAATTATATTTTACCTCATCTGACCGCCTGCTAATTTGTAGCATATATGAAAAGTATTCATTATTATACCCGTGGTTCATTTAGGATAAAAAAAAAAGGAAGCTGGTCATTATTATATAAATACCTAAATTTAATAGTCTAACAAACGATTAAATATGAACAGCTTTACCGCAAATTATGAAAAAATATTAGAGATACTGATAACAATTGAAAGTAAAATGAATTTTTTAAATCAAATCCGCAAGCCCAAATTGTCAGATCTTGAGTTAATCTCCATAGACTTAACTTCAGAATTTATGAGTATTGA
>NZ_JAAABJ010000516.1 GCF_009904105.1 Elizabethkingia argenteiflava | reverse complement strand
GTCTCCTGTGAAATACAGAGAAAAGGAAAAACAGAAACTTGCTGTTATAAATTAACAGAAAATAAATTGGGTACAATATGAAAAATTGTCTAATTTTAAATCGTACTAAAAAAGGGAAGCCTACATAAATAATTTATTGATTATATATTTTAATACATCGCTCACACTTATGCAAAAAATAATCTAGCATTATGTCTTTTATATACATCATTCGATAACAGGTGATTAAAAACAAGAAAAAAATACTATAT
>NZ_JAAABJ010000515.1 GCF_009904105.1 Elizabethkingia argenteiflava | reverse complement strand
GAATCTTTTTCCAAATCTATCAACAGCAATCCAGATCCAACCGTGTTTTTTTTACGCCCTATATAAGTGTGCATTTCATCTAACTCTACCACTTTTATTTCCTTAGATTCACATTGCAATGATTGTATTTCTTAACCAAAACTACGAATCCAATTCAAAATAGTGACATTGCTAACATCTAAAATCCTGCCGATTGATCTAAAGCCCAAGCCTTCAAGATAAAGTTGAAGCGCTTTTTTCTGATTGTTTTTGAATATTCACCCCCTCTTTTATATACCGTAAAATTAAATCCACAATTTTTACATTTGTATCTTTTAAGATTCCTGACAATACCGTTTTTTACTTTTTCAGACTCATGACATTTTGGACAATCCATTGTTTTTTTAGTAAAGATAAAAAAAACTATCCTAATTTAGCAATATTATAAATCCAATACTGAATACAGCAGAAATAATCACTAAGCATAAAAAGGTAAATAACATGGCAGATATTATTTTCCCAAGTTTTCCTTTTTGTTCAATATCCGAAATTGAAGTGACAATAGCAAAAAAAAACAGAGGGGTAATCGTTATAAAGAGTAAATTGAGAAAAATATCTATAGGCTTTAGGTAGTTCACAGCACTAGGGAAGCATATTCCTATGATACTCCCAATAATAATGCCTCCCAAAAGTAATATACTATTAGAATAGCTTTGCCAGAAAGAATGTTGGATTATTTTCATATTAAAAAAAATATATAAATATAAATACAAATTAATAGAAAATATTTTACAACCCATTCATCGTGTTTTAGCGATTATCCATATGAGATACTCAAATTTCTGCTTTCCTACGGCAAGCTTATGATAGTCTTGAGCGAAGATAAGGCAAGGCCTGATGTAAATAATGCTTATTTATTGATCCTTATGTTGCGTTTTCTAATGTTGTTTTTACTAAACGAATTCGGTAAAAATTTCTTCGTGGAGTTTTGTTCTCTATTTTTCAATGTAAATGGCAGCCATCCGATAAGGTGTATTAGAATCCGTTTTTAATAAAAATCCATTAGAACATAGAAGAAATGAATCAAGTTCACCAAGCATAAATTGGGAACAAACAAAATATAATGAATATTCGATAGCACAAATCTATAGATTGCTGTAATTTTGTCGTATGAATACTTACGATCTTATCATTGTAGGCGGTGGGCCTATAGGATTGGCTTGTGCACTGGAAGCTAAAAAAAAGAATCTTACTTATCTTATACTGGAGAAAGGAACCATTGTAAATAGCCTGTACCATTATCCTTTATATATGCGTTTTTTTTCATCTTCGGATAGATTAGAAATTGATGAAATACCCTTTCTTTGTGCTTCCCCTAAACCGGGAAGACAGGAAGCTTTGGAGTATTATCAAGGCATTGCTCATAGAAAAGACCTCAACATTCACCTTTATGAAAAAGTTATAGATATTGTCAAAAATAAGGGTATATTTCGCGTAGTTTCCTCAAAAAATGAATACACAGCACAGCACGTTATATTGGCTACCGGATTTTATGATAGTCCAAATATTATGCATGTAAAGGGAGAGCATTTAGCTAAGGTAAAACATTACTATAGCGAGCCTTATCCCTATTCCCGACAAAAAGTAGTCGTCGTGGGGGCTAGTAATTCTTCGGTGGATGCGGCACTCGAAATTTATAGAAAAGGAGGAGATGTAACCATGATAATCCGTGGCGGTGAAATTGGAGAAAGGGTGAAATATTGGGTGCGCCCCGATATTGAAAATCGCATTTCCGAAGGGACTATAAAAGCTTATTTCAAGTCTGAAATTACCGAAATTAAACAAGAGAGTGTGGTGTTTAGAGATCAGAATGGTCTTATTCAGGAAATTGAAAACAATTTTGTACTCGCCTTGACAGGGTATCTTCCGGATTTTGAGTTCATCAGTAGGATAGGGGTGGAATTAGAAGGTGACAGTCAGATTCCTTATCATCATGATGCTACGATGGAAACCAATGTGCCAGGGCTTTATCTTGCAGGGGTCGTTTGTGGAGGTAGGAACACTCATCTTTGGTTTATTGAAAACTCACGCATTCATGCCCGTATTATTATGAACGCCATTGTAGCGAATAAATTAGGAGTAAATTAAAAAAAGCAGTGAATGTTTCACTGCTTTTTAGATGATCTTAAGGTTTATAAGAATCCTTTAAAGTGACAGTCCGGTTGAAGATGAGTTTTTCCACAGAAGAGTCGGGGTCTTTGGTAAAGTAACCTATTCTTTGGAATTGGAGATGCTCGCCTATAGCAGCCTCTCTCAAGCTAGGTTCAGCAAAGCCTTCTACAGTGCAAAGAGAGTCAGGATTAATAAACGCTAGAAAATCGGTTTCTTTTTCAGCATCGGGTTGTTCTACGGTGAAAAGGCGCTCATAGAGTCTTGCTTCCATAGGAATGGCATGTGGAGCCGATACCCAATGTAAGGTCCCCTTCACTTTTCTTAAGCTTTCTTCGGTACCACTTCCCGATTTACTTTTTTCATCATAGCTAGCATAGATAGTAGTAATTTCGCCTTTTTCATCTTTATCTACACGTTCCGCTTTGATGATATAAGCGGATTTTAGGCGCACTTCGCCGCCTAATTTAAGACGGAAGAATTTATTGTTGGCTTGCTCTTTAAAATCTTCTCGCTCAATGTATAGCTCTCTTGAAAATGGAATTTTTCGTGTTCCGGCATTTTTCTGTTCGGGATTATTTTCCGTATCCAGCCATTCTTCGTTCCCTTCAGGATAATTCTCAATAACGAGTTTTACAGGATCCATAACAGCCATTACCCTTTGGGCTTTTTTATTGAGATCTTCCCGTACAAAAAATTCCAGTAGCTGGATATCGATGAGGTTTTCGCGTTTGGCGACTCCTATACGTTCAATAAAGTTTCGGATTGCCTGGGGAGTATATCCCTTTCTTCTTAGCCCTGATACCGTAGGCATCCTAGGATCGTCCCAACCTGTAACCACATTTTCAGAGACCAATTTTTGAAGTTTTCTCTTAGAGGTGATCATATAAGTGACATTCATCCTGGCGAACTCCCGTTGCTTAGGCAGTGTTTTATTCTCTTCTTTTACTTGCTCCAAATACCAATTGTAAAGCGGTCTGTGGTTTTCGAATTCCAAGGAGCAAAGAGAGTGAGAAACCTGTTCCAGGTAATCAGATTCTCCATGTGCCCAGTCGTACATAGGATAAATCTTCCATGCTGTTCCTGTTCTATGGTGGGGCTTATTTAAAATACGATACATCACCGGATCTCTCATGTTCATATTGGGAGAGTTCATGTCGATTTTTGCCCGTAGCGACATTTTTCCACTTTCAAATTCTCCGTTTTTCATTCTTTCGAATAAATCTAAAGACTCTTCTGCGGGTCTGTTTCTATAGGGAGATTCAATCCCAGGTTCAGTAGGGTTTTTACGCTGTTCGGTAATCACCGCTGACGCTTGTTCGTCCACATAGGCTTTTCCATTTTTTATCATTTCTACAGCCCAGTTGTATAACTGTTGAAAATAATCTGAGGCGTAGAGTTCTTTATCCCATGTAAAGCCTAGCCATTCTACGTCTCTTTTGATAGAGTCTACAAATTCCTGTTCTTCTTTTTCAGGATTGGTATCATCAAAACGTAGATTTACAGGAGCATTATATTTTTCGCCGAGACCAAAATTAATACAAATAGCCTTGGTATGTCCGATGTGCAAATAACCATTGGGTTCTGGTGGAAAACGAAAACGAATTTTATTTCTTTCCAGGCCATTTGCCAAGTCTTCCTCGATAATTTGCTCAATAAAATTGAGAGATTTTTTTTCTTCTTCCATTGAGATTTATTCTAAAGATGCAAATTTAACCATTTTAATCGGTTATTACGAATCTTAATAAGCCATAGTTGACGAATCGGAAGTGCACCTGAATCTAATGAAATAAAAATTAATCAGGATTAACCAAAGCATCAGGAATCAAGTGCTATATCTTGAACATTTGTCTTGTGGCCGGCAAGGATAGTGCTATGGAGTGGATAAGATAAAAATGGGACAGAAGACTGAATACCATGTTAGATTCAGATCTTAATCTCTGCACAACTCATTTTCATCCATAAATGTTCGCCTTTTAATTCTAGCTGAGCTAGAGTATTGTTGGTGAATAGCGCTCCGGTGCCTAAACCTTGATGCATCGGATTTTTTTTGGTATAGGTGTATTGTGCAATAGCATTCAGACCTATATTGCTTTCCAAGGCAGAGGTAATCCACCATCCAATATGGTAGCGTTCTGCTAAATCAATCCACTCGTCCGAACCGGAGAATCCCCCTACCAGAGAGGGCTTTAATATGATGTACTGGGGGCGCAGACTTTTTAAGAGTTGTTCCTTCTTTTCAGGACCAAATACGCCGATAAGCTCTTCGTCTAAGGCTATTGGAGTAGGGGTGTGGGCACATAAGTAGGCCATATCTTGCCAGGTTCCAGCTTTTATAGGTTGTTCTATAGAATGTATTTCCAACCTTGCCAGTTCTTTTAACACGCTTATAGCTTCTGCTGTAGTAAAGGCACCATTGGCATCTACACGCAGTTCCAGTTCACTGGCGGGAAATATACTGCGGAGTTCTTCCAATACTTTTTTTTCCACCTTCCAATTGATGCCTATTTTTAGTTTGAGACATTTAAAATTTTCTTTAAGCTTTTTTTCAATCTGCGCTTTCATAAAGTTGAGTTCTCCCATCCAGATAAGTCCATTGGTCGGGATACTTTCTTTGGCTTTTGTAAAATCACTCGGGAAATAGAGGTTTCCTCCATATTTTAGATTGAGCATGGCTTGTTCATATCCTATCCAAATAGAGGGATAACCTACAAGTTCTTGTCTTAGAAATTCATAGTCAGCATCAATGTTTTGGCAAAGCCATTCTAACTTCTCTTCATAGAGGGGGACATCGTCGTAACTTAATCCTCTAAAAATACCACATTCTCCAATGCCTTTTTTTTTGTTTTTTTCTATTTGGAGAAAAAAAGTATCCTTGTGGGTGAGTACACCTCTGGAAGTCCCTCCGGGGCGTTTAAAAATAAGCTGATAAGGGTGAAATTCTGCTTGCATGAAAGAAATTTACTCGGCTATGCCCGTTCAAATTGGAAAGAGCAGATTTTTATTTTTACAGTTTTGTATCAATGGCATTCTTCATACACTCTTCGGCCTGGGTAACCATTGATGCGCTGCCACAGAAAAAAGGTACGCGTTGATGGAGTTCTTTAGGGGAGATATCTAAAATTCTTTTAAATCCATCTGAAGCTTTACCTCCGGCCTGTTCGGCTAAAAATGCCATAGGATTACATTCGTAAAGCAAACGCAGTTTTCCGTTTGGAGAGTTAGCGGTAGACGGATATATATAGATGCCTCCTTTTAATAAATTTCTATGGAAATCAGCTACTAAAGAGCCGATATAACGTGAGGTGTAAGGACGATCTTCTTTTTCTTCCTGACAATATTTGATATAGTCTTTTACTCCCTGTGGGAATTTGCTGTAATTACCTTCATTGATGGAGTAGATATTCCCTTTCGTAGGGAATTTAATATCAGGATGGGATAAATAAAAGGTCCCTAATGAGGGATCTAAAGTGAATCCATTCACGCCATTTCCAGTGGTATAAACAATCATGGTGGAAGAACCATATATTATATAACCTGCGGCTATTTGATGCTGGCCTTTTTGTAAAAAATCTTCTAGCTGTACTGGGGATCCGGGTTTCGTTACCCTCCTATAGATAGAAAAAATAGTACCTACCGAGACGTTTACATCTATATTGGAAGAACCGTCTAAGGGATCCATTAGAACTACGTATTTGCTCATATGGGCATTTTCGGAGGCTTTTATTTCGATAAACTCATCATTTTCTTCAGAGGCTATGCCACAAACTACTTCGCGTTGTGAAAGAGAGTTAATAAAGATATTATTGGCCAATACATCCAGCTTTTGCTGGTCTTCTCCTTGTATATTGGTACTGCCTACCTGGCCTAGGATATTGGAAATTCCGGCCTTATTGACTTCGCGGTTTACCATTTTAGAGGCAAGGCGAATAGCGCTTAATAAACGGGACAATTCACCTGTAGAGTATTTAAAATCTTCTTGTTTATCGATAATAAACTCTCCAAGAGTACGAAATGATTGTTCTGACATTATACTATAGAATTTAGATTTTTCCAAATTTCGGAAAAATATACCAAATATGCCTTTTTTTATTTTTGATTGATTTTTAATACTTTTGACAAATTTTTATATTCAGAAATAAAAAGGAGAGATATTTAACATTAATACCTGAAATACAATGAAAGTTTTCAAATTTGGAGGGGCTTCGGTCAAGGATGCTGAGGGGGTGAAAAATGTTGCCAGAGTTTTGAAAAATCAAGGTTTTGAGCAATGTATGCTTGTTGTTTCCGCCATGGGAAAGACAACAAATGCATTAGAAATAGTGGTGGAAAATTATTTTGCGAAGGGCGATTATAAAGCCCAAACCACTCAAATAAAACAGGCTCATATTGATGTTGCTAAAGGGCTTTTTCCGGAAGGTCATACGATTTATGGAGATATAGAAGAATTTTTTTATGACATAGAATCATTTTTAAGAAGAAATAAATCACCGAATTATAATTTTGTATACGACCAAGTGGTTAGTTGTGGTGAAATGATATCGTCTAGAATTTTGTCTGAGTATTTGGTTCAGGAAAAGCTCATCAATACCTGGTTGGATGCCAGGGATTATATCAAAACGGATGTTGGTTATCGGGAAGGAGAGGTGGATTGGAAACTTACGGAGGAAAATGTTAAGCAACTTAATACAAAATATTCTTTTGTTACTCAGGGTTTTATAGGTTCTGATGCTAATAACTTTACTGTGACTTTAGGCCGCGAGGGTTCCGATTATTCAGCGGCGATCTTTGCTTATTGTCTGGATGCAGAGCAAATGACGATTTGGAAAGATGTGCCTGGAGTGATGACCGGAGATCCAAGAAAATTTGATCAGGTGGAGTTGTTAGCAGATATATCGTATGAAGAGGCGATAGAGATGGCGTACTATGGCGCCTCGGTTATCCACCCAAAGACCCTCCAGCCTCTCAAGCAAAAATCCATTCCGTTTTTTGTGAAATCTTTTATAGAGGACGATAAACCCGGAACAAAGGTTTCAGAAGATATCAATTATCCTAGAAAAGAGAGCTATATACTAAAGGAAAATCAAACTTTTATGACCATTGAAACCCGGGATTTTTCTTTTATAGCCGAAGATCATATGAGTTTTATTTTTGGATTGTTGTCTAAATTTAAAATTAAAGTATCTTTAATACAAAATACAGCAATTTCTTTGGCTTTATGCTTAGAAGATAAATTTAAAAATAGTGGAAGGCTGAACGAAATTTTATCAGAAAAATTTAAAACACATTTAGTGCCGGATGTAGCCTTATTCACGGTCCGAAATGCAAATATGAATGATGTTGAAAAATTTTATGAAAACAAAAATGTATTGATGGAACAACTGGCTGTCAATACCTTACAAATGGTAACAAAATAATTGAGAATGAGCTTAGTAAGTAAGGAAGACTTTATTAAGGCGGCTGGTTTAGAAAATATGGGCTTTTTAAAAAAACCTGTGGCAGAAGCGATGATGAAAATTGTGAAAATCGATAAACTCAACAGGGTATATGATAAATTAAAAAATAAGGGAAGTCATAATTTTTTAGATTCCTGTTTGCAGGAGCTTAATGTAAACTATAGGGTATTTGCAGAAGATTTGGCTAAGGTTCCCAAATCCGGACCTTTTATACTGGTGTCGAATCATCCTTTAGGAGGTTTAGATGGAATATTGATGGCTAAGATTATTTCCGATATTCGGCCAGACTTTAAGATTATGGGAAATTTTCTTCTGTCTAAAATACCAGAGATGAGCCCCTATATTATTCCTGTTAATCCTTTTGAAGGGCGTAAAGAGGTGTTTAGTAGTTTTAGCGGTATGCGCGCAGCCATGAAACATTTAGAAGGCGGGGGTTGTTTTGGTGTATTTCCTGCCGGAGAGGTCTCTAATAAAAATAATAGATATAATGAGATTTTAGATAAAGATTGGGAATTTCCAATTTTAAAACTGATCCAGCGCATGAACGTACCCGTATTGCCCATGTATTTTCATGCAAAAAACAGTCGTCTTTTTTACAGTTTATCTAAACTTCATCCAGATCTACAGACTCTTATGCTGCCCTCAGAGATGATGAATAGTCGAGAGAAACCGATTAAAATACGAATAGGTAAATCTATTTTACCCAGAATACAAAAAGAATATGATACACCCGAAGAGCTAGGAGAGTTCCTCAGAAAAAAGGTGTATATGATGAAATCCTATTTCGATAAAAGGAAGCGAATTACCGACTATCTTAAAATTCCGAACCTCAGTAGTAAATTTCAGCTGACTCAAGATGATCATGTAGCCCATAATATTATATCCGAGACCAGTAAAGAACATTTAACAGGAGAAATAGAGCATTTGCGAAATACCGAAGGAAAATTGTTGTTTTCAAATGCTGCTTATGAAATATTTTTTACCAATGCCGATGAAATTCCTTTTGTAATGAGAGAAATAGGAAGACAGCGAGAGCTTACATTCCGGGAGGTAGGAGAAGGGACGAATATGCCTTTTGATTTAGATGAATATGACAAACATTATCATCATCTTATTCTGTGGGACAGAGAAGAAGAACAATTAGTCGGAGCTTATCGTATGGCCTTAGGAGCTGAGGTAATGAAAAAATATGGAATTAACGGTTTTTATACCAGTTCTCTATTCGATTTTGATCAGGAATTACAGCCTTTCTTTCGTAAAGTGATTGAAATGGGAAGAGCCTATATTATGAAGGGGTATCAGCAAAAACCTTTGCCACTCTTTTTACTGTGGCGAGGTATTGTACACGTGTGTTTAAGAAACCCTGAACATAAGTTTTTGATGGGAGGTGTTAGCATTAGCAATAAGTTTTCCGATTTTAGTAAGACCCTGATGATAGAATTTATGCGCTCTCATTATTACGATTCCGTAGTTGGCCAATACATTCATCCAAAAAATGAATATAAGGTGAAGCTTAAAGAAAGAGATAAGCTGATGTTTTTTGAAGGTTTAGATAACGATCTAAACAAGTTCGATAAATTAATTGACGACTTTGAACCAGAAATGAGAATGCCTGTATTGCTTAAAAAATATATTAAACAGAATGCAAAACTGGTAGCCTTTAATGTAGATCCTAATTTTAATGATGCTATCGATGGATTGATGTATATTCGGATTAGCGATCTGCCCGAAAGTACCATTAATCCTGTGTTAGAAGAGATGAGTGAGTATTATAAAGATTTTATTGAAAAAAAAGGCGTTGATAATCAATAATATGTTGATTTATTTTGAAAAATATACAAAAAAACTTGCGCAGTATGCAGAATGTGTATATCTTTGCATCACTAAAAAACAACGAAACAACGAGTTTTTAAGAATGGTCTCTTAGCTCAGTTGGTAGAGCAAAGGACTGAAAATCCTTGTGTCCCTGGTTCGATTCCTGGAGAGACCACAAACCGCCCCGATTATCGGGGCGGTTTCTTTTTTTGAGAACATTGTTAAGTGAATCATTCCCTCTTAGAGAGGTAAAAAGAACCGACGAAAGCATCCATTGAAAGACTGATATGTTGATGGTTTATTTACATTTAAATTTTTACAGTTTCACCCATTAACAAAGCATTTGTTGTACTTACATTATTTTCATAGAAATGAAGATACTAATGTTTTTGGCATTCTTAAAAAGGAGATATCATGGTTTATTTAGTTTTAGAAAAAGCAGATTGTAGGCTATTTCTATCCTATAATCTGTTTTTGAACCACACTTTGTTTTAAATTTTGAATATTCTGCTAATACACCAGGTTTACTATCCGTATCGCTTTATTCACCGGTACTCATCGCCTCGGGCATACACCTCACGATAACCGCCAAAACCATATTTCTACTCCTCTGCTTAAAAATCCAGAAGTTCCACCTTGCATTTTGTATCCGTTCCATAGATCAATATGGTCTGTTGGTCCCCAACCATCTTTTATAAAAATAAGGCCTTTCTTTCCGTAAAAGTCGTCACTTGACATCTTTGGGTGATCTTTTCTTTTGTACACTCTCTTTATTCCAAATATTGTGTATTTTTTTTAAATCCAGTCCGCAAGCTCCTGTGCCCGCAAAATATGTCTTGGATTATGGTCAAACCAACAGCGGGCTCCTCTGAACGAGCTTAAATCAACCTTGCTTTTTTCCAAAGCAACTCCCATTCTTATAGCACATTGATTTTGAAAATTGCAGGGGTAAGATCTCTTTCCAGGGTGATTGTT
>NZ_JAAABJ010000514.1 GCF_009904105.1 Elizabethkingia argenteiflava | reverse complement strand
TTCATGACAGTAAGGCTGGACTACTTTTAATTAGAATGCTAAATGAAGGACTTATGAAGTTTAAATGTATCCTTGCTGATGCTGGGTATAGAGGAGAATTTATAGAGAAAGCCGATAAGCTTTATTCCTATCTGATAAAAGTAGTAAGCAGGGACAAAGAAAAGCTGGCAAAAAAGGAGTTTAAACCTGTAAGTAAACGATGGGTAATAGAAAGAACCTTTTCATGGTTTGATAATGATAGAAGGCT
>NZ_JAAABJ010000513.1 GCF_009904105.1 Elizabethkingia argenteiflava | reverse complement strand
TTTGATATTTTTCATCCGAGAGGGTCTCCCGTATGGTCTTGGTAATTTTCTTTTTGATAATCTCTCTACAAGGATTATGGTCGATACACCCATATTGAATCATTTCTTTAAAAAGAGACATAAGATAGGATCGGAATTTATTATAAACCGATGGGGTAAGTTTCATTGATTCCAGAAGGTTTTTAATATGCCAAATTTTCACATCCTTTATAAAAAGATATTCGTATCTCAACTTTTCAATGAATGTCTGCATTCTTTTTATAGCCCATAGAATTTGTTTCAAGTAATGTGATGACCCCGAAATTTTTGTATAGGCAATCGTTAAAGCTTCGTGAAAAAACAAATCCGGTTTCAAATCTTCAAAATCCGAAGCCATGAATTGTTTTGTGATAGGGTTAAAATTGTGATAATCCAATTTCTTTTCCATTTCCTCTTTAGCCATTTCAACAGCAAGTTTCCTTTCCGAAATACTATTGAAAACATTTGACTTAACCCGATACTGAAACCCCTTAGGATATTTAGACTCAAATAAAGGGTCGAAGAATCTACATTCAACAAACCATTGCTTTTTTAAATATTCTTTAGACTTTAAAGATTTGTAATTTTTTGGGGAAATATACACCTCTGTACGGGTGCATCCATTTTTAAGATTTTTCATTTTGGTAGATTTTAAATGTTGACGCTAACGTTGTCGTTTAACATTTACTACCAGTGTTGAGACTTTTAAAAAAAAGCGGAAACCCTTTGTGGGAGTGGGTTCCCGCTTTGCTCCTCCTGCTGGGCTCGAACCAGCGACCCTCTGATTAACAGAGAGGAATCCTGCGAGTTGTTTAAAAATATACTTTGATTATCAATTGGTTATATATTTATTTTGAGTGTTTTTTTTTACGTG
>NZ_JAAABJ010000054.1 GCF_009904105.1 Elizabethkingia argenteiflava | reverse complement strand
TTATTACGGCTTTGGGATCATTAGCCTAAAAACACCCCAGTGAAGTGTTTTGGAAAAGTTATGTTAGACTTAGAAATTAAGGGGTTGTTGTAAATCATAAAATACTTTATAGGATCTATAAAAGTATAGGACTGGAAATGAGAAGAAAATATAAAAAGAGACTTCATAAAAGATAAAAGAAGCCATTTGTGACCCCATAAAAATTTAATAAATCTTGTTTTATATACTTTACTAGTGATGTATTTAATAATGGTCTTAAATTCTGATGTTTAATTTTATTTTACTAATATAACAGAGATG
>NZ_JAAABJ010000512.1 GCF_009904105.1 Elizabethkingia argenteiflava | reverse complement strand
TACCACCTTGCTCAGGATAAACTTAACGAGCAAATTAACCGTAAGAACGGTAAAACGAAGAAGACCGTGCGTAGTCTAAGTGCTGGCTCATTTGAGTTAGAAACTGGTCGTGACCGCCTGGGTACTTTTGAACCTAAGATTGTCCCCAAACGCCAGCTAATCATTACCGATGAGCTGGAAGGTAATATCTTATCGATGTACGCTATGGGAGTGAGTACCCGAGCAATGGGGGATTATGTTCAGCAAATGTATGCTATGGAGATTTCTCCTGCAGAGATATCCCGTATTACCGAGAGTGTACTACCCGCGGTTCAAGTATGGAGAAACCGTCCTCTTGATACCTTCTATCCTTTTGTATTTATGTATTGTATGTTTTTCAAGGTAAGGGTGAATGGTGCTGT
>NZ_JAAABJ010000511.1 GCF_009904105.1 Elizabethkingia argenteiflava | reverse complement strand
TTTTCGGAGTTATAAATGATATCATATATTTTTTCGTTTAATTCTTTTCCTGTTAAAAAATTCATTTTAATGTTTTTGTGATTTTAATATTTAAATACAAATATAAAATACTTTTTTAGGATATAAAATTAAACATCAAATAGCCAATAAAATTAAAATTTTATTAATTATAGAAAAAAAATAGCTGTACTCTTATAGATTAAAAACATTGCGCAAATAACTTGTGTAAATTTCCCCACTTCAGTAATTTTCAAAAATTGCAATTTCTTTTTTAATTTCCAATTATTGTTGTGGCTAAATGATGAGAAAAAATGGTATGGAAAGGTCCTACGGTAGAGTTGGCTTTCTGTTCATTTTTCAGTTGATGGGTAAGATCCCTCCCAGTGAATGTAACGTGAACCTTAACTTGGTTTAGATAAAACCAATAAACATTGCAGTAGTTATTCTTAATTTAAAATCGATTCAGTGCAGACGAACAAAAAGAAAAGGGTTTTACGCACCGCAAAAATGATTATAGTGTTATATCTTAGCAGATTAGAATAGAAAAAAATAATTATTTATGGAACTTGAGGCGCTTATCATTTTATAAAAAATCTTCGCCAGAAATAGAATTCTGATATGTTCCAAGAACTCAATCCTTGACCTACCTAATATCAACTGTATAAGGGAATATAAATCCATTACTTATGATGAATTACCGGCAGAAGTAAAAGCTAAGAATAGTCTATAAGTAATTTTGATGAAATCCGAATTTACGAGTGTTATGATCTGTCCGACGAATGCAAAGATTGTATGGTTCACAATAAAGATAGCGCAACGGTGAGTTAGTTAATGAACAGGGACCCTCATAGGTGATTACATGCCTATAATAAAGTATACGAGGTTACCCCATTACTTTTTTTAAAAGGTGAAAAAATTGAGTTCCATTGTGCCATATATTTACCTTTTCTTAAGTAAACCATATTAAAATGATTTATTCAAAATCTAGCCTCCTGAGATATCCTTAAAAAATTATTTATAGAAGCTTTAACAAATATGTTCAGGGAAAAAAGTTGGGTTACTTATTTATTTTTGTGTTTATTAGATCGAGGAAAAAATATTGCAGAATAATAGGGTACAATTATCATCATTATAAGCTTACCAAACAGAAGTGAACATTCCTCACGTTAAAAAACATATATCAAATTATTTTTCAAATTCCTCATTGTTTATAGGTCATTAGCTAAAAAATTACTTTTAAGAGAAACTAAAAAAGAGTAGCCTAAAAGTAAGTTGGTCAAAAATCTAGAATAATACTTCCTTGTTTATAATTTGATTTTCAATCGCGAAAAATATTATATTATGATAAGTAGATTTTTTTATTTAATTTGTTCCCTTCAAGTTATATTACTATTCTCAAGTTGTTCGAGTACGAAAAAAGAAGTAGAGAAAGGACTGCATAGTGCTCAATTAAAAGAATATGATGTTCCTTTATTTGATGATAGCAGAACTCGTTCCGTTCCAATCACTATTTATGATAATAACCGATCAGATCAAGGTAAGAAAATTGTTATATTCAACCATGGATACGGTTTTAATAAAGGAGGAGATTACAAAGTATATTCTAAACTTTGTAAATTTCTAGCAAAGAGTAATTATTTTGTTATTTCTATTCAGCACGAACTCCCTAATGATGATCTTCTTTCGATGGAAGGCGATTTATATAAAACCAGAATGCCCAATTGGCAAAAAGGGGAATCCAATATAAATTTCGTAATAAACGAATGTAGAAAAAAATATCCATATCTTAATTGGAAGGATATTACCTTAGTAGGACACTCAAATGGGGGAGACATGGCAATGTTATTTGCAAAAAATCATAGAGATTTAATTAAAAATGTTGTATCTCTGGATCATAGGCGTTTTCCTATTCCCAGAGTTGCCAAACCCAGAATCTTATCTCTGAGAGGATGTGATTACCCTGCGGATTCAGGAGTAATTCCAACTCCCGAAGAATACACTATATATGGTATTAAAATCGTCTACTTGAAGTATATGAGACATACTGATATGGATGATAAAGGCACGCAAGAACAAAGTGACGAAATAAATAAGCAGATAATAAATTTTTTGAATGAAAGATTAAAATGAAATCACTTAAAATATAAAACACCATAGCTGCTGTTCTTATAAATGTTTTTTTTAAGTCATTCCTTTGATTAATCCATCCTTATCAATCTAGCATAAAAACAAAATGATAGGAAAATTCCCCATATAAAACCTCATTTTATCCATCTAAAGTAAGAAGTCAAAGCTTTTAAACCTCTGATATAAGCATTTTATATCACTTTTATAAGCCCAATAGTAGAATAAAAAAATAAGCCTGTTTGAAGTTTAGAAAATGAAAGGAGTAGGGAAGTTATATTTTTTATGGACGAAGATGATCAATCATACCTATACAGGGAGATGGAGATAGCTCTGTTATTTAAAAACATAAAACTCAAAAACCTTAAAAATAAGGGGCTATTACTATAGCTGTAATAGCCCCGACTTAATCTGACAGTTAAATGTTAAAATAATTGTCAGTTATTCAATATTGAGGCTGTCTAAAAAGGTCTTTTAAAAAAAAGAACCCCGTCATAAAAAAATGGCGGGGTTTTTCTGTTTTTTGTCCTTAAGATTTTGTATCTTAAGGTGCACCCAAAAAACGATATGAAAGTACAATTTAAAGCCTTACCATCGAATAGCCCGAGCCTATTTCCCGAGGATATTTTTGATCGTATTCCATTGAACCATCCCGTTCGATTGGTTAATCAGGTTGTTGATCAACTGGACATCGAGCATCTGATCAGTCAATATAAAGGCGGGGGTACCACGAGTTTCCATCCCAGGATGCTTCTTAAAGTTTTATTCTACGCTTATCTAAGCAATATCTATTCTTGTCGAAAGATCGAACGCGCCTTGCAGGAGAACATCCATTTTATGTGGCTTTCTGGAAACAGTACGCCTGATTATCTCACGATCAATTATTTTCGAGCCAAGCGTCTTAAAGGTCAAATACAGGATCTATTTGCCAGCATCGTTCGGATGTTGCATGAACTGGAGTACGTCAGTTTGCACGTTCAGTATGTAGATGGCACCAAGATCGAATCGGTAGCAGGTCGCTACACATTTGTTTGGAAGAAATCCATCCAGAAGAACAAGTTAAAACTGGAAGCGAACATCGCTGCTGTACTTTCAGCGATTGATGCGCAGATAACCGAAGACCAATCTTCCCTAGGCAATCAAGAAATTAGTAAGGCAATCGATAGTGCAGAATTGAAGGCAAGGATCAAAGCAATAAATACCAAGCTCAGATCGGGCAGTAAGTCTACCGGTAAGCAGCTCAAGAAACTTGAGGAAGACTATTTACCGCGATTGGAGAAATATGAACAACAACTGGAAATACTAGGGGATCGCAATAGTTATAGTAAAACAGATACGGATGCTGTTTTCATGCGCATGAAAGAAGATCTCATGAAGAACGGTCAGCTCAAACCGGCCTACAATACACAGATCAGTACCGAAGAGCAGTTCATCACCCACTACAGTATCCACCAAACGACCGCAGACACCACAACCTTACCGAGACATCTGGAAGGCTTTGAATCTCATTACGGAAGGCAAAGTGCATTAATTGTGGCGGATGCCGGATATGGTAGCGAGCAAAACTATGAGCTGATGGAAAGAAAAGGGATAACCGCTTTTGTCAAGTACAATTACTTTCATATGGAGCAAAAGCGTAAACACAGTCAGGATCCTTTTTCGGTGCAAAACCTGTATTACAACCAACAGGAGGACTTTTATGTATGCCCTGCAGGACAGAAATTTAGCTTTATTGGTCATGCAACTAGGGTTAGTGCCAACGGATACACTACCCAAGTGAGCTGTTATCAAGCTCAGCGATGTGAATGTTGTCCGATGCGAGGACAGTGGCATAAAGCCCAGGTCAGCCGCCTGATTGAAGTGAACCACCGACTTACTGAACTTAGGGCTAAAGCCCGAGAAAGACTATTATCAGAACAAGGGCTCTATCATCGAAGTAAGCGACCCGTAGAAGTTGAGGCTGCATTTGGACAGATGAAAAGCAATAACAAGTTTACCCGGTTCAGTATGAAAGGATTGGAGAAAGTTGCCGTGGAGTTCGGTTTGATGGCCATTGCTCATAACCTAAGAAAATGGGCAAGAAAGTGGAAAAACAAGGCTTTGATTGGTAATCCTGATGGCAAAAGCTCCCTACCAGCGATAAATATAGGTCTCGAAAGAGTAAAAAGTACGATATATCGACTTGCAGCTTAATAATGGAAACGAAAATGTATCGAAGTTAAAAAAACCTGTAAAACAGAAGAAGGTGCCTTTTTAGACACCTTCTTTTTGTTCCACTGCAAGAGTTTCCAATAATTTCTCTTTTGCAATAGGTTTACTATCCAAAAACGTCTGCAGTGGTGTTTTACCATAACAATGTTTTCCAGTATGCGTTCTTTCATTGTTGTAATAG
>NZ_JAAABJ010000510.1 GCF_009904105.1 Elizabethkingia argenteiflava | reverse complement strand
TATTGTCGTCTTTTATGGATTTATAATGAAGCGTAATACGACTCATTTTAAGAATACTACATGCCTTGCTCACGTATTGATGATATTCTATACGAAGCTTATCAACCATATCCATCTTGTGGTAAGGCTTTAGAGCTTTTTTTCTAAAATATACTTGGCTACATCCAATTCCATGGCTAAATTAGCATACATACGCTTTAAGCGTCTGTTTTCTGCTTCTAGTTCTTTCACTTTCTTCATTTCACACGCTACCATACCTCCGTACTGTTTTCGCCAGATATACAGTGTTTCTCTGCTAATGCCATAGCTGCGTACAAGCTCTTCTATAATTCTACCATTATCGAATTCCTTCAAAATACTGGAAATCTGATTCGCAATGAATTGTTTATTTTTCATAATATATAATCCTAAATTTAAACTTTTTGTCTAAATTATAGTCGTACTATTTATGGGGGAGTTTACACCAAAACTAATCAGAGAACTTATGCTGAAGATAATCCACGTTAAT
>NZ_JAAABJ010000509.1 GCF_009904105.1 Elizabethkingia argenteiflava | reverse complement strand
GACCTGGTAGCTCAGCTGGTAGAGCAATACACTTTTAATGTATGGGTCCTGGGTTCGAATCCCAGCCAGGTCACAATTTAATTTGAATTTTTTTCATATTAATATTTTGTGATTTGGTGTTTTAAAAGCCTTTCAGTTTACTGAAGGGCTTTTAATTTTTTAGTCGATTTTATCCTTTAAAGAGACTAGGGGTCAGTCCGTTTTATTTTGTTATAATCAGATCTTTAGCCTTTGAGAATCCCTCCTCCTTATATTCTGCATTTTTCTCTCCTTTTTTCGGACTGAGAATTTTATAAACTAAGGAAACTCCAAATGTTCTGGTATCCAGTTTTCCTTGATAGACATACCCTTTAATAGAGGCAATGTTCTTGCGATACTTCTATTCATATTAAAGATATCATTTCCAAAGAGGGATAGGGATATTGGCTTATTCAGGAGTCTTTTGGAAATATTGAAATCAAAACTATTTTGAAAGGATTTATCAATTAAGAAATACCTGTAGTTTCCTTTACCTGATAGCTTATAGATTCATGGTAGGTTTATGCCCTTTGGAAGAATCAATTGACCCGACAAAAAAAGACCATATTTCAGGTTGCTTCCCGGTTATCGGGATTTTGTATTTTTGATCATCCATATAAAATAGAGGAAATTCATCTTGTTGATGTCAAAATTGAATTTTAAAAGTTCATTCAATCCTTTGGAGTAAATCATCCGTGGAACAGGAAGAGCAAAGCTGAATGTCTGGACTGTTAAATCGGGTATGTTTTGGTACGGGTAATTTACCTTTCCCGCTTCATTTTCTACAAAAAACATGATATCAGTTTTACAAAAATTGATATCATATGAGATATTTGCATAGTCAAATGCCCTTAATTTAACACTGATATTATCATAAAGGCTTGATTGTAAATATGGATTACCCACACAGGATAGCTTATTATTTTCAAAAATCACAGTATTAGGATTCAAGCTATTCATGCTGGGTAATTTAGTTTTTTATTATGGTTTACTTTAAGGAAAACAGCTTTCATAAGGCTGTACTGAATACTTGCATTCGGGAAAAGTTTATACGATTTTATCGCTCGTGAAAGTCCCTTTATTATCATATTTCCCCCTCTTAAGCCAATGATAAAATCAAATTTATTAACATTAGATTGGATTTCAGAATAAGTATTTCGTTCAAAATCTAGAGATTGAAGTTAGCCTCTAAAAACAGCTAAATTTTCCCTATCATATTTAGTACCGAGGTTTAATTTGGATTTTTGCAGTACTTTGATGGGGATACTGTAATCAACACGAAGGGAATAAATATATTCCTTAGAAAGATGATCTATTGAAACTGAATGTTGAGAAAAATTACTGTTTGAGGTACCATAGATAGTCTGAACCTCAAATTTTTTTTATATTGGTCATACAGCTTTTCAAATGTCAGGGCTAGATTATTATGAGTTATGATGTTCTTTGTTTGATCATGTGTGGCTTGCTGCTGGTAGATTGATTCTGGCTAAGATCATAATCAAAAGAAAGCCTAGCGTTTTTGAAGTTTAAGGTAAGGCTGGGGCTTAAGTAATACTAGCTGATGTCTCGATCTTGGAAAAGTTTTGCAATATCAACGATTTCTTTGGTTAGCATATTTTGTTTGTAACTTTGCCCTATCCAGTTTATATTGCTGAATTTGGAAACCAGTATAATACTATTGCGGGTTTTATTTCTCAACTTGTCATCATGAGAAAAGGAATAATGACCTGCATAGGTCAGGCTGGTAAAATTAGCCGCTTTTCTAGAAGATATGATAGCATTGTCTGAAGTACCAGAATATAATGCCCCAGGATGGAGTATGATTTCAATTTTATCTACTGAACGAGCGGGTAATCCTTCTAAGCAATTAAGTTATTTCCATTAATTCTTAGGGTCTTCCGTCCATAGAAACATCCAATGACTTTCGTTGATACATAACATCCACTGATTCAGAGGTGATAATTCCAGGTGTTTTTTTAGACCTTCGGGCATATTGCCCGAATTAAGCAAGGGTTGTTGTGAAAAATCATAAATAAGCCTATCTGGCAAGTGTTCCACTGGCTTTTTCTTTGATGGAATAATGATTTCTTTTAAATCCGTTTTTTTTAGAGGATCCCTTTTAGATTTCTGCTTTACATCAATCTGCGCATACGTAATAAGAGGAAGAAACAGGAGAGGTATTTTTTTTCATAAAAAACTGTTATATTTTGCTCAAAGCTTGCCGGGCATAAATTAAAAGCCTTTCTTTTAAATTATATTTTATCCTCGGAAAGCAGGAGTATGATATTGAAAGGCTTTTTAAAATTGATTTTTTCTATAAAAGCATATTCGATAATAAGGCACTTGCGTATACCTGTGGCTCAAAATTCCATCATAAAAATAGACCTTAATTTTAAAAGTTTATTATTTTAAGCTTAATGCCTATTTTTTTGAATGTTTCCATTTTTTATACCATTGTATAGACAGAAGTAGCCATACGAAGCATTGTAAAATATCACTCCAATTACTTGTCATGTTTTTTTCACTGAAGACCCACTTATAGACTAAAATAGATAAGGCGGTGAGGCATATTAGAAAAAAGATAAAAAAGGTATTTTTATTCATCATATTTTGTGTTGATTATATTTTTATTTAAAACACACATTATTAATGTGTTAGTTTTTTTATAACTATAGTCTTCTCTCAGGGATATAAATCAAGCTATAAACCATATGAAAAATGATGAGCTCCTCCCATAGATAGCTGTGAATGGGCTAAAATCAGGAAATGAGCTTAGTAAAAATTTCTTCAATGTATTATACTTTGGGTTGTTAATAAACGGGTGTCATCAACTTTAAGGTCTATTTTTTCTACAGAAAAATAGATTCTTTCTTAGTACCAGATTTTATTTTTAAAATCGAAGTTGTATAAATTCTTCTATTATTCATTATGTGTTTTTTAGAAGGAGCTAAATCTATTGTGACTTTAGCTGCGTATTTTAATGTGTACAAGGATATTAAAAAAATAGAATGTTTTTTTGATAAAGAGATATCAACGCTACATTTTTTATTTTCACTAAAATATAAAAAAATGAGCACATGGTCTTTTAGATATAAAAATAATGCATAATAAGCTTGAAATCAAATCTTTAAATCTGTTTCTTATAGATGAAATATTCTTTTTGTATCCTTTGGAATTCTGATGAATAGAGTAGCTGTAAGAGGGTTTCTAATTCGCAAATTTAGAAGGTAAAAGGAGGTTTTCCTTTATCTTAATTCACAAAAGCTATTGATTTACCTTTTTATATAGGAGGATTTTTTGACATCGTTTCTCAAATTTTTATTTTGTAAAAATATAAAATTCAACTACTTTTGGGAGAGCGATACCCATTTTGGAAAGCAGC
This sequence comes from Elizabethkingia argenteiflava, assembly GCF_009904105.1. Taxonomy (GTDB): domain Bacteria; phylum Bacteroidota; class Bacteroidia; order Flavobacteriales; family Weeksellaceae; genus Elizabethkingia; species Elizabethkingia argenteiflava. Next base: position 100,623 of record NZ_JAAABJ010000509.1, on the reverse strand, counting down.
GGCTATTCTTTTTTATTGCTGATCTAAACTGTGTTCGCGACCTATATAAATTAAACCTTAAACTCAGTGTGTGTGATAATAAATAAATATATCCTATGGGATCTGGATGGTACTATTGTCAACAGTGAGGATTTGATCTTTAAAAAACTTATTTTTTCCTCTGCTTGTGAACAGTTAGGTCTGGATTTTAACCTTCAGGAAAACGCTTATGCTGGAAATACAGTTAAAGAAATTTTTGCATTGTTATTACAATCTAATCATGTGTCTGACGATAGCCCTGTAAGGAGTGCTTTTGATCTCTGGAAGGGTCATGTTCTTTCAGCTGTGAGTGAAAATATATTGAGTGTAAAACCCCGATCTAACGCGGTGGAATTGTGGCAGCAATGTCATAAACTGGGTATCCAGCAGGCGGTAGTAACCAGTAACCATCAAGAGATCGCTATACAGTATCTGAGAAATGCAGGTTTATACGATATGTGTGTATCTTTAACTTGTATGGAGGATGTTCGCCATCCGAAACCCGATCCTGAGCCTTACCTTTTGGCGATGAGTAAATTGAATTCCTCGCCTGCCTCTTGTATAGCTATAGAGGATAGTATTACTGGTATCAGATCGGCTAAGGCTGCAGGCTTATATACCTTGGCCTGGGTTAAAGATATGGACGATGTTAGCTTTGGAATCGCCGATGTGGTGACGGCCAAACTTAGTGTAGTGGATATCGTTCGGGGTTTAGGCCTTGATATGCATCAGCCTTAGTCCCCTAAAGAATGAGAATAAAATAAAAACTCATAAGGGGACAGCAAAAATAACATTATTATCATTTTGGCTGCTCCCTCATTATAATAGGGAGATGATCCAAAAATTTGCTAAGTGAATAAGCAATACATTTTAGACTGTAAATTTATAAATCCATTTCCACCATTACCGGGCAGTGATCCGAATGTGCGACTTCAGATAAAATCACAGCCCTCTTTATTTTATCCCTTAGACTATTACTAACCATATTGTAGTCCAGGCGCCATCCTTTATTATTGGCTCTCGCATTGGAGCGGTAGCTCCACCAGCTGTACTGCTGGGTAGTGGGGTGAAGGTAGCGGAAAGCATCTGTAAAAGCGCCCTCTTTCAAGAATTGAGACAGATAGGCTCGTTCCATAGGTAGGAATCCCGAAACATTAGACAATCGCACCGGATCGTGGATATCGATCGCTTCATGACAGATATTAAAATCTCCACAAACAATAAGATTGGGGATGGTTTTACGCAGTTCTTTAAGGTAATTTAAAAAATCGAAGCAAAATTGCATTTTAAGATCCAAACGCAGAATATTGGTGGCTGAGGGAACATAGACCGATATCACCGAAAACTGATCAAAATCTAGTCGGATTACGCGACCTTCAAAATCTATATAATCTATACCTGTTCCATATTCAATATTTTTAGGAGGGTGTTTTGTGGCGATGCCTACTCCACTATAACCTTTCTTCTGTGCCGAGTGCCAGAAGTTGTGATAATTTAGATCTTCAAAAACTTGGGTATTGATTTGCTCTAACTGAGCCTTGCTTTCCTGAAAGCAAATAATATCCGGATTCGCAGAAGCAAGCCATGTAGTAAGGTTTTTAGAAAGGGCGGCACGAATTCCATTCACATTATAGCTGATAATCTTCATATGGGTAGAGGAGATAATAATTTAAATGTTGGGTTTTTAGGGTTTATACTTCGAGTTCAGTCAGTTGATCTTTTGCTTCTTTAATAAGTTCATATAGCTCGCTTAATGTCAGGGCCTGAAGAAATCTCGATTTGAGTGCTTTGAAATGAGAAATGCCTTTAAAATAGTTGTTGTAATGTTGGCGCATTTCTACCAATCCAGGTCTTTCGCCTTTCCATTCCACAGACCATTCTGCATGTTGTCTTACAGCGAGTAGCCGATCTTCCAGGCTGGGCTGGGCAAGCTTTTCGCCTGTTTTCAGAAAATGTTTTATTTCGTTGAAGATCCAAGGGTAGCCAATGGCACCTCTCCCAATCATGATACCATCGCAATTATATTTTTGTTTATACATCCATGCTTTTTCCACAGAAGCGACATCTCCATTTCCAAAGATGGGAATTTCTATATTCGGGTTGTTTTTAATTCGGGAAATATGTTGCCAATCCGCTTCCCCTTTATACATCTGGGAGCGTGTTCTGGCATGAATGGTTAAAGCTTTAATTCCGGTTTCCTGTAATCTTTCCGCAACTTCGTCGATATTGATAGATTCTGTATCCCATCCCAAGCGAGTTTTTACTGTAACCGGTAAATGAGTGGATGAGACTACCGCTTTTGTGAGGCGTACCATAAGATCTATATCTTTTAAAACGCCTGCTCCGGCACCTTTGCATACCACCTTTTTTACGGGACAACCAAAATTGATGTCTACTAGATCGGGCTGTACGGTTTCCACAATCCGTGCCGACATTGACATGGCTTCTTCGTCTCCTCCAAAAATCTGAATGCCAATAGGTCTCTCATAGTCGAATATATCTAGCTTTTTTCTACTTTTTATAGCATCGCGGATCAGTCCTTCTGAAGAAATAAATTCAGAATACATAAGATCTGCGCCATGCATTTTGCAGAGCTTTCGAAAAGGAGGGTCCGAGACATCCTCCATGGGTGCTAAAAGCAGCGGAAACTCAGGGAGTTCTATATTACCAATTTTTACCATACCTTTTGCAAAATTACGATTTTTAGATGAATTGAATAAGGAGCTTATATAGCCAGGCTTTAAAAATGCGTTTTGTGGTCTTGGGGGTTATTTTTATATTTGTTGAAAGTAATCTTTAGGTTCTATAAAATGCAAAATTATCTCAATTTACTTCAGGATATATTAGATCATGGATCGGATAAAACCGATAGAACAGGTACTGGTACCAGAAGCTTGTTCGGCTACCAACTGCGCTATGATTTATCCCAGGGTTTTCCCTTGGTAACCACCAAGAAAGTTCATCTTAAATCTATTATCTATGAATTATTGTGGTTTCTGAGGGGCGATACCAATATTAAATATTTAAAGGATAATGGAGTTTCTATCTGGGATGAATGGGCAGACGAAAATGGCGATCTAGGTCCAGTATATGGTGCACAATGGCGTAGTTGGAGAGGTGCCGAACATAAAGTGATAGATCAGTTATCCGAAGTGATAGATCAGATTAAGAAAAATCCAGATTCGCGCAGGCTTATTATTTCGGCTTGGAATGTGGCTGAAATCCCCAAAATGGCTTTGGCTCCGTGCCACGCAATGTTTCAATTTTATGTTGCGCAGGGAAAACTTTCTTTACAACTCTATCAAAGAAGTGCGGATGTTTTCTTAGGGGTTCCTTTTAATATTGCGAGCTATGCTTTACTGCTGATGATGGTAGCCCAAGTGACAGGTCTTCAAGTAGGAGATTATGTTCATAGTTTCGGAGATGTCCATATTTATAACAATCATTTTGAACAAGTGAAAACACAGCTCTTGCGCATCCCTAAAGAATTGCCTGCCATGAAGCTTAATCCAGCAATAAAAGATTTATTCGACTTTAAATATGAAGATTTTGAACTGCTGAATTACGATCCCTACCCAGGCATTAAAGCGCCGGTTGCCATTTGAGAATTATAGAAAAAGCGGGAAATATTTCGCTTATTTTGTAACGTTTGTGTGTATTTTAGGTACCTATACGTCTGAAAAATCATGTTCTTTTAAAGATTAAAAGTAAAAATAATAAAATGAAAAAAATATTTGTCGCAGCCTTATTCTTAGGTACCCTTCTAAGTCCTTATAAAGTATGGTCTCAAACCGAAAATTCTGGAAGAGAGGGTCTTTATAGGGCTACTCATACTAAAACGACAGAATTAAAACATACCAAGCTGAAAGTCAATTTTGATTATCAGAAAGAACAAATGAACGGAGAAGCTTGGATCACAGCATCGCCCTACTTTTATCCTAGCGATTCTTTAGTATTAAATGCCAAAGCTATGCTTATTCATGAAGTTGCTTTAGATACAGGCAAGGCCAAAACTCCTTTGAAATTTGATTATAAGAATAATATACTAAACATCGCTTTGAATAAAGAGTATGAGCGCAATCAGGACTATACGGTTTATATTAAATACACGGCCAGACCTAATGAGGTAACCCAAGAGGGAAGTGCTGCTATCAATGGAGCTAAAGGACTGTATTTTATTAATGCCCAGGGAAAAGAATTAGACAAACCTACCCAGATATGGACACAAGGAGAAACCGAATCATCGTCGGTTTGGTTTCCAACCATAGATAAGTCCAATCAGAAGATGACACAGGAAATTTATATGACGGTGCCTGATCAATATGTCACTTTATCCAATGGCATACTTAAAGACTCTAAAAAAGAAGGCCATGCGATGCGTACCGATCATTGGGTGATGGAAAAAAAACATTCGCCCTATTTATTTTTCATGGGAGTAGGAGACTATGCTATTGTAAGAGACAAATGGCGCAATATCCCGGTAGATTATTATATCGAAAAAGAATATGAGCCTTATGCTAAGCAGATTTATGGTCACACCCCGGAAATGATGGAGTTTTATTCAAAATATCTGAACTATGATTATCCATGGCCAAAGTATGCACAGATGTCTGCACGCGACTATGTTAGTGGAGCGATGGAGAATACCACAGCGACGCTACATGGGGAATCTGTATTGCAAAAACCAGGGCAGTTGGCAGACGAGAATATTTGGGAGTCGGTGATTGCGCACGAGTTATTTCACCATTGGTTTGGCGATTTGGTAACGGCAGAAAGCTGGAGTAATCTGACGGTAAATGAATCTTTTGCCAATTACTCAGAATACCTTTGGTTTGAGCATAAATATGGTAAAGACATGGCGGATTACCATTTGATGAAAGATAGAGAAAGGTACCTATACGATCCTTCCGATTACGATAAAGATTTGGTACGCTTTAATTATGCCAGTCGAGAAGACGTTTTTGATCTGGTGACTTATCAAAAGGGAGCTGCTATTTTACATATGCTTCGTAATTATCTTGGCGATGCCGCTTTTAGAGCTGGACTGAACGTTTATCTAAAGGAGAATGAGTATAGCACAGGGGAGGCACACCAAATTCGGTTAGCATTAGAAAAGGTGAGCGGTAAAGATCTGAACTGGTTTTTTAATCAGTGGTACTTTTCCAATGGACATCCCAAATTATCTTATACTTACAATTATGAGCCTGTTAAAAAACAGGTAGTATTGACTATTCATCAGTCCCAGGCTCCCTTATTTCAATTTCCATTAGTTGTGGACGTTTATCAGGATGGAAAGCCTGTGCGTCAAAAGGTTTGGGCTGATGCTAAAACGGATAATACTTTTGTCTTTACTTCTTTAAAAAAGAAACCCGAACTTGTCAATATAAACGCTGACGGAGTTTTATTAGCCGAAATTAAAGAAGATAAAACATCCGATCAGTATCTATTACAATATCAGAATTCTAAAGAATTTTTAAGTCGCTACAAGGCGGTTGAGCATGCTTACCGAAATGTGGATAAAAATGAAGCTGATTTAAAGACGCTTTTAGCCGGATTAAAGGATCCTTTTTTCAGAATAAGGATGTTAGCGCTAAAAGGGCTAGATTTATCCCAGCCTCATCAGGCAAAACTAGCTTTGGCACAAGTGTTAAAATTAGTGACCGATGAGCCTAAAACTTTAGTTCGGGCAGAAGCAATAGGGGCCTTGGCAAAAACCAAGGATAAAAAATATGAAAACTTATATGAAAAGGGGATAAAAGCAGTTTCCAATGCGGTGGTAGGAAAATCATTAGGGGCTTTAATGACGATAGCTCCTGAAAAAGTGATTTCATATATGGATCAGCTTAATCCTGATGATGTAAGCGCTGATTTGGAGAGCATATTAGCTCCGCTTATCGTTAAAAATAAAATACTGAAGTTGCAATCGCTCACTTCAAATATAGCAGCTTTTTATCCTTTTATAAATTTGCAATCCCCTGAAGAGGGTAAGGTAGCCGAAGAAGCTTACACCTGGATTATGCAGACCGATAGTTCAGCAGCAGTGAAGCGCCTCATAAAAATTTTAAACCAGATTAAAACAGATATCGGTGATAATCCCCGCGCAAAAATGCTTGTTTTGGATATGCTTAAATCAGGACTTAATATGAAGATGAAAGTCCTTAAATCGAACCCTCATAAATCCAATCTTCACCAGCAGGTGGAATGGATTAATCATACCATAGATTCTTATAGTAAATAATGATTGCTGATTGATTTTAAAAAGCTGCAGAATATCCGCAGCTTTTTTTATGAGTTAAACATAGCGACTTTTCTTTTTTATAAATATGTATTCTATTGACTTAGATTGGTTTTTGGTGGTGTTTATTTTCCATGATGAATAAATTTTTTATTCCGTTAATAACCACGAGTAATGAGCGCCATAAAAGTTGAGAAAACTTTATGTTTTTCAAGTGCCAGTATAATTAGAAATCTTTTCGGGGATGAAAAAATGGATGATCTCTATCATCTTTAAGTCTATAAATAAATCCGTAAATTTGTACTTTATTTAGACTAATCATGATTAAAAAAGAAGCTGTTGAGCAATTCTTGAAAGAAGTTGAGGTAGATGATCTGGTAAGAAACTTCCAAATAGTAGGGGATAATGTTTTTATTGATATGGTAGCACATTCTCCGGCTATGCATGAAAAAAAGAAGTTAGAAGTTGCTATGAAGCAGGCCTTTTCAAGTCATTTTGGAGAAGAGGCTACTTTAAAGTTAAAAGTAGATTCCCCCGAACCTAGCGAAGTGCAGCAAAATAGAATAAAAGGCAAGCAAATTCCTGGAATTAAAAATATTATAGCCATAGCTTCTGGTAAAGGAGGCGTGGGTAAATCTACTATCGCAGCCAATATAGCGGTAACCTTAGCTAAAATGGGCTTTAGCGTCGGTTTGTTGGATGCGGATATTTATGGGCCATCTGTCCCTACCATGTTTGATACCTTGGGGTCGAAGCCTGTTTCGGTTGAAGAGCAGGGGAGAAATTTGATGAAACCTATTGAAAGCTACGGCGTAAAGTTACTCTCTATAGGATATTTTTCAGGTGCCAACCAGGCAGTAGTATGGAGAGGGCCTATGGCCTCTAAGGCTTTGAATCAGATGTTGCGTGATGCAGCATGGGGGGATTTAGATTTTCTATTATTAGACCTTCCTCCCGGCACGGGAGATATACACCTCTCCATTATTCAGGAAGTACCAGTTACCGGAGCCGTTATTGTAAGTACGCCTCAGCATGTGGCGCTTGCTGATGTAAGAAAGGGGATTGGTATGTTCCAAATGGAAAGTATTAGTATTCCAGTACTTGGATTAATCGAAAATATGGCGTACTTTACTCCGGCAGAATTGCCCGAGAATAAATATTATATTTTTGGTAAAGAAGGTGCTAAGCATTTAGCAGAAGATCTTGGAATTCCTGTATTAGGAGAAATTCCGCTTATTCAGAGTATCCGGGAGGCTGGAGATGTAGGACGACCTGCAGCGCTTCAGGAAAATACACTTATCTCGGATATTTATAGAGAAACGGTTCAGAAGATGATAGAAAGTCTGATTCAGAGAAATGAGAATCTTCCTCCTACGGAAGCTGTGAAAATAACAACAATGGCGGGATGCTCGCCCAAAAAATAATTCAGACTATGAGCGAAGCAAAATATAAGGATACAGTAACAAAAGTCATGCAAGCTTTGGAAGAAATCCGCCCATTTCTTAATCAAGACGGAGGAGATATTGAATTAATTGAAGTAAAAGATACCACCGTCATTGTACGCTTACTAGGAAACTGTTCAGCCTGTCATATCAATACCTCCACCCTTAAGTTGGGTGTCGAGAATACCATTAAGCAACACGTTCCTGAAATTCGGAAAGTCATTAATATAGACTAAAAGTTCTGTTATGTTATTATAAAAAAAACTTCTTAAAAGGAAGTTTTTTTTTGTGATTCTTTTCATATTTTTATTTATAACAAATAAAAATAAATTTGCCGTAAATTGTTATTATGAATAAATCTATTTTTATTACCTGTGTTTTAGGCGCTTTTTTTGTCGATGGACAAGTGAAGCAAGCCGATAGCTTAGCTTATAAGAATATTGAAGGGGTAGAACTTTTCGGAGGACAAAAAAAAACAGAAGGTCTGCAAACCTTGACGAGATTGCCTTTACCGACTCGAAATCAGATCCAGAGCATTTCTGTTATTTCTTATAAAGCCATAGAGAGTTTAGGTGGCTTAAGCCTTACCGATGTGGTGAAAAATGTGCCGGGAGTTACTTTATTTGCTAAATATGGAAGAAATAGCGAAAGTATGTCCATAAGGGGCTATAGAGGTGTACCTGTATTAAAAGATGGGGTGCTTTTTGATTCTGATTTTCGTACGGGCAGTATGCTTACCGATATGCAGGGCGTAGAGAATATTCAAATTATAAAGGGGGCAGCGGCTCTTACCCAGGGGGTAGGCAATGGCTTAGGATCTGCAGGCGGAGTGATTAATATCGTGACGAAAAAACCACAATTTATAGACCATAATCAAGTGGGGTTTCGTTACGGGAGTTGGGATTTTTACCGCTCTACTGTAGATGTTCAGAAGGTTTTAGATGCCGAGGGAAAAGTAGGCATAAGATTGAATGCTGCTTATCAAAACAATAATAGTTTTAGAGCCCATGTGGAAGGTGAGCGGGTGTATGTAAACCCTTCCATTACCTTCCGTCCGGATAAAAAAACGAATATTTATCTCTCCATGGATTACACCTATGATATGGTAACACCTGATAGAGGAACGGTGAATTTAGCCGCAGGAGATCGTCAGGCCCTGTATAAAATGCCAAAAGGGAAATTTTTAGGTTTTTCTGAAGACTTCTCAAAATATAAGATTTTTAATTTTACAAGCCTTTTAGAGCGAAAGATTACCGATCACCTGAAAATAAGAACTGCCTATATGAGTTCTTCTAGCGACTATTCCTTTGAAGGAATGTCTATTGCACCTAATGGAGAAAAATGGAACCTGCGCAAACGTTATTATGGTAAAAATAAGAGCCAGGAGAGTAACAGAGTCTTTCAGTTTGATTTCATAGGACAGGACATCCAAACAGACTTTATTAAGCATACTTTTCAGCTCGGTTTTGATTGGAAAGAAGCCGATTTAAAAAGTTATTCTTTTGATGTTTATAAAAATGCTATTCATCCGGATAATCTTATCGGTATCCAGCGAAATCCACAGTTTAGAGATCAACCATTAGATATCATAGATGTTTTAAAAGATATTCCCAATAACTTATCAGTCAATATACTGTATCAAAATAAAGGGAAAAGCACTACGGTAACTCCTAGCATGGGCCTTATGTTCCAGGATGCGATGTCAGTAGGAAAATATATAAAAGCGCATTTAGGTATTCGTTACAGTCGATTAAACGGATCTACTCAGAAAGATGTTGCTATATGGAACCCTTCCGTTGGCTTAATGTTTACCCCTGTTGAGAATATTAATATTTTTGGGTCTTATACTTCGAGCACTTCTCTACGGTCTGCAAATCTCCTCTTACAAGGAGGTGGTCGCGTGGGTGCTTCAAATACCCATCAATGGGAAGCCGGAATTAAATCCGATTGGTTTCATGAAAAATTGAGGTTTAATGTAACCTATTTTGATATTAATGCCAAGCGTTTGTCTTACTCTGTTCTCAACGAAAAGTATGAACCTGTGAGAGATAAAAATAACAATCCACTCTATGGATTGGCCGGAAATCTTAGTAGAAAAGGACTAGAAGTGGAATTGATCGGTAGCATTTTACCCAATTTGCAAATCATGTCGGGGTGGGCTTATTTAGATGCGCAATATCAGAATAGCCCTTCTTATGTAAATGGTTCAAGACCTATGAATGCTCCAAAGCATACAGCCAATGCCTGGTTGAATTATAAATTTGATCATGGTTGTTTAGAAGGTTTTGATGTAGGGGCTGGTATTTATTATGTGGGAGCTCGTCCTGTGGATGAATGGACGCAAAAATCTTTTACCTCGGCACATATCAATAGTGTAACTCCTGGTAAGAAGCCTTTTGATATGCCTTCTTATACCACCCTAGATGCCCAGATCGGCTATGTGTACAAAAATATCGGAGCACGTATATTTTTGAATAATATTTTGAATGTTATTGCCTATAACTCCTATTTCAGAGGCGGTTTTATCGATCAGATTCAACCTAGAAATTATGGATTACAACTTCAGTATAAATTCTAAGTATAGAGGAGAAAATACTTGTTGAAGAATAACCCGTGGATAATTTATTGATTATCCACGGGTTGTATTTTATGATAGAGTGAGTAGATCAGTCCGTCAGCAAGTGAAATCTTAGGAACATAAATTTGTTTTATATGGGCCCAAGTCATAATGTTAATAAAAATTTCCAGTGCGGGAACCATCACATCTGCGCGATCCTCACGAATGTTATATTTAAGCATCCTCTCTTGTATGCTAAGTGGCGCGGCCTCTTTGTAATATGTTTTCAATAGGGAGATAGGCATAGCTTTACCTTCTTTTATTTTTGCCATAGAAGATATTTTATTAATATTCCCTCCAGACCCAATTGCCAGAATGAGTAGTTTGTCTGATAGTTGAGTCTTTATTTCCGCTTTCATCTCTCGCCATGTTTTTTCTTGTACCAGACCCTGGAGTAGTCTTATCGTACCGATATTAAAAGACCTTTTGTAGACCAGATTTTTGTTTTCGTAAAAGCTTATTTCGGTGCTGCCGCCTCCTACATCTATATACAAATAACTGAAGTGATTATCCATAGTTTCTGCAATGTGATTTTCATAGATTAAAGTAGCCTCTTCGTCTCCAGAAATAATTTCGATGTCGATATGGGCTTCTTTCTTGACCTTTTCAATCACGGTCTGTTTATTTTTAGCATCTCTCATGGCACTAGTAGCACAGGCTCTATAATGGCTCACCTGATAAACTTTCATAAGATCATGAAAGATTTTCATAGAATGTACGACCATCTTTTCTCTGGCAGGTCCTATCTCTCCTTTTTGAAAAACGTCCATTCCCAATCTTAGGGGTATTCGAATAAGGTTTAGTTTGGTAAACTCGGGTTGTGCATTGGCGTTTTCTATGACCTCACTAATCAAAAGCCTTGCGGCATTACTTCCTATATCAATAGCTGCTAATCTCATTTTTTACTTTTTGTTTTAAATAGTTGTAAGTCTCTATTTGAGAGCGAAAGGGTTTTTTATCATCTGTATAATATTCGTTTTTAAGATGGGTGCCTAAGTTTCGGGCCTTTACATTATCGCGTAACTGAATGTCTAAAATATCTTTTAATTCTTTTCTTAAAATTTTATTATTAATTTTTACAGCAGCCTCGATCCGATAATCCAGGTTACGTGTCATCCAATCAGCAGAAGAAAGATACATTAATTCTTTTCCACCCTGATAAAAATACATAATTCTTGAATGCTCCAAATATTCATCCACAATGCTAACAGTATGTATTTTCTTTTTAAATGTTTTTTGATTAACTGCACAATAGATGCCACGAACAATCATTTTAATGCTAACTCCTGCTTTGGCCGCCTCATATAGCTTTTTGATTAAATCTTTATCGCTGAGTGAGTTTACTTTTACAATGATTTCGGCTTTATGACCGGCCTTAGCTTCTTCGATCTCTTTGTCGATATAGCTCATGATTTTATCTCGCATATGCTGAGGGCAAACCAGTAAAGTTTTACATTTTGCTAAAGCGGAAAGAGGATCTTGTTTGGGTTTTTTAAGTAAACTAAAAATTCTATTGATATCCGCCATAATGGATTTATCACTGGTCATCAGCATATGATCACCATAGATTTTGGCTGTTTTTTCATTAAAATTTCCCGTACTGACAAAACCATATTGTGTCATTTTATTGTGCACGCGTTTTTTGATCACGCAGAGCTTCGCATGCACTTTTTTGTCAGGTATACCCACCAAAATTCTCACCCCTTCTTCCTCCAGCTTTTCTTTCCAGTAAATATTGGCTTCCTCATCAAAGCGAGCACGAAGTTCTAGCATAACGGTAACCTGCTTACCATTCCGAACAGCATTGATGAGGGCATTGGCGATTTTGGAATGAGAGGCCAGTCGGTAGGCTGTAATATGGATGGTAGTGACATCGGGATCCATGGCAGCTTCTCTTAGCAGATCGATTACTGCGGTAAAAGAATGATAAGGAAAGCTGAGTAGAACATCTTTTTTTAGGATGACGTCCGTTACCCGTGTATGCTGATTAAAATCGGGGTGGTTAAAAGAAGTTCGCTCTCGCGGGCTAGGATTTTCGAAGACATCTGGGAAATCCATGAAATTTTTAAAATTATGAATTTTGTCTCCTGGGATCATGCTGTCCCTTTTGTTGAGATTAAGTTTCTTAATCAGAAAATCCAAAAGACTTTTGTCGATATGGCGATCAAAAACAAAACGAGTCGGTTTTCCCTTTCTTCTGTTTTTTAATCCTTTTTCTATTTTTTCTACGAAGCTTGTTTTTACATCGTTATCTAAATCGAATTCTGCATCTTTGGTTACTTTAAAGCAATGAGCACTAAATTCCTCATAGCCGAAATAAGAAAAAATATGCGGAAGGTTTTCAATAATAACATCTTCTAAAAGGATTACATTTGTTTCTCCATGAGTGGAGGGGAGAAGTACAAAACGTCCAAGCTCGACCGAAGGTACTTCTATAATAGCAAACCTTTTGTTTTTTTTACTATTTTTATTCCACATGGCAATGCCGATATATAAGCTTTTATCCCGCAGAAAAGGCATGCTTCTGTCTTCTTCTAACAGAATAGGAATAATGTTGGATTCTACTTTTTCATCAAAGTATTTACGTATAAAAGAGCGTTGTTGGAAGCTCAGATCGGCAGGGGTACAGATAAAGATATTTTCATCCACCATTTCCTTTTGAATATTCCGCCAAATATTATTGAAATCCTCTTGTTGTTGGATAACCAATTTATTGATAGTATTTAATATTTTTTGGGGTTCTTCAAAGAAAGATTCTGCGGTTATTTTAGCCTTCATTTCCATAGCGCGTTTTAAGCCGGCAACGCGCACGCGGAAAAACTCATCTAAATTATTCGAAAAAATTCCCAAAAACCTTATCCTGAGGGGGAGCGGAACATTTGGATCTGCAGCCTCCTGTAAAACTCTGGCATTAAATGACAACCATGATATGTCTCTTGCGGTAAACTCTGGCATAATATTTTTCTAATTTAAAAGTAGCTAAATATAAGTTATTTTACTCTTATTTTTAAGAAATAATAGGGTGATTCTTTCTTGATGTTTTACACGATTCAAGAATATATTCTGTCAATTTGTCATAAAAAAACTACTGGTATGGAAATTGACAAATAAGGGTAGAGATCAATGTAAAATTCAAGATAAAAATACTAATTATGAGCAAAATAATCGGAATTGATTTAGGAACAACAAACTCTTGTGTGGCAGTAATGGAGGGAAAGGATCCTGTTGTTATTCCCAATGCAGAAGGAAAGAGAACCACGCCCTCTATTGTAGCTTTTACTGAGGATGGGGAGAGAAAGGTAGGTGATCCGGCTAAAAGACAAGCGGTAACCAACCCTACAAATACCGTATATTCTATTAAGCGATTTATCGGAACTCATTTTAAAGATGATGGTTCTGAAGTCGCTAGAGTACCTTACCAGGTGGTGAGTGGACCCAACGATACCGTAAAAGTAAAAATTAACGATAGAGAATATACTCCACAGGAAATCTCCGCCATGACGCTTCAGAAAATGAAGAAGACAGCTGAAGATTACCTTGGGCAAGAAGTAACAAGAGCTGTGATTACAGTGCCTGCTTATTTTAACGATGCCCAAAGACAAGCCACTAAAGAAGCCGGAGAAATTGCGGGTCTTAAAGTGGAAAGAATTATAAATGAACCTACGGCAGCAGCTTTAGCCTATGGTCTTGATAAAGGAAATGGAGATAAAAAAATTGCCGTTTACGACTTAGGAGGAGGTACTTTTGATATTTCTATTCTGGATTTAGGAGATGGAGTATTCGAGGTATTATCCACGAATGGAGATACCCACCTGGGGGGTGATGACTTTGATGATGTAATCATCAACTGGCTAGCTGATGAATTTAAAGCAGAAGAAGGTGTAGACCTTAAATCTGATGCTATTGCACTTCAGCGACTAAAAGAAGCAGCTGAAAAAGCAAAGATCGAATTATCATCTTCTGCGCAGACTGAAATTAACCTTCCTTATATTACTGCTACAGCCACTGGTCCTAAGCACTTGGTGAAAACTTTAACCAAATCTAAATTTGAACAACTAGCTGCTGACTTGGTGAAGCGCTCTATGGACCCTTGTAAGAAGGCTCTTCAGGATGCGGGACTATCCACTTCTGATATTGATGAGGTTATCTTGGTAGGAGGTTCTACACGTATTCCAATTATTCAGAAAGAAGTAGAAGAATTCTTCGGTAAAAAACCTTCTAAAGGAGTAAATCCAGATGAAGTAGTGGCTGTGGGGGCAGCGATTCAAGGAGGGGTTTTAACAGGAGATGTTAAAGACGTATTGCTTTTAGATGTAACACCACTTTCTTTAGGTATTGAAACCATGGGATCTGTGTTTACCAAATTAATTGAAGCCAATACGACCATCCCGACCAAAAAATCTGAAGTATTCTCTACGGCAGCCGACAACCAACCAGCTGTAACGATTAGAGTAGGACAAGGTGAAAGACCTATGTTTAATGATAATAAAGAAATCGGTCGATTTGAACTCTCTGATATTCCACCAGCTCCAAGAGGAGTACCGCAGATTGAAGTAACTTTTGATATTGATGCCAATGGTATTCTTAGCGTATCGGCTAAAGATAAAGGGACAGGCAAAGAACAATCTATCAAAATTCAGGCTTCTTCCGGTCTTTCAGATGAGGAAATCGAAAGAATGAAAAAAGAGGCTCAGGAAAATGCTTCTGCTGATGCTAAGAAAAAAGAGGAGGTTGAAGTTTTTAATAAAGCCGATGGTTTGATTTTCCAAACCGAAAAACAATTAAAGGAATTTGGAGAGAAGCTTTCCGCAGATAAAAAATCTGCTATTGAGGCCGCTGCTGCAGAGTTGAAAACAGCTTTTGAAGCTAAAGATTTAGAAACAGTGAAAACCAAAACAGAAGCCCTAGATGCTGCATGGATGGCTGCATCTCAGGAAATGTATGCACAAGCGCAGCCGGACCCTCAAGCCGGAGCGCAGCAAAATGCAAACGCAGGTTCTGACGATGTACAAGATGCCGACTTTGAAGAGGTGAAGTAAATAATAATTAAATTATTTATAAATATCATATAAAACAGCTGTAGGTTTTAGCCTACAGCTGTTTTTTTATTCAAGTGGAACTGCGGTGCGGTGTTAATAATATGCTCAGGTTTTTGTGAATCTTTATATCACACGATCTTAGATATCAAATAAGAAAAGTTCTCGCAATACCTACATCCCAATGCATCACTGGACATTCCACTGAAGAGAGGTGCATAAGCCCGATCAGTGCATATACAGGACCACATTCTTAAGGTAAAACGCCGATGCAGACGTTTTTAGACAGTAAAACCATGGAAAAAGAAACATGATGAGAAACCTTAAAACAAGCACAAAAAATCCTTGCTTTTGGAAGTGAGGACAATATTGTATCACTGACAAATATTTTAAACCCTAACCGTCAGATCAAATAGCGGCTACTACAGATTAAACAACATAATTTTTTGTCTAAAAGTTTGCTCAATCTATTCCTGTTCACTATTTTTGGGTGTTCATTCCTGCTGAACGTTTAATTTTATTGAACAAAAAAATGTATAGAGATAATGATTTTGTTTATGAAGCCATTGCTTCACTAGAAGACACAACAGGGATTCCTATCGTTATTGAAAGTGTGAGGGAAACCTATGATGTGGTACTTAAAATTAACAATGAGACCTTTTATTGCAGGGCTAAAAAGAATGCAAAAAATGCAAATTATGGCATCATGATGTCTACTTTAAAGGACATGAGTAATTCAAAAAATAACCTTGTCATTGCTGATTATTTAACTAAAAAAACAGCAGAAGAGCTTAAACAAAATAGCATAAATTATCTTGATGCATCCGGAAATGCTTTTATCAAGACCAATAATTTTTTTGTATATATAGAAGGCAGAAAAGTAAAAATCAATAAAAAAACAAACCAAACCCGGGCATTTCAGGAAGCAGGATTGAAATTACTCTTATTACTGGTCTCTAATCCCGAAACCTTACAATTTTCTTATAGAGAATTGGCAGAAAAAACAGGAATTGCTTTAGGATCTGTAAGTAATATCTTTAAAGAACTGGAAGAAAGCCATTATTTATTAAAAACAAGAAACAAAAGGCTTCTAAAAAATCAAGATGAAATCATTGAACGTTGGGTAATTGCCTACAATGAACTATTAAAACCCCGCTCTTTAAGAAAGAAGATGAGGGCTCTAGGAAATGAATTTAATGTCAATAGCATCATAAATAATACCAATATAAAACTCTATTTCGGAGGAGAGCCCGGAGGAGAGCTTTTAACCGGACATCTAAAACCTAAAGATTATATCATATATACGGACGAAGCGACCAGCAAAGTTGCAAAAGAACTGAAACTGGTCCCTGACGAAGCCGGAAATATTGAATTGTATAGTAGATTCTGGACCGATCGTCTTCATTTAAAAAATGAATATACCGCTCCTCCTTTGGTCGTATATGCAGATTTATTAGGTACCGGGAACAATAGAAATATAGAAACAGCTAAAATTATTTTAGAGAATGGAATAATATATCAAGTGAAAAACTAGAGCGTACATTATTAAAAAAAACTATTGGATGAGCTGATTCCAGTATTTCAAAAATTGGAAATCAAATTTTTCGTCAGAGGAGCAACAGCCCGAGATATAATTATGCAACTTCACGGAGAAAAATCCGGTAGACGCACTCAAGATATACATATTGCAATAGCGGTGGATAAAGGGAAGGAATTTAAAAACCATTGAAAACGAAATAATACAACTGCTTGATTTTGTAAAAGATCCAAAACAACAGCAGCGATTGTTGGACCTAAATGATTTTCAATTAGATATAGTTTCGTATGGTGGAATTACAACGGCTGAAGGTAAAATCTTCTGGCCGCCTCACCCGTCTTTTGCAATGAGCGTATTGGGGTCTGAAGAAGCGGAAAAGCATTTGCTTAGGGTCAAGATAGATGATATACTGGATTGTTTTCAGCGTCTCAACCAAAAAATAAAGTAATAGAAACCAATAATATAAGTCAAAATATTTATTAAAAGATAAAAAATGACAAGCACAGTTCAAAGAGAAATATTGCAAAATAAAATATGGAAAATAGCCAACGAGGTACGTGGCTCTGTTGATGGATGGGATTTTAAACATTTTGTATTGGGAACACTCTTTTATCGGTACATCAGTGAACACTTTGCCAATTATATGGAAGGGGGGGATGCTGGTGTTGATTATGCAAAGTTGCCGGATGCTGTTATAACGTCTGAAATTAAAGCCGATGCGGTAAGAACAAAAGGCTATTTTATATATCCTAGCCAATTGTTTGTGAATATTGCTAAAAAAGCCAACACTAACGAAAACCTTAATACCGACTTAAAAGCTATTTTTGATGCTATCGAGAGTTCTGCAAACGGCTATCCTTCTGAATACGATATTAAGGGATTGTTTGCTGATTTCGATACGACCAGTACACGTTTAGGAAATACCGTAGAAAACAAAAACAGCCGGTTGGCTGCTATTTTAAAAGGTGTGGAAGAGTTGAATTTCGGGAGTTTTGAGGACAACCAAATCGACCTTTTTGGCGATGCGTACGAATTTTTAATTAACAACTATGCTGCCAATGCAGGAAAGTCCGGTGGCGAATTCTTTACACCTCAAAATGTATCCAAGCTCATCGCACAGTTGGCGATGCACAAGCAAGCTACGGTAAACAAAATATACGATCCGGCAGCGGGTTCGGGTTCTTTGTTGCTTCAGGCCAAAAAACACTTTGACAACCATATTATCGAAGAGGGTTTCTTTGGGCAAGAGATTAACCATACCACCTACAATCTGGCTCGTATGAACATGTTTTTACACAACATCAATTACGATAAATTTGATATCGCATTGGGCAATACACTGATTGATCCACACTTTGGCGATGAGAAACCATTTGATGCCATTGTATCCAATCCACCGTATTCCGTTAATTGGATAGGTTCCGAAGATCCCACCTTGATTAATGACGATCGTTTTGCTCCTGCTGGTGTATTGGCGCCCAAGTCCAAAGCCGATTTTGCCTTTGTATTGCACGCACTCAGTTATCTCTCTGGTAAAGGAAGAGCAGCTATCGTATGTTTTCCGGGGATATTTTATAGAGGTGGTGCCGAACAAAAGATTAGAAAATATTTGGTGGACAACAATTTTGTAGAAACCATTATCGCCTTACCTCCCAATTTGTTTTATGGCACCTCTATTTCGGTAAATATCTTGGTGCTTTCTAAACACAAGAGCGAAAACAAAACCCAGTTTATAGATGCTACCAGAGAAGGTTTCTTTAGAAAGGTAACCAATAACAATGTGTTGGAAGACAGGCATATTGAAAAGATAATGGACCTTTTTGACCGCAAAACCGATGAAGTGCATATAGCCGTATCTATAGATAATGCTCAAATTGCAGAAAACGATTACAACCTATCGGTAAGCTCGTATGTAGAAGCGAAAGATAATCGTGAAAAGATTGATATTGCGGAGTTGAATACTAAAATAGCAAAAACAGTGGAAAAAATTAATGCTTTGCGTGTCGATATTGATAAAATTGTAAAAGAGATTGAAGCATGAGTTATTTAGATGAATTATTAGAGGGTGTTGAGGTTAAGTGGAAAGCGTTGGGGGAGGTTACCGATTATGAACAACCTACCAAATATTTAGTGAATTCAAATAATTATAATGATAATTTTCAAACTCCCGTTTTAACTGCTGGAAAAACTTTTATTCTCGGATACACTGATGAAACTGCTGGTATTTATAAAGCTTCGGAAATACCTGTTATTATTTTCGATGATTTTACAGCTGCTAAAAAATGGGTTAATTTTGATTTTAAGGCTAAATCATCAGCAATGAAGATGATTACGCCTAAAGACGAATCCAAAATTTCATTAAAGTATATTTATTATTGGCTGGATACCCTGCCCAGTGGATTAATCGATGGAGACCACAAGAGACAGTGGATTAGTAATTATTCCAAAAAACTAATCCCAATCCCATGCCCCGATAATCCAGAAAAGTCACTCGAAATTCAGCAAAAAATAGTTGGCATTCTCGATACTTTTTCAGAGCTTACCGCCGAGCTTACCGCCGAGCTTACCGCTCGTAAACAGCAGTATCATTGCTATAGGGATAAGCTCCTGCGTTTTGACGAAAAGCAAGTAGAATGGAAGACGCTTGGAGAGATCGCTATAATAGGCACAGGCAGTCATGATACCAAAGACGCGATTGATGACGGAAGTTATACGTTTTACGCAAGAGGTATGGCACCATTGCAGCTTAACTCTTATGATTTTGACGAAACGGCAATTATTACAGCGGGTGATGGTGTTGGAGTAGGTAAGGTTTTTCATTGGGCAGTCGGTAAATATGCCCTACACCAAAGAGCTTACAGGGTTGTTCCTAATGCTGACGTTGTCTCCCGATACATTTACCATTATATGGTGGCCAATTTTTATATATACGTTAAGAAAACTTCAGTTCATTCCTCTGTTACATCTTTAAGAAAACCGATGTTTCTAAAATTCCCAATTCCAATACCTTCTCCTGAAGAACAAGAACGTATAGTGTCCATCTTAGACAAATTCGATACGCTTACTACGTCCATCAGCGAAGGTTTGCCTAAAGAAATAGAATTAAGACAAAAACAATATGAGTATTATAGAGATCTGTTATTGACATTTCCAAAAGATAACTTAAAAGTATAATATGGCAACATCATTAACTGAAATAGCGCAGTCTTTAAAGGATGCTCATAAAAAAGTGCAACTAATTTATACATTTAACGGTACGGGTAAAACACTTTTGTCGCCTGAGTTTAAAGAATTGATAGCTCCCAAAAATCCAGAGACCGGGGAAGGGGAAACAAAAATGAAGATGATGTACTACAATGCATTTACCGAAGATTTGTTCTATTGGGATAATGATTTGCACAGCGATGTAGATAGAAAATTGAAAATCCAAGCCAATGTATATTACAACCGAATCATCAACCTATGGAGTCACAGCAAATTTTCGGGCGAAAAAATTTCTATAATCCATCATAACGATAAATAAGTTTTAGTATATTTAGTTAATCAAATTAAAACAAACTATTGTTTTAAATCTAATAACGGCCCAATTGTAGAAGAATAAGATGGCAGAGCCTCACACCATAGATTTTATTGTTTTAGATAATTACACTAGGCATTCTATACCTAAAGAAGCTCTTGTAAGTTATCAAATGGAGCATGCACTCGAGAAAGAATTCATCCAAGACTTAATGAGTCAGGGCTATGAAAATCCGAAAGACCTTACTACCCAGCAAGCCATGTTGGCTAATGTAAGGGTGCAATTGGAGACACTTAATGATGCGGTGTTTACAGATGCCGAATGGGGTCGTTTTGTAGCCGAGTATCTGGATAAACCCGGGGATGGCATCATAGATAAAACAAGAAAGTTACATGATAACTATATTTACGATTTTGTATTTGATGATGGGCGCATTCAAAACATTTATTTAGTCGATAAAAAGAATATTGTTCGGAACAAAGTCCAAGTAATTTCGCAATTCGAACAAAAAGGAACACATGCCAATCGATACGATGTAACGATATTGGTGAATGGTTTGCCTTTAGTACAGGTAGAAATTAAAAAGCGTGGAGTGGCTATCCGTGAGGCATTTAATCAAGTACATCGTTACAGTAAAGAAAGCTTTAATAGCGAAAACTCTCTATTTAAATATTTGCAGTTATTTGTTATATCAAACGGTACCGATAGCCGTTATTTTGCTAATACCGTAAAACGAGATAAAAACAGTTTCGATTTTACCATGAACTGGGCAAAAGCAGATAATTCTTTGATCAGGGATCTGAAAGATTTTACAGCCACTTTTTTTCAGAAACATACTTTATTAAAGGTGATCCTTACCTATTCGGTTTTTGATGCAAGCGATACATTGCTCATCATGCGTCCCTATCAGATAGCGGCGACAGAGAGGATGTTGAGGAAAATAGGAAGTTCGTATCGATCCCAAAAATGGTCTTCCACAGAAGGTGGTGGATTTATATGGCATACCACCGGTTCGGGAAAAACCTTAACCAGTTTTAAAGCAGCAAGACTCGCCACAGAGTTTGAGTTTATAGAGAAAGTATTCTTTGTAGTGGATCGTAAAGATTTGGACTTCCAGACCATAAAAGAATATCAACGTTTTTCTCCCGATAGCGTAAACGGATCAGACAGTACTGCAGGTTTAAAACGCAATATTGAAAAAGCGGATAATAAAATCATTGTAACCACGATTCAGAAACTCAATAATTTGATGAAAAGTGAGGGAGATTTAGAAATTTATCAAAAGCAAGTAGTTTTCATTTTTGATGAAGCTCATCGCTCTCAATTTGGTGAAGCCCAAAATAACCTGAAAGATAAGTTTAAAAAGTTCTATCAATTTGGGTTTACAGGAACGCCTATTTTCCCCGACAATGCTTTGGGTTCCGAGACTACAGCAAGTGTTTTTGGATGTCAGTTGCATTCTTACGTGATTACTGATGCCATTCGGGATGAAAAAGTATTAAAGTTTAAGGTAGATTATAACGATGTAAGGCCTCAATTTAAGTGTATAGAGCAAGAACAAGATGAGAAAAAACTAAGTGCTGCAGAAAATACAAAAGCACTACTTCATCCGGCTCGTATCAAAGAAATTTCGCAATACATTTTGCGAAATTTCAGAATCAAAACCCACAGAAACCAAGTTAGCAACAACGGATTTAATGCCATGTTTGCGGTAAGCAGTGTAGATGCCGCTAAACTCTATTACGAAGAACTGAATAGGTTGCAAAAAGAAAGCGAAAAACCACTTAAAATTGCAAGCATTTTTTCCTTTGCGGCCAACGAAGAACAAAATGCAGCTGGTGAAATTCCTGATGAAACTTTTGAGCCTTCTGCCATGCATAGTAGTGCTAAAGAGTTTTTAACCAAAGCCATCCATGATTATAATACCATGTTCAAAACCAGTTATGGGGTTGGGAGCAAAGAATTTCAAAACTACTATCGTGACTTAGCAAAACGTGTAAAAAGTAAAGAGGTAGACCTCATTATAGTAGTAGGTATGTTCCTTACCGGATTTGATGCACCTAGGCTGAATACGCTTTTTGTAGATAAGAACTTGCGTTACCATGGCTTAATGCAGGCCTTTTCGCGTACCAATCGTATTTATGATGCAACGAAAACTTTTGGTAATATCGTTACATTTCGAGATTTAGAAAAAGCCACCATTAATGCCATTACTTTATTTGGGGATAAGAACACCAAAAATGTGGTGCTTGAAAAAAGCTATAAAGAGTATCTGGAGGGGTTTACAGATATCGTCACAGGCGAAGCCCGCAGAGGTTATATTGAGGTGGTAAATGAGTTGAATGAAAGGTTTCCCAACCCTGATAAAATTTTTACAGAAAAAGATAAAAAAGAATTTGCAAAGCTTTTTGGAGAGTATTTACGTGTGGAAAATATATTGCAGAACTACGATGAATTTACGCATCTAAGAGCTTTACAGGAAATCGATTTGAATGATAATGAGACTGTGCAAGCTTTCAAAGAAACTTATTTCGTAACAGATGAGGAAATTGATGGCATGCAAACAATTGCTCTGTTGCCGGAAAGAACAGTCCAAGATTATCGTTCTACTTATAATGATATACGCGATTGGATAAGACGAGAAAAAAAGGGAAAAGAAGCAGCGGAATCTACAATCGATTGGGATGATGTTGTTTTTGAAATAGACTTGTTGAAATCACAAGAAATCAATCTGGATTACATTCTTGAATTAATTTTTGAAAACAACAAAAAGACCAAAGATAAAGTTGCTCTAGTAGAAGAGATTCGCAGAGTTGTGCGTGCCAGTATAGGCAACAGAGCAAAAGAGTCCTTAGTTGTTGATTTTATTAACGAAACCAATCTTGATATGATTCAGGATAAAGCGGGGATAATCGATACCTTTTTTGAATATGCACAGGCAAAACAAAAAATAGAGGCCTCAGCATTAATTACAGATGAAAATCTAAATGAGGAGGCGACAAAGAGATACATATCTGCCTCATTGAAACGAGAATTTGCCAGTGAAAATGGTACGGAGCTGAATGCTATTTTACCTAAAATAAGTCCGTTAAATCCACAATATTTAATCAAGAAACGAAGCGTTTTTCAAAAAATCAGTGCCTTTGTAGAGAAGTTTAAGGGAGTGGGAGGACCACTTTAAATCAGGACATAAACTCTTATATTCTAACAGGAAACAATGGAGATACAACAGTTAACAGGAAAAAGAGAAAGGAATCAAGACTTTATCTGAATCGGTTAATATTTAATCTGACAGTTATCATCAAATTGAATAACTTTAAAATAGATTAAGTATTGACGAATTCACAGTAGCATATTTTTGAAAAGAAAAAAGGTTTTCCTTAGGAAAACCTTTTTTAGTGGTTGACTTATTTTTACTGAATTTCAATCATCCGCGGAGATGACTGTTGTTTTGCTTTTTCCGTTTTAGGAATACTGATCTTTAGGACACCCTGATCATATTTTGCTTGGATGTGCTCTTCATCCACCACGTCTTTGGCAAGCT
Source organism: Elizabethkingia argenteiflava (assembly GCF_009904105.1). Classification (GTDB taxonomy): domain Bacteria; phylum Bacteroidota; class Bacteroidia; order Flavobacteriales; family Weeksellaceae; genus Elizabethkingia; species Elizabethkingia argenteiflava. The sequence goes on along the minus strand of NZ_JAAABJ010000509.1, from coordinate 76,677 downwards.
CAAAGCTACGTTGGAAAGACTGATAGCTGAATTCCCTTCGGGTATAATTGTCTTTATTTTCTTCCGTTTCGTTTTTTCGTGACGATGTAATGGTAAGAAGGTTGCCTTCCAGGGTAATCTGAAAATCTTTTTTTTCCATGCCCGGTGCTGCCACTTCCACTTCGAAATTTTCCGGATTTTCCTTAATATTTGCCGAAGGAACAGTGCTTAAGGTAGAAGAAAAATTATGATTGCCCCAGTTAAAAAGTTCGCGGCTGAAAAAATCATCGAACAGTGCACGTGGATTGATAGGGAGCAGGCTATCATTGTTTTTCTTTAAGATTGACATAACAAACGAATTTTTAAAAGTTAAACAATAATTAAAGAATACACCAAGATAACTTCAAAGTGTGTGCCAGGGTGTAGAATAGGAAAATTTGTTACCCCAACTGAAAAATTGTCACTGACAAAGGCTTGATTCTCTGTATTAAAGCCGACATACTGTCTTATTGCAAGACTTCATAATATAGGACCCGCTTAATTTTTCATCTCTACTTCTTTTAATTTAAAATGCTGTATAAATAAGTTTATAATGGCCACGTGATTACAAATTTTTATAGCAAATCATTTTTTGGGTCCAAGGAATGTAATTGACAAATCCAAGCCCTATCTTTGTAACTTTCAAAAAATATAAAAAAATGAATGAAGATAATATCCGCAGACTGGAACATATATCAGTACATTATGTTCGTAATAAAATGAATGGGGAGGGCATGCTGCTATCAGAAAGCGAGCTGGAATTGGATCCTGATATCAGGCTGTTACTCAAAGATTTTTTCCTAACCCCTTTCAAGTCGGGCGTATATTATCAGTTTTATGATGAAGAGGCCCTCGAGAACAATGTGGTCTTTTCTCTCGTAGCAAAAATTTTTGAAAAACCTGAATTTTTCCACGAAGAATCTAAAAACCTAGCTCAGCACCTTTATCATAAGACCTTGCATAACAACATTAAAGATGGAGAGTTTTATATCGTTTACTTTGAGGATTACGTATTAGAAGGAAAAATAGTAGATGCTGTAGGTCTCTTTAAAACCGAGAATAAAGAAACCTTTTTAAAGGTTATGCCTCAGGAAGATAGTTTTCAGATCCATAAAGATCAGGGTATTCATCTCAGGAAGCTGGATAAGGGGTGTCTTATTTTTAATACTCACCAGGAAGAAGGATATTGGGTATCTGTAATCGACACGACTAAAACAGGTGTAGAAGCTCGCTATTGGGTAGATGATTTCTTACAGCTTCAGCAGCGTAAAGACGAATATTTTAATACCGAATATACCTTGTCTATGTATAAAAATTACGTTACTGAGCAGTTGCCACAGGAATATGAAATCAGCAAAGCCGATCAGGCCGATTTTCTCAATAAATCTATTCATTTTTTTAAAGATAAAGAGAATTTCGAGTTAGAGGAGTTCAAGAAGCAGGTGTTGGTACATCCCGAAGTGATAGACAGCTTTGATGAGTACAAAAAGCAATACGAGGAGGAAAGGGATATCCAGTTGGAAGAGAACTTTGCCATAGTTCCAAGCGCGGTGAAGAAACAACAAAGACATTTTAAAAGCGTGATTAAATTGGATAAAAATTTTCATATTTATGTACATGGAGACCGCAAAAAAATAGAAACCGGAGAGGATGAGAAAGGGAAGTTTTATCGTCTCTATTTTGAGGAGGAAAAGTAGGAGAAATTTTTTGGGGTATAGCAGCATGAAAAAACAGATGATCGTCCTATAAAAAAGGCTTAAAAAAACTTATTAAATCATATATTTTTCTCGTTTAAAGGATAATAAACGCTTTTTATTGAGTAAATAATTTATTATATTTGGTAATCTATAAAATATAAAATATGAAAGTAAGTGTAGTAGGAGCTGGTGCTGTAGGAGCGAGTTGTGCAGAGTATATCGCCATGAAGAATTTTGCTACGGAAGTAGTCTTGGTGGATATTAAAGAAGGATTCGCAGAAGGCAAGGCCATGGACCTTATGCAGACAGCTTCCCTTAATGGTTTTGATACTAAGATTACAGGGATAACAAACGATTATACCAAAACAGCCGGCTCTCAAGTAGCCGTGATCACTTCTGGCATTCCGCGTAAGCCAGGGATGACTCGTGAAGAACTGATAGGCATTAACGCTGGAATTGTAAAAGAAGTCGCCCAAAATATATTGAAGCATTCACCAGAAGCTATTCTCATCGTGGTGAGTAATCCCATGGACACCATGGCCTATTTGATCAATAAAGTTACAGGATTGCCTAAAAATAGAGTGATAGGTATGGGTGGAGCCTTAGATAGTGCACGTTTTAAATATAGACTGGCAGAGGCCCTACAAAGTCCGGTATCTGATGTAGACGGCATGGTGATCGCTGCCCATAGCGATACAGGGATGTTGCCTTTAACTCGATTTGCGACCAGAAAAGGTGTGCCTGTAAGTACTTTTTTAGATGAAGAGCAACTAAAAAATATTACCGAAGCAACCAAGGTGGGAGGAGCAACCCTCACCAAGCTTCTGGGAACTTCGGCATGGTATGCGCCAGGAGCTGCGGTTTCTGTCATGGTACAGTCTATCGTCAACGATCAGAAAAAATTAATCCCCTGTTCTACTCTCCTGGAAGGCGAGTATAGCCAACAAGATATCTGTTTAGGCGTGCCTTGTATTATCGGTAAAAATGGAGTGGAGCATATTAGCCTATTAGATTTAAATAAAATGGAAAAAGAAAAATTCCAGTCGGCGGCTGATGCGGTAAGAGAAGTGAATAAGGATTTAAAATTTTAAAACCTCAATAAAAAATAAAAAAGAGACTTCGAAAAGGCCTTTTTTTATGGGACATTCTGGTAAAATGAAACCAGAAAATCTATGTTAAAATTATTAGTGAGCATAATATAGAACGTGCTTGAGTTTAATGGTCTCGATAAAAATGCTGCGTCTCTCCGGGGATTAAAAACAAATCAGATAGGGTGATAAACACAGAATACAAAAGCAGTTCCTAAGAATTAGGAACTGCTTTTTCGTTAGTTAAAAAAAATCTGTTAATATGAAGTGTCATATAGCTTTCAAATAGGATGCCAGAAAATAAGGGATTAACTAATTTTAAGTAATATTTATTTTGTGTTATGAAAACTTAACAGTTTTTTTAGCATAATGCAATAGAATAGAGCTTAAAAATTTTTAGGAAGCAGCCCTCAAACCCCAAAATAAGTTAATTATCCCTATATTACATCATTTATTTTGGCAATATGCATACTATCATATTGAGATCTCAAGTTTAAGATATTGCATTTTCATAGGCTTCCCAGCCTTTTATTTTATAGGTTAATGCAGCTTGTTCAATGTTCTCGGCTTTATAGATACCCCTCCCGACAATAATAAAATCGGTGTGCAATTTTTTAAAAACATATTCTGGAGTGCGGTATTGTTGTCCCTTATCATCATCAGCTGTAGTAAGGTGAACACCTGGAGTGAATAGCAACAGATCATCCTGAATTTGATTTTGAGCTACACAGCCTATTACATTGGGGTTGTTTGTAATAATTTTCATCGCTTCTTCACGATAATGAGCATCGGTAAGGTTAGATTTTGAAGACATTCCTAAAATGGCGATAATACCTGTCTGAGCAAAACTCTGTAAAGCTTGGGTACCGCCAATGGCATGAGCCGTTACCATATCTGCCCAATTGGAAATTTTATACATGCCTTGTGAAAATTGTAATTCTTGAGTATTGCCAATATCACCGAATTTTCGGTCTTCCATCAGTAAAAAATCATGTTTTTCGGCAATATCTTTTAAGCGAAGAATGGTTTGCTGATAATCGAAATCCCTAATAATATCGATATGGGTTTTAAGTCCCGCGATATGAGGGCCTAGCGTTTCTGCCAAGTTTAATAGTTCTTGTGTAGTAGTAACGTCTGCAGAAGCAATGAGATTACTCTTTTTTTGCAAGGCGATTTCTAGTAATCTGGTGGCCACTGGGTGATCGATATTTTTTAGCTTTTCTTCATAACGCGTTTTTTTCTTTTCTTCAAAAGTAATGCTATGACCTCCCAGAAAATCATGAATTCTTTCTACTTCATCTTCTGTAAGCTGTTGTTCTTCCTGCAAAATTTTTACAATTTCCGATATGGTAAATAAAGTATGAACCTGATAACCTTTTTCCTGAAGCTTTTCCCGTCCTCCTTGCTGTCTATCGAGTACTACGATAATATCAGACACTTTTAGTCCTTCATTTTCCACTTCATAAATGGTTTCTAAAAGAGATTTTCCAGAAGTAATAACATCTTCTACCAATAAGCAATTTTGACCTTTGTGAAAAAGACCCTCTATGAGTTTTTTGGTACCGTAGGTTTTGGCTTCTTTTCTTTTGAGGATAAGGGGGATATAGCTCTCTAGCGACATGGCTGTAGCCATAGGGAGTGCGGCATATGGAACTCCACAAATCAGATCGAAATTATCCAAAGGAAGAATTTCTAAAAGATAATTAGAGAGTTGCTTAAGAATTTTAGGATCTGAGGCTAAAGGGCGTAGGTCTACATAAAAAGGACTTTCAATTCCACTTTTAAGGGTAAATTTTCCGAATTTAATTATGCCCAATTTATAGGCTTCAAGGAAAAATGCTCTTTTCGTTTTCATTTACATTTTAGATTTCGACAAAGATAGGAATTTACTTGGCAGTTATGGATTTGTATGTGAGGTGATGTTGCCTATCAATAGGACTGTAGTCTCTATGCCTTAGCTTATTTTTATGGGAGATAAGAAAGCGCCAAGCGATAAATATAAGGTTGATAGTCTCATACAAACCAGTTTACGAGATATAAATTTTAACGAGTATATTCTTTGCTAAGCTGATTTAGGGAGTGTGTAAATCTTTTGGGCTGTAGAAGTATTTTAATACACATTGATCCCCGTTAAAATCCTTCCAACAATCAATATCAATTTCAAATCCACCCACACCGCAGGTAGGAAAACTAATGATATCCTTCCCCGAGAAGAGATTTGTAAAGTTGGAGATACCATTGTTATGAGAAAATAAAGCGACGTTGGTATAGTCATCATCAATCCTGTGGATGGTTTCCATAAAATCGCTTTCGTGAGCATTATAAAGCGGAGGATAGGTGCTTATCTGTGCTTTTTTATAGACTTCATGAAAGAGCAGGCAGGTATGATAAGCTCTGTTAGCGGGGCTAGATATAAGTGCTTGAATTGCAATGCCTTTTTCTTTAAGATGTGCCGCCATTGCGCTTGCATTACTTTTTCCGTGTTCCGTGAGGGGGCGGTTGAAATCTTCCACCCCCTCCGGCCAATCACTTTTTGCATGACGTACTAAAATTAATTTTTTCATATTCTTTGAGCAGATGGTAAATAGTTTTAAGATGAGTAAAGTTATAAAAAAATAATAAGGAGATTCTTAAGAATCGAGGGGGAGGCATACCTTTTCGTTAGTGATAGAATTCTATTTTTTAAGAAGATAATATTCGCAGGCTTCATAACTTAAAAAAATAATTAAATTTGCAGGATGGGACAGATAATGGCTATTGATTATGGTAAAGTCCGTACCGGCTTGGCTGTTACGGATGATTTACAGATCATTGCATCAGCACTGCAAACCGTAGAAACACCCAAACTCCTGGATTTCCTAAAGGAATATTTCCAAGCGAATAGGGTAGAAGAGATTGTGGTGGGTCTTCCTACGGATCTCAGGGGCAATCTCTCGGCAATAGAGATGGAAATTCAAGCGTTTTTAAAGCAATTTGAAACTGCATTTCCGGAGGTGAAGATTAACCGTCTTGATGAGAGGTTTACCAGTAAAATGGCTTCCTTTGTTATCAGTCAGAGCGGTAAAAGTAAAAAGGAAAGACAACAAAAAGGTTTAATAGACAAAATAAGTGCCACCCTTATTTTGCAGAATTTTTTAGAAAAAAGATGATATTACCAATTCGCGCTTATGGCGATCCTGTTTTAAGAAAAAAAGCACATGATATTAGCAGGGATTATCCCGGGCTAACATCCTTAATCGATAATATGTTTGAAACCATGTATCAGGCGCATGGCATAGGGCTGGCAGCACCTCAGATAGGCCTCGATATTCGTTTATTTGTAATCGACATTCGGCCTTTAGCAGAGGATGAAGAGTATGTGGACGTTCGAGGGGAGCTTCAGAATTTTAAAAAAGTATTTATCAACGCTCACATATTGGATTATGAGGGAGAGCCTTGGAAATTTAACGAAGGCTGTCTTAGCATTCCCGATATCCGCGAGGATGTAAGTCGGCCGGAGACCATTACCATGGAGTATTATGATGAGAATTTTGTGAAACACACCCAAACTTTTTCAGACATCCGGGCCCGCGTCATTCAACACGAGTACGACCATATTGACGGTATTTTATTTACCGATAAACTAAGCGCACTCAAGAAAAAAATAATAAAGGGAAAACTGAATAAAATTGCTGCCGGGGAGATCGCTGTGGATTATAAAATGAGGTTTCCAAAATAGTCTAGATAAACAGAATATTAACCAAGATAAAAAATAAAGATGCAGTTAGAAAAAATCATCTCGATTTCAGGAAAACCGGGATTGTTCAGGCTTGTTTCTCAGCTGAGAACAGGTTTTATTATAGAAGATATTATAACCCATAAAAAGGCCAATATTTCCAATACCAGCCAGGTAAGCCTTTTGGATAATATCTCTATGTTCACTTTTGAAAGTGAAGTGCCTTTATTTGAGGTGTTTCATCATATTGCAAAAAAAGAAGATTTTAAAAGCACGATTAATCATAAGTCTTCTGGTGAAGATCTTAGAATTTTTATGTCGCAAGTACTTCCTAATTATGATGTGGACAGGGTGTATGAATCGGATATTAAAAAATTGGTCCAGTGGTATAATATTTTGGAAAAAGCCGGCTATATCAAGCCCGAAAACTTTACCGCTCTAAACGCTGAAAATGAAGAAACCCCTGAAGCGGAAGAGGTGAAAACAAAAAAAGCACCAGCGAAAAAAACAGAGAAAACTGCAGCTGAAAAGCCTGCAAAGAAAAGCACTAAAAAGAAAATCGAAGAATAAGATTTTTTTAAATCTACGAGACTCTGTTCCCCTTTAGGGAGCAGAGTTTTTTGTGGGCAAGAAATTAGCTAAATTTGGTTGCCTTAAAAATATAGATAAAAAATACTATGAATACCAAAGCTCAAAAACTAGAATCTTTTGGACAACTTTTGGACATTATGGACGAGTTACGCGAAAAGTGCCCATGGGATCGCAAACAGACCTTACAATCGCTGCGTCACTTAACCCTGGAAGAGGTGTATGAACTCTCGGATGCGCTGTTAAGCGAAGATCTGGAAGAGATAAAAAAAGAGTTGGGAGATGTATTGTTGCATTTGGTATTCTATGCTAAAATAGGGGAAGAAAAGCAAAGTTTTGATATAGCCGAGGTCATTCAGGCTCTTAATGAAAAATTAATTTTCCGACATCCGCATATTTATGGTGATATAAAGGTGAAGGATGAAGAAGAAGTAACGCAAAATTGGGAGAGACTTAAACTTAAAGAGGGAAATGCTTCTGTTTTAGCCGGGGTGCCTAAGGGACTTCCTCCTATGATTAAGGCTTTTCGCATTCAAGATAAGGCCAAGGGCATAGGCTTTGATTTTCCTACTGCAGAGGAAGCCTGGAAAAAGGTGGAGGAGGAGTTATCCGAATTTCGAGCAGAAAAGGAGGTGGATAAAATAGAAGCAGAATTGGGAGATCTTATCTTTTCTCTTGTTAATTATTCCAGGATTTTGGGCATCAATGCAGATACTGCATTGGAGAGGACCAATCGAAAATTTATCAGACGCTTTCAAGCGATGGAAGAGTTGGCTTTGCAAAGTGGAACTTCTCTTTCCGAAATGCCACTGGAAGAAATGGGCGAGTTGTGGAACAGCGTAAAAAAAGATACGGAGACACCAGAGTAAAGTGTACTTTAAAAAACTAAAAACATGTTAAAATCTATATTATTAGTAGGCTTTGGTGGAGGGATTGGAAGTATCTTGCGGTATCTGGTATCCTTATATTTTAGTAAAAGTAGTCTTGGAGCCTTTCCGTGGGGTACTTTTATGGTTAACGTGTTAGGTTGCTTTATGATAGGTGTTCTACTGGGATTATTTGAGCGATATCAGTGTTTGAACCCCGATTTTAAATATTTATTTGTGACTGGTTTTTGTGGAGGTTTTACCACATTTTCAACCTTTGCCGCGGAAAGTCTGGATCTATTTCATTCAGAAAACTTACTCATCGCCTCCATCTATATTGCAGCCAGTGTTTTTATGGGTTTATTAGCCGTTTGGGCAGGAGGCGTGATTCTAAAATAAGAGGATAATCTCTTATTCTCGCCCATGTTTTTTTATTATATTAAATGAAAAAATAGTATAAACTTTAATTTATACTATTTTTTATATATTTGGATTTAATAAATGATTGAAAAATGAGTTTTATTTTTGTTTTTTAACATCATCAGTAGGAAGTCTATTTTTAATTTTTCGAGGAAACTTCTTTTTTTATCAGTTGAATGTTATTTGATATGAAATTCTAATTCACTTAAATTCCAATATATTATGAAAAAAATTCTTTTATCAGTGGTGGTATTTATGACTGCTTTGTCATTTAATGCCTGTTCGGATTCAGAAATGAATCGCTCTAATCCTGTAGTGGGGGCAGAATCTCAAACCCATTCAGCGAATATTGATTTTGGTAAAACCATACCTGTTAGTATGATTAAAGAAGATGGCTTAATCAAGGTGGGTTTTATGATTTCAGCACAATTTTACACCCTAAAAAATACGGCGGAAAATAAGCAAAGTATTAATTTAATTGAGAAGGCTATTCAACGGGAAACCCCTATCCATGTTTATCTAAAGCCTAATAGTACAGAAATCGCTAATATAGAGCATATAACACCAGCGGAGGCAAGATCTTTTAAATCCATGTTAACCAAAAGGAGTAATGAAAGGAGTAGGGGAGCAGTGGGCACTTTAGAGAGTGTTATCCCGGATCAGGCGACTTTAATAGATTTGTTTAAACAAATTAAAAGTCAGTCTTGTGGATCTTCTACATCTTCTCGGGAGTGTATTAACTTTGGTTATCCGGTGGATGGATGCTATGCCCGCGCACATAAAATGAGAGAGATCTTGATGCGCAATGGATATGACTGTGAAAAACAGTTTGTATACGGTAACTTAAAAGCAAGCAATGGCTCTTGTTGTGTATCCTGGAATTATCATGTAGCAATTTTGGTAAGCTATAGAAACGCTTCGGGGAATATTGAAAAAAGAATTATAGATCCTTCGTTATTTCCAAATCGCCCCGTAACGGATCAGGAATGGAGGGATGCCTGTACTAATTCTTCTTGTGGGGGGACCTCTGTTTCTTCCTATGCGAATACGCCAGGTGATGTTTATTACCGCAGTCGTTCTGGATTCCAAAAGTACGATGATGACTCCGTAAATACGAATTGTGTATTGACAATTTTCTCGGGGCTTTCAGGATGTTATCCTTCTCCTGCCCCTAGTGTAAGACGTTGTGACTATTAAAATAATAACTGCAATGTTCACAATATATTTTTATGAAAATAGCAATAGGTATAGGACTGCTTATGATGATCTTTTGTACCACCGATTTTGAAAACTTGACGTGGTACCATAATATCCGTATTTCGGATTGTGAAAATGATCCCGATCATGCGGATAATATCAGAGTTTCCATAGGCATGAGCCCACAAGTTTTTTATGTATCCAAAAAACGGGTGGATTATCCTTTACTTTTAAAGATGCTTAACCTGAGTTTTAAAGAAGGCAAAAAGTTAAACCTGGGTATTGAAAATAAGACCCATCAGATTCAGCAGATCAATGATGTGCAGGCGTGGATGAATATTTATCTCCCGGATAGTGAAGCCGCTACATCCGCATTTTATACCATAGAAAACCATAGCTCTGGGGTTATCTTGTTAGAAGAAGGTTTTATTATTCAAAAAAGAACAGATTCCGGGTGGATCAAAATTTCCCTCAAGAATGCGAACTCCCCAAAATCTGTAAAGTATAAACTTGGGCCGGGACGATCTCAGCGGTTTCCTTATCCAGATGCGGAATATCCAAAAGAGGCCGGACTTTATAGAATACTGAAAAAAGGTTGGTTAGCGAGGGGAGAAGCCCCCTTTATTTTAACCGCAGAATTTAGCCGATCCTAATCGCTTCATCTTCCAAAGCTAATAGGATGAAAAGCGATTCAGCAGATTTTTATCCGGAAGCCTGTAAAGTGATTGTCTATTGAAATGAAGTAGGAAAAATATATTTAGGGAAGTAGGCTGGCATATAGCTACTAAATAGTATTTTTGATAAAAAAATACGATGCTGTATCCATTGCGTTATTTCCCGCTTTTATGCTGTTTGTTTTATTGCACTCCCAAAGCGCAGCAAAGTCATAATGAAAGGCTGGAAACTGTTTTTAGTTTCCCAAAAAAAATGAAAGAAATATCTGGTATTCAGTTGTCATTGGATGGAAATTTTCTATATACACATGAAGATCACGGAAACGAAAACGAAATCTATGTATTCAATCTGAAGGGCGAGCTGCTCAGGAAGGTCCGCATAGATGGAGCCGTGAATAAGGATTGGGAAGATATTTCTCAGGATAAGCAGGGATTTACCTATATTGGTGATTTTGGTAATAATGATAACCTCCGGGAAAATCTCGCCATTTATAAAGTTAAAATCGACGCTGCAGATCATACACCTGTTTTACAGACTACCACATTTTATTATCCCGAACAAACGGGTTTCCCGCCCCGAAAGAAAGAGCTGTTTTACGACTGTGAAGCTTTTTTTGAACATCGAGGCTTCTTTTATCTATTTACCAAAAATAGAAGCAAAGGTTTTGATAGTACTTCACTCATCTACAAAATACCCAATAAACCGGGGTATTATAAGGCAGAGCTCTTGGGGAAATTGAAACCGGGGGGTAATTTTGATGAGGCTGCCATTACCGGAGCCGATATTAGCCCCGATGGTAAGACCGTGGCGCTGATCACCCATCAAAATGTTCTTTTGTTGGAAGATTATCAGGGGGATGATTTTGTGCATGCCAAAATCAGAAAAATCGATTTGGAACATACCTCTCAAAAGGAGGGCATCTGCTTTAAGGGTAATCATCAGCTGTTGATTGCCGATGAAAGAGCTTCCAAAATAGGAGGATTCCTGTACCAACTTTGTTTGAACTAAAATTTTATTAAGGGCAAAAATAAAGTAGAATCATCGTAGGAACTTTTTTTCCCTGCTAAACAAATTAATAGACCTATAAAAATTTAGAATTTACGCCTTTTTAATATATTTCTGATCACAAAAAAGCTTTGATGTTGCTTTTATATCAGTTTATGGACTCTTTTTTAGTCTCTAAAAAGATGTGTCGTCCAATACTTGATAAGGATCAATAATATTACTCATTATAAACGTTTTACTGTAATGACCCCCTCTTGATATCATCTATCAGTACATATAAATTTAGATACTGACATGGCTATTTTCTGCACAACCACCAAATATCATAACACTCCAGTTTCTTTATCTGCTGCTATCATGTACATATGGGCATTGTTCATCATTCTGAAGATTCTGTCTAGTCGTGTTTCACCTTCATGATATCCGGGATAATCTCTCCAGTCTCTTTATTCTTCTAAGGTTCCGTATTTATTTCCTGGTGTTTTTTGCTTGGGATTTTCATCATCTCCATCCCCCGATAGATTCCATCCGTATCCGGCAATACCATTTCCGCCTCCGCTGGTGTAGACCATGTTAATTTGGGGAGCTACGCTTTTTATACCTGGAGGTAGTGCTATGGCAAGGCTATAGTTGAGTTGTCCATTTACATCGACTTCTATAGTCCCCTGGGTATCTTGAAAAGGAATATTGCCGAGTGTACCCCTGGGATTGTTGTTTCCAGCATGGGAATCGGTGGGGCCGCCCCCAGATACCTGTGTGGCAGGACCTATTTTGGCGATAAAAGTTTGCACTTTAGCGGCGGAAGCTTTAAAGTTGTCTGTCAAGATCACAGTATTGGGATCTTGTACAGTTCGGGAAGAGGTTTCTTCCTGATCGAGAATAGCCTGTCCTGTCCCCCAAAAGGGTAAGGTTATAAATAGAAAAGTGTATAAGCTTTTCATAAATTTATTCTTTTGTTCAGCCATTTGGAATGTTTTTCTTTTTTCCAAAGGCAAATACGGTAAGCGTGTTCATGAGATCCATTATCAGTCTTTTTACCCATAGGTGAAAAGATTTTTACTGAGTTTAATGTTGTGGTCTCTAGTGTCTGATCATAAGTTCTTAAAGAAGAACAGGTATGAGCGGCAGTAAGAATTTTATCGTCGGGCATATTTTTTCGACTGTTGTGCCAAGCCATAGGCGCCTGGGTACCCCGGTGGGTTTTCATCATAACTAAAATAAAGTGCCGATTGGGCATACCCAAGATATACTGTGGAGGATACTAGAAGGGATGTCAATAGTTTTTTCATGGCTTTTGATGTTCTAAATTGTGGATACGCTGTTCTAATTTTTCTAAATGTTGCTCAAGTGTCGCTGTAACTTTAGTCTGCTTTTTCATTTGCTTATTCTGTTCAATAGTATACAGCGTAAGTTCTTCAATTTTTTGAAGGAGCTTAATCTGGAAACTGCCCACGTCCACCCCCTTTTGTTGCATTTCTTTGGCGGAAGCAATTTCCGGAAGTTGCTTTCGCTCCAGGATATGTTTCTCCACTTTTTCTAAGTCGGGGAGTAAATAGTTGTTTTCAAAAACAAAATCGGCTGTAGGGGAGGAGGTGACCCTAATTTCTTTGGCTTCCAGTTTATTGGCAATGGACATGTTTCCGTAGAAGTTATCCCATTTGGTATCGGTATAGAACACCAACCATTGGGTTGGTATATGTACCTATAAAAAGCCTTTCCAATACGTTTTTTGATCCAAACCCTCCAAAGAGGCAGAAGTGTTTTCATCGAAGAAGTAATATCCTCTGGCCCAACCTCCTGTATTCGAATGGTTGGCAGAAATGGCAACTCCATAGACTGGAGCCTTATAATCAAAACGAATTTTACCCTGTATATCTAAGGGAGCTGCAGGGGTGGTCGTTTGTATGCCCACCTGTCCCTTTGTGTTGGTTAAAACAAGAGATCTCCATGCTTCCCATGGGCCTTTATGAAAGCCTGTTCTGTAAAAAATACCCCCATTGTTAAAATTGAGTTGGTGATTTTTATCTCCCGAATTATCAATCCATGGTGCGAGAGTGAGCATGCCGTAATAAAAGCCCTCTCCAGGAGCTCCTACAGCATTCCTAGCCTTAAACTCTGCCCGTATTTCACGTCTGTAGTGTAGGGGGAGGATATTGGTCTCTCGGGTGTCTGCGAAACTAATTCCAGGCGCTAGTTGTCCGAAGAAGATTTCGGGCAAGAGAAAAGTTAATAAGAGGGGTGGGTATCGAAAAAAGAAGATGTTGGCAATTGGTTTTTATTACATAGTATACGCTAATATAATGAAAAATAAAATACTATTATAACAATATCATTAAAAAAAATAAGTTTGTAATAATAATTTTAAAATCTGAATCCTAAACCTGCAGAAAGCCGGCCTCCATCGCTACCTTGAAAATAGGTAACCCGTGCGGAAAAGGCTTCTAAGATACTGAGCCAGATACCGCCGCCTACAGACTGGTGCCACCTTCTGGAATATTCGTGATCCAGCCATATCCGTCCATAATCATAACCTAGTAGCATCCCGAAATTCACCGGCATGATGCTGTTTTTTAGGCGACCAAAATTCCAGCGAAGATCACTGCTTTGAAAGATGGAAGAACGGCCCATAAACCTATTGTTTCTGAAGGATCTGAGGTTATCATTACCTCCTAAGTCGGCTCCCTGAAAAAAATCGTAATGCGAATTGTTGATGTATTTTACCTGTATTCTGCTGGCCAGTACGAAACGCCCTGCAGCATCGATGCGATGGGTAAGGTTTAGACGTGCAGAATAAGTCATAAAATTTCGATGTGGGTCTTCTAGGTTCATTTTCCATGCGGCGGAGGCCTCAAAACCGAATCCCATAGTGGGAAAAGCGGGATGATCGCTGTGATCGTAGCTCAGGCGATATTGAGCTCCCCAAAACCGCTGACTGTTAAAGACTTTGGCAGGGATAAGTGCAGACTGGGTAATAAATCGGTTTGGGGTATACTGCACCCTATAATCTTCATAACTCAATTCCAATGCTTGGGTTATGCCCGAGAAACTTTTTTTAGAGAGCGAAGTTTGTATTTGGAGTTGTTGTATCCTCACCCGATTGTAGTTTTTACCGAGTTCTTTCTCTGGATTGGGGGTATGGTTACCGAAGCCAAAGTAATTTTGTGAAAAATTGGGGGTGGCAAATCGGGTATTTAGATGTAGGGCCCAGGCTCCGATTGCATCTGGAAAAACCCCCTCGTACATCAGTTCTATACCCTGGGTAGCAAAAGCATAATAAGTTTTGAATCGTTGTTGCGAGGTAAACGGATTCTGGTGAAAGCCATTGTGAGTATAGCTGGTAGAAGCACCAGTTTTAATTCCATCATCTGGATTGTAATCCATTTGTGGATAAGCCATCCAGAAATTGTATTGGGGCTTTTTATAGTGGTAGGTATTGACTTGGTAATCGTCTTTTATATTTCGCTTTACCGAGCCTTTAATCGCATAGGTATTATTCAGGGATTTAAAATCATATAGGCTGATGTTTTTTCCGTCTTCTATACGGTAGGTGTCGTGGTCTGGTCCGCCGATCAATCTTATTTTTATCCCAGTATTTCCTTTTCCCGATACTTCAAACACATCATCACCATCTAGTCCATATACCCATATTTCTTTGGTTTTATCTGGGGAGTATAACCTTTGAAAGATCAACTGATCGCCTCCTTTTTTAATGCGGTATTGGGAGAGGAGTATTTTATTTTTTTCTTTTCGGATTACAAATCTGTCCTCCTTGTCCGTTCCGGCCAGTACCACAGTTTTTTCTAAAAACCGGTGATAGGCTTTGGCATATTGGTTTATTTTATTTCTTCTTATTTTTAGTTTTTGTTGAATGTCTTTTAAGGTAGCGTCTTGCACTTCTGGTGGCAGATGATCAAAAGCGTGTTCTATGGCTTCGTCGGTGAGCTGTTGCTGGATGTATTTTGCTTCTTTTTGCCAGTCTTCTTGGGTAGCGGTTTTTAGTAAAGCCAAGTCCAGAGGATAGGGTTCTCTGTTAAACCATTTAATATTTCGTATCTTTTCTTTAAAGCTCTGCATATGGCGTAGTGGGGGCATTTGCATAATGATTTTCAGTAGAATACCATCGTATTTACTGAAGGCTTGGTCACGATCTTTAGGAATGGGTTTGTACGAGATGCTATCGCCTCTTTTGTACTCTGCCCACCGCCACTGATCGGCGTGTCTGTCCCAGTCGCCTAAAAGCATATCGAAAAGGCGTGCTCGGATGTAGCTTTGGATGTCTACCCTATATTTTTCGGATTTTCGCAGGTTTTTCATCATTTGCTCCGTATTGAGTGTCTGGGTGGCACCTCCGAGAAGTTTCAGATCTTCGGGGCTACCCGAGAAGCGCTCTTCCATCATATACAATTCGTCTCCATAGTTTTTGTTGAAGCTTTCTAGTTTTTTTTGCTTTGGAATATAGTATAGAAGCGGGTTAGCGTGATAAATATTGATTTTTTCTGAAAGATTACCTATTCCAAAAGGAGTATAGGGGTGAGCCGTGGTATAAAAATCGAATAGAAATTTCTCGGTAAAACTACCTTCTAACTCACTACCGAAGGTCTCATTTTTAAAAGCTACAGCATTGAGAAAGCGTATGGCGCTTTTCTTAATGCCCCGCATGGCATATTCCTGTTGGTTGTCTGCGATTAAACGTAGGGAATTGGACTGATTGCCGCCGCCTGCACGAACAGGGCTAAGCCCTCCTTTAAGGCTGTCTAAGCGGCCAGTTTTTGCTTGTATAGGCAGGCTGTAATATTTTCTATAATGTTTTCCCCAGAGCCAGGTATAGACTTTGGATTTTTTAGTTAAAGCAGCAGGATATACGGAAGTCTTAATACTATCTGGAAAATTTTCGGTTTTATTTCCCCCAAGTAAAGATCTAGACGGGTCCAATACCTTAATCCTAGTCAATAGTTTTTCGGTAGAACCTTCTGTACTGTAGTAGGCCACATCTGCTCCGCCATTTTGATGGAGGGATAAAATGGCATAACCATAGCCTCCAAAGCTAAAATCATTAGAAGCGGCTGCTTTGGCAGCTTCTTTTTTAGAACCCGCGCCGCTGATAATCTGTCGGATGTTTTTTTCTTCCAGATATTGGAGGCTATGTTCGTGTCCCGAGACAAAGATGAGGTTGGTGTTATTTTGTACCATGCTCTTAATGCGCTTTACAAAGGCGGTATAAGCTTTGTTATTCAGGTCCTGTGCACTGAAGCCAGAGGCAGAACGCAAAATATTGATGAAAGAACCCATCAGTGGAAGGGGAAATTTATGGCCAAAGGGATATAGATGGTTTTTCCATCCGTAATAACCCGCATGGGATCCTCTGCTGATCAGGGGATGATGCAGGGCCACTACAAGGGTTTTTTGTTGGTTTTTATTGAGGATATCTTTTAAAGTTTCGAAAAAATTTTCACGGCTTTTAACAGAGCAGTCGGCATTGATGTGTGGGTGTAAATTCCAGTTTTGTAAATACCATTCACTGTCGATAGCGATCAGGCCCAGGTCGTTTCCCATTTTGAGCTGCTCAATAGGGCAGCCTTTCCGAGGGAGGAAGGATTTTTTATCCTGGGTATAGTCTTTAACGGCTTTTTCTTGTGCCTGTAGCCCGCTAATCCCCCATTTCCAGTCATGATTTCCTGGAATGAAAATCGTGTTGCCCTTAAAATTTTTTGATATTTTTAAGGGGGTTTCCAATTTCATTTTGGCCTCATCATAGGTCATCTCCTTTTTAGAGGGAAGGCTTCGAGGGTTGATATTATCTCCCAGGAAGAGTAAGGTGGAAGCGTCACCTGCATGCTTGAGTCGCTTTTGTAATAAGTTTAGGTTGTGCTCACTTCGAGCTTCCTCGGCATTGCCGGTGCCACCTATAAGAAAAAATTGGTGGAGCACATGTGAGGAATCTATAGGAGAGGTTTCGGACAAATTTTTTCCTTTTTGTATGCCATAGGAGGCACAGGACTGCAGGGCCATGCACATCATGAAAAGGCTTAAAAAATAGAGGTGTGTATTTTTTGGAATATAAACTTTGAAATGCATAATTTTACGTACCAAATCTAACAAAATGACTTTAATCCAAAAAGCAGGTTCTTTTATTCTGGACTTGTTCAAAGATAAGTTATCTTCTGCATTTCTTTACCATAATTATCAGCATACCTATGAGGTTGTAAACCACGCACGAATGCTCGCAAAGATGGAAAATGTAAATGAGAGAGAGACTGAAATATTATTAACGGCGTGTTGGTTTCACGATAGTGGCTATCTGGAAGACACCCATAGACATGAGGAGAAAAGTTGTGAGATCGCTGAGGCTTTTTTAAGCGCTGAAGGTATGGAGGATGATTTTATTGCCCGGGTGAAAGCGCTGATTATGGTGACAAAATTATGCACGCCACCACAGGGTATATTGGAGAAAATTATTTGTGATGCGGATTGTAGTCATTTGGCCAGTGAAGATTACTTTACTTATTCTGAGCGGTTAAGAAAGGAATGGAAGATGACCCAAAACAAAGATTTGGGTAAAAGAGATTGGGCATTGGAGAATAGGGAATTTTTTATAAGCCATCAGTTTAATACCGATTATGCTAAGAAAAACTGGAATCCCCTAAAAGAAAAAAACCTTTATAAAATTGAGCGCGTGATACAGCAAGAGGAAACAGAAAAGGAAAAAAAGAACCTAGGTTCTAAAGAATTCAAGAAAAAAGGCGTAAAATCCGATCGTAGTATAGATACTATGTTTCGCATTACGCTTAATAATCATACGAGACTTAGTGATATTGCAGATAGTAAAGCCAATATTTTACTTTCCGTAAACGCTATTATCATCTCGATAGCTTTATCTACTTTACTCCCCAAATTGGATGCCCCTAAAAATGCACATTTGGTATGGCCTACCTTTATTTTGCTTTTTTTTAGCGTCATTACAATTGTATTTGCGATATTATCTACCAAACCTAAGGTCACCAGCGGAGATTTTACCCAACAGGATCTACAGGATCACAAGGTGAATTTATTATTCTTTGGTAATTTCTATAAAATGCCTTTGGAGCATTATCAATTTTTGGTAAAGGAGATGATGCAAGATCGGGATTATCTTTATGATGCTATGATCCGCGATTTATATTACCTGGGTGTCGTACTTAATCGCAAATACCGTTTGTTGAGCATCACCTATAAAATTTTTATGTTGGGTATCATAACTTCTGTCATCGCCTTTGTGATTGCTTTTTGGACGATCTAGATAAGATCCTTAGTATATAAAGCTTGCTCTTAGAGCTTTTAATCCGTTTACGCCGGGGAGTTCTTCGATCTCTAAAATTTCAATCAGCGAAGCGACATAGCCTTTTCTTTGGAGTTTTTGTAAGTAGGTATAGTATTCTTTTTCATCCTCTTGTGAAGAATATACAATGCATATTTTTCCAGGTTGTGTAATTCTTTCTGTGCTATTGCTGACATAGGCTTTATCGATGCGTTTTTTTATGACTTCATAGCGAGAATTATAAACGCCATCTACATCGAAGCGTTTTTCGTGCATGCGAAAACGTATGGATAAGGGCATATTAAAAACCAGTACCAGGGAATGAATATTGAGAGGGTAGGGTAAGCTGTGTTTTAGAGATTGATGGGAGCGTTCTATTTCACATATGGTTTCCAATTGCCAATATCTAAGGTGTTTTAGATTTTTTTTTGAAAATTTTTTCGTAGGGCAAATAGACTGGCCAATGTAGATGTTGTGTTCTACTCCATCTGTTTTTAAAAGTTCAAAATAATGAGGAAAGATACGTTGGGCCTCAGCTTCTCTTTTTTCTAAAATATTGGCAAAATTTTGGTTAATGGCGCTTACCGTCTCATCAAAGTCTTTCCTCCGCTTATAGATCCCCCGCCCGTTAGGATCGAGTAGACGGAAATAATTTTTGATTTCGGGATGCCTGTTCTGCTCTATATGGGGGTGGGCTTCATTGGAAATAAAATGTAGTACCCGCTGTTCGGTATCTGTTTTTAAGCCAGCTTCCACTTCTTCGATAAGAATTCTGAGGGCAAATATTATTTTTTTTCCTTCGTTTTTATTTTCTTTTATATTTTCAGCAATAGAGAGAAGCCTATGCAGTTGTTCCAGGAGATCTTCTTGTTGGGCTTTATTCCTTATATAGGAAGAGTCTTTAATATCGCTTTGCCCAAACAGAGGATAGACCTGTTTGAAGGCTACTTCTTTAGGGCTGTATTCTTCATGGCGAAAACTACTAAAAAAAGCTTTTTGTGCTTCTTCTCTAAATTTCCATGCTACACTAGGGTGCAGGGCCGTGTATTCCCGCTGAATAATAGCATCTAATTTATTTTGCCATTCATAGTGAAAGCGGCTGATGGTAAAGAGAAGAAAGGGGATGATAAAATCTAATTTCTTTACTTTAAGACTGTTAAAAGCTCCTTTGATACCAGAAGACATCTCTAGAATGGCCAATAGCTTCTTCTCTTTTACTACGGGAATCAGCACGAAGCTCTTCACATGGTTATTCAGAAAATATTCCGTGAGGTGGGTGTAGCCCATATGGCGGATATATTGATGTACATCGGAGATGACAATAGGTTTGTTGCTATGGGCTAAGGCCTCGTATGCTTCTTTACCTATGGTATTAGCATCCATTTTTTCATAGAGGTATTCCAAAACGGAGCTAGAGAAAAAAGCGCGGTTATTCTCCAGTTTTTCAAGCCTATGTTGTTCCTGATTAAAAAACATAAAACCTGTTTTCAGATCTGGAATTTCGAAGTAAGAACTGAAGATAGGCTCAAGGCTTGTATCTAAGGTTCCGGTTTCAGGATCTATGCTTAGAAGATTCGATTTCAGTTCGGAAAGAGAAAAATCTGAGGTCACGTCGGTTAAGCTCACCACAAAAAAACCTTTGAGAATCCAGCTATCGGATGGAAATTTTTCTCGCCATAAATCGATATTATCATAGTTGTCCAAGAGTAAATCTATTTCCTGTTCGTTCAATAGATAGGCTTTGTCTGTAGGGATGGTTTCGGTAAAATCGGCATTAATGGAAAGTCGATAATGCCGGATGAAACCTCTTTTATCGGGAATATCAAAATACAGAGGGGATGAGACTTTAATTTCGCGTTTAAAATAAGAATGGATAATAACGACACAGTTGAGTATATAGAAATAATCATCGTCGATATTCCGGATTTTAATTTCAAAACTCTTACCAGCTTCCTTGAGTAATTTTTTAAAACGTTCAGTATAATTAAAAGTGATGTTGAAAAAGGGTATACTAACGGCTTTTATTTCGGAATAGGTTAAGGCTTCTGGAAATAAATCGCTGAGGATGGAGTGGAGGAGTTCTTCATGTTTAGAGATGATCTCCGGATCTTCAAATCCGGTTCTCAGTTCTGGAATTCTATCTGCTTTCTCCAGAAGAACCCTTACATAGTCACGGCGATAAGGTTCCGGATGGTGATCCCGAATATTCTCAAGCACTTCAAAATACTTATGAAATGCAATGCGGAGTATAAAAGGTGATTTTCTGGTCTGGAACATTTCGTACAAATTTAATCAATAATAAAGAATTTAACGCTAAGACTGTCGTGGCTAAACTAAATAAAGTATAGCCTATGACATAAAGGGATGCTTGGATATTCTAAAATACAAAAGCCCCCAAATTTTGGGGGCTTTTTATACTAAAATTTGTTTTTATACAGTTCTGAACTGGGCACTAAAAAAATCCGGATAGACCCCTAAAGCAATGATGAACAAAATGATGACAACAGCTAAAATACTATAGGTGAGGCTAACTTTCTCACTGGTTTTAAAAGTACATTCATTAAAGAAAAACATAGCGATAATAGGTCTTAAGTAGTAAACTATACTTAAGGCAGAACCCAGAATGGCAATAAATACCAGTAATGCCGCGTTATTCATCGCTTGGCTAAATAAGCTGAATTTTCCCATAAAACCTGCAGTAAGAGGAATACCTGCCATAGATAATAAGGAGACACTGGCAACGATGGCTAACAGAGGCTCTGCTTTAGCCAATCCTTTAAAAGCGTTGTAGGATAAATCTCTTTTTACTTTTTCTACCCATAGTAGGCTTAGAAATACACCTACGGTGGCTATGGAGTAGGAGAGGAGGTAGAAAGCCATTTTTTCTACAGAATATTCATTGATGCCAAAAAAGATAAGGGAGATGTATCCTGCATGTGAAACACTTGAATAAGCCAGCATACGTTTCATATTGGTTTGCACCAAACCCATACAATTGGCTAATAATAGTGTGATGATGCTAAAGCTACCCAAAATATTTATCCAATTGCTGTAGCCGCCCATAAAGGTGATGACCATTAAGTTGAACAATGCCCCAAAAGCAGCGATCTTAACAACCGTTGCCATAAAGAGGGTAATCAATGTTGGTGCCCCTTGGTAGACATCCGGACTCCACATATGGAAGGGGGCTAAAGAAGCTTTAAAAGCCATGGCACAGAGCATCAGAATAAATCCGAGGATGAACATGGGATTGTTCGAAAACATTAAACTGTATTGCAGAATTTCCTGAATATCAAAACTCCCCGTACTTCCAAAGATCATCGCGATCCCGAAGAGCAGGAAACCCGTAGCAAAAGCGCCGGTTAAAAAATACTTCATAGAAGCCTCAATGGAACGCAGATCTGTTTTACTGGTACCGGCCATAACATATAAAGGAATGGATAGAAGTTCAATACCTAAAAATAAAGTAACCAGATTTCTAAAGCCGAATAAGATAATCCCCCCACATAGGGATAAAAGCATTAATGCATACAATTCGGATTGGTGGCTCCTGTGATTGTTGAGCGCAAATCCCCCTAAGAAAAAGATGAATAAGGTAATAAGAATGGCTATCTGACTGAGCAATATAGCTGTATCATCATACCGATACATATTGCTATATTTTAGGAAAAAATTACCATCAGGCATATAGCTTACCGACAAAGCGACTAAAAGACCTAAAATCCCAATGTACCTAGAGAACTTGCTTTGGTTAAAAACACCCGCAAAAAGTGCACAAACTGCTGTTATGAAAATTATAATAAATACTGTCATTTTCCTTTCAATTAATTTATTCTATTCATCGATATGAAGATAAACTCCAAAGAACTACGCACCATCTCGAAGATACTGTTGGGGAATAGACCCAGAAGTATAACAAATACTCCCAGGGAGGCTAATACCGAGAATTCTACCCCGTTCAGATCCTTACTATTAGCCATGACCATCTTATCTCCTTCTCCAAACATAGCCTTTCCATACATCCTGAGCATATATACGGCACAGAGTATAATGGTAAGACCAGCGATAACAACCGCGGTGGTATTATAGTCGAAAATCGATTTTAATAGGATAAATTCACCGATAAATCCATTGGTTAAAGGAACAGCCATGGCTCCGAATACAATAATCAAAAATAGTATGGCAAATGTAGGGGCTACTTTAGCCAGTCCACCCATTTGTCTAATATCTCTTGTTTTGAATCTCCTATATAAAATATCGGCACAATAGAATAAACCTACGACATTAATTCCGTGTGCGAAGCATTGTACCATGGCCCCTTCTGCACCCTCGGTAGAGAATTCTTTATTGAGGGTTAGGAGAGTCGATGCGAAAATTCCGGCTACGATAAGCCCCACGTGAGAGAGGGAAGAATAGGTGATAATTCTTTTGATATCGTTTTTAACAATGGAGATTAAGGCGCCATATACCACCCCGATCAGCGCAAAGGTCAGCACGATTTTTCCCGAAAGTCCTATAATAGCTGCAGGAGTAATCGGGAGGAGATATCTTACCAATCCAAATACCGCCATTTTTAACATAATACCAGAGAGAAGCATGCTTCCTTCGGTAGGGGCATAGGTATAAGTATCCGGTTGCCAAGTATGAAAAGGGAATAGGGGTAATTTTACCGCAAAGGCTGCAAAAATAAGCCAAAACACTAAAATTTGTTGAGGGGTATTCAAATCAGCATGGTACAGGTCAAGAAGAGCAAAGGATGCCGCGTGTGTATAGGCATAGATTAAACCCCCGAGCATCAGGAGTGAACCTACGAAAGTATAGACAAAAAACTTAGTGGTAAAGCGAATTTTCTGATCTTCTTGACCCCATATTCCACATATAAACCAGATGGGGATTAGTGTGATTTCCCAAAAAGCGTAAAACAATAATCCATCCAGGGAAGTAAAAACCCCTATTAAGCCAAACTGCATCAATAGAACAAGTCCGTAGAATGTATTTTTATAACGAACGGACTGGCTAAAGGATGACAGGGTAATGATAGCCGTTAGGATAGTGGTTAAAAGAATAAATAACATGGATAAACCATCAATTCCCAAGTGTAGAGAAGTTTTCAGGAAAGAAGATTCTGGAGTAATGATCTGATATTGTAATTGTGGATCGTTAACCGTAGGTATAAAATCGAGCCCAGAGAGGATAAAAAAAGATAAAGCCATCTCGAGTAAGGCGATAATAAGGGCTAAATATTTAGCCATGGGGCTTTTCCATGCGAAAACCAGAGCAGCTCCGATCACTGGTATTAGTAATAATGCTAATAACATCTTATGAATTCAATAAAAAGTTAATAATTAATATGATTCCCACAGCCAATGACATCATGAGCATATAAGTTTCTACATTTCCGTTTTGAAGGCGTTTAAAAGATTTTCCGGAACCTTCTGCCCACGAGGCAATAAAATCAACGATACGATCGAGGACTGATTTATCAAACATAGATGCTGCTTTTCCCATTCCTTCAACAGGTTTTATAATCATAGCATTGTAGATTTCATCAATTTTTAACTTTTGAGCAGAAAGCCTTTCCCAACCGGTATATTTTTTTTCCGGTAATGCCATTTTCTTTTTATTGACGTACAAGCGCCTTAGCATAATCCAGACAATCAGGAACATCAGTAGCGTTAAGGAGAGTAAAATCATTTCTGTGGTCATACTAATTTCTGGCCGTTCAACAGGCGAAATAATGACGGCATGAAGCCAATGGGCCAATTGTTGAGCATGTTCATGCGCAATAAAATGCGGAAGGTTAATACAACCGCCAATTACGGAAAGAATAGCAAGGATAACCAAGGGTAAAGTCATACTCAGCGGGCTTTCATGGAGATGATGTTCTTGTTCTTTGCTACCTCTAAATTCACCAAAGAATGTTAGGTATAGCAGGCGAAACATATAGCAAGCGGTCATCGTGGCGCTCACAAAAGTGAAAAACCATACAGCTGGGCTTTTAATAAAAGCGGCGGTTAAAATCTCATCTTTGGAGATCATGCCCGAGAGAAAAGGGAAACCTGTAATGGCAAGCGTGCCGATTAAAAAAGTCCAGTAAGTGAGAGGGATTTTTTTTCTTAATCCTCCCATATGTCGCATATCCTGCTCTCCTCCCATAGCGTGAATCACCGAACCCGAACCTAAGAACAATAAGGCTTTAAAAAAAGCATGTGTCATCAGGTGAAACATTGCTGTGGTATAAGCACCAGCACCTAAGGCGATAAACATAAAACCTAATTGAGATACTGTAGAATAAGCCAATACCTTTTTAATATCGTTTTGTCTTAAAGCGATAAAAGAGGCAACCAAAGCGGTGAGCAGACCCACATACATAATGAATTCCATCGTATTGGGGGCTAGGGTAAACAAAAAATTAGAGCGCACCACCAAGTAAATACCAGCTGTAACCATTGTGGCAGCATGGATTAAAGCAGACACAGGGGTAGGGCCCGCCATGGCATCCGGCAGCCAGGTAAACAAGGGAATTTGTGCCGATTTTCCCATCGCTCCTATAAATAAGGAAGTGGTGATAAAAATAATGGCTATACCGTTATATTCAAACTTAGGCGCGTGCTGAGCAATACTCAAGTAGTCGACAGCATGTACTTCATATGCGATGGCAAAAATACCTATGAGTAGAGCAAGGTCTCCGATACGGTTCATAATGAAAGCTTTGCGTGCCGCTTTTCCATATTCGACATTGCTATACCAGAAGCCTATTAATAAGTAAGAACATACACCTACACCTTCCCAGCCTATGAAGAGGATTAAATAATTGCTTCCCATGACCAATAAAAGCATGGAGAATACAAATAAGTTGAGATAAGTAAAAAATTTGTAAAAACCTGTATCTTGCCACATATACCCAATCGAATACAGGTGTATTAATGAGCCAATTCCCGTGATAATTAAAATCATCATCAAGGAGAGCTGGTCTATTTGTAATGAAAAGTTAACTGCCACTCCATGAATCTCAAACCACTTATAAAGGGAGATTATTCTGATGGGAGTTTGTGCCGTATAATCGGAAAAAATGTAAAGAGCTAAGATAAAAGAGGCCAACACCATTAAGGTTGCTAATCCACCTACTAATACTTTAGGTAAATGCTTTCCGAATAAGCCATTAATTAAAAATCCTATTAATGGTAAAATAAGTAGAGCTATAATCAAATTATCAATCTGCATTTTTATCCTTTTAATTTATTAAACATGCTGACATCTACGGAGCGGGTATTTCTATACATCATGGTTAATATGGCCAAGCCTACAGCGACTTCCGCAGCGGCAACCACCATAATAAAAAATACCAGTACTTGAGCATGTCCGTCTCCTTTATAGGCTGAAAAAGCTGCCAAAAGTAAATTTACAGAGTTTAGCATAAGCTCTACACAGCCAAGAATGATGATGGCATTTTTGCGTATTAATACGCCTAAAACGCCGAGACTGAATAATATACTACACAAGATAATGTAGTGTTCTATCGGGACAGCCTGTAACATTGAATTCGTTACTTCTTCCATTTTATATATCTTTTTTACCAATTAATACTGCACTGATGATAGAGGCCAGAATAAGTACACTGGCTAATTCAAAAGGAAGTACATATTCTTTAAATAATAGTTTTCCTAGGTTTTGGGTAAGTCCTACTCCCTGATCAGAAGTGGGGAGCAGTGCACTGCCCTGTACGCCTCTGTAGGCTCCTAATAATCCAGTTAGTAGAAGTCCTGCCGAAAGAATTCCTATGAACTTCATATAGCCTTTTTTATAAGATTCGTCTTTTGATTTAAGGTTCAGCATCATCAGAATATATAAGAAGAGAACCATGATCGCCCCGGCATATACAATGATTTGAACAATACCTAAAAACTGTGCGTTGAGCAGGATATACATTCCCGCAATAGAAAAAAATGTGATAATCAGGGATAGAATGCTATAGAGCGGATTTTTGGCAAAAACCATGTAAATGGCGCTGACTAAAGCTAACAGTGCTACAAAATAAAAAATATACTGTTCCATTATTCTGGTTGTTTATAAGATTTTTTTTGACGATCGGAAATATCGATACGCTGATCCATATCTTCCACTAATTTGTCTTTTCCATAGACAAAGGAACCGCGGTTGGTTTCTGTATTTACAAGTCTGTCTGTTAGGTATATAGCCGATTTAGGGCAGGCTTCTTCACAAAGACCACAAAAAATGCATCTGAGCATATCGATTTCGTATTTGGAAGCATATTTCTCTTCGCGGTATAGGTGTTTTTCTTCCTTAGTCCTCTCTGCGGCGGTCATGGTGATGGCTTCAGCAGGGCAGGCTACGGCACAAAGTCCGCAGGCCGTACACCTTTCTCTTCCTTCATCATCTCTTTTGAGCACATGCTGGCCACGCCATACTTTTGCAAAAACCCTTTTCTCTTCAGGATAACTGATGGTCTTGTTTTTTTGAAAGGCATGCTTTAGTGTAATCCCCATGCCCTTGACTATGGCGGGGATATAAATTTTTTCGGCTAAAGTCATCTCTTTTTTGGAGACTACTTTTGATCTATTCGTTAGTTTCATCCGATTTTTTTTTGGCAGATGTTTAATTAGTTTACAAAAAGCAAAATGGCACCGGTTATCAATAAATTAATTAAGGCAATCGGGATAAATGATTTCCAGCCTAGGTGCATTAATTGATCGTAACGGAATCTTGGTAAGGTCCATCTTATCCACATAAAGATGAAGACGAAGATGAAGGCTTTTAACAAGAAGGCGATAATGCTGAGCACTCCAGCGATGTTTTCTCCCCAGTTTTCGCCTACCCATTGAATACCGGGGTAATTGTATCCTCCAAAGAATAAAGTAGCGATTAGAGCAGAGGAAATAAACATATTAACATATTCTGCGAATAAAAAAAGTCCGAATTTCATAGAGGAGTACTCGGTGTGGAACCCGTTGATGAGTTCAGACTCACATTCCGCTAAATCAAAAGGCGCGCGGTTGCACTCTGCCAAAGAACATACGAAGAAAATAAGAAAAGCGACGGGTTGAAAAAGTATATTCCATTGCATTCCGCCCCATCCCGATTGATTTTCCGTAATTACACGAAGATCCAGAGAGCCGTTCATTAAAATAATGGATAAAAGGGCCAGCCCCATCCCCAATTCATAAGAAATCATCTGAGAGGAAGCCCGTATAGCAGAAATAAGTGAAAATTTATTATTAGAAGCCCAACCTCCAATCATAATAGAATATACACTTGTAGACGCCATTCCGATAAGAAAAAGTACCCCCACATCAATGGAAGCTACTTGTACGGGTAGAGATTCTCCTGCGATGTTCAAAGATTTTCCCCAGGGTATAACTGCTCCTGTGACTAAGGATATGAACATTAGGATACCAGGTGCCAGTATAAATAGAAATTTTTCAGCGTTCTTAGGCATAAACTCCTCTTTAAAGAAAAGTTTCCCTCCATCGGCTAAGGGTTGGAAGATTCCAAAAGGTCCTGCTCGGTTGGGACCTATCCTATCCTGCATAATTGCAGCTACTTTGCGCTCTGCCCACGTAGAATAGGCGGCAACGGCAATGTATAAAACAAATAGAACAAGGATAAGTATAGTGGTAAAAAGAATATTTGTCATGATTGTTTTTCGTGGTTGCTATCGATTTCTGTTACACTTTCTGTCTCTATGCGCTTATACGAATTTTGTAAACTTCCGTATTTATTGGTGGAGATTACGGAATGACGGTCGATATGTCTTGGTCCTTCAATATTCCAATACTTAAGCTCTTTTCTTTCAAAACGGCAATCGTTACAAATGAAATCCTCCACTTCTCCATAGATATCTTTTCGTGCCGTAATCCGCAGAATTTCGTCTCCCTTCATCCACAGTACAGCTTTTCCATTACATTTTTCACATTTACAAGTCGCATTGATCGGCTTGGTATACCATACACGGCTTGCAAAGCGAAAAGTTCTATCGGTAAGGGCGCCTACAGGGCATACGTCGATAACATTTCCGATGAAATCGTTATTCAAGGCTTTATTCAGATAGGTGGATATCTCCGCATGATCGCCTCTGAAGAGAATGCCATGTTCCCTCTCGGGGGTTAACTGATCGGCTAATAGAACACAACGTGCACATAAGATACACCGGTTCATATTCAACTTAATATAAGGACCTATATCATCCGCATCGAAAGTTCTTCTTTCGAATTCTGTACGGGTTTGTTGAAGTCCGTTTTCGTAGCTTAAATCCTGAAGGTGGCATTCGCCGGCTTGATCGCAGACTGGACAGTCCAACGGATGATTAATTAATAAAAATTCTGTTACAGCATGTCTTGCTTCTTGGGTTTTTGGAGAAGTTAAATTTTTAACCTCCATGCCATCCATTACCGTTGTACGGCAGCTGGCTACTAATTTTGGCATAGGGCGAGGGTCTGCTTCGGATCCTTTGGAGACTTCTACAAGACAAGTCCTACAACGGCCACCGCTTTTTTCCAGTTTGCTGTGATAGCACATAGCGGGTGGAACAGATTTTCCACCGATTTTTCTGGCTGCTTCTAAAATAGTAGTGCCCGGAGCAACTTCGGCGGACTGACCGTCGATGGTGATTTTAAATTTTTTAATTTCTTCGCTCATATTTCTTCGCTTTAAGCTGTAAGCGTTTTTATTTTGATTTTTTTGTCTGAAAAATATACCCAATTCCAAAGTTGACTTGTCCAAAAACAAAATCTTGAAAAGCTTTGTCGGGTTTATTATTCAATGTTGTTTTGATATCCGGCATATTGATATAACCGAACTTGGCTTCTAATCTAGCCATTAAATGATTCCAGAAGATCATATTGATACTGGTTCTAGCATCCAGTCCAAAGCCGGCTAAGTGAAATCTATCGCTTCTTGCATTTCCAAAAAGTTTCACATTACTCTTGGGTAACAGCACGCCCGCACCTGCACCATAGGACCAGAGCAGATCTATTTTTTTGTATTGGAGCAGGGTTTTATACTCTTCCAGTCCCAAATTGATATAGTTGAGCCCATCGGTATGCTCAAAGCTTAGGAACTGTTCATCTGTCAGATCAACCTGTCCATTTTTCACCATATTCGCATATTTAGGATCTGAAATATGACCTGAAAAGCCCACTTTTTGGTCCTGATCCATGACATATTTTAGGTGATCCAATCCCAAAACTAAAGCGACATGATCTTTAACAAAATAGGCAATTCTTGCATTGGTTTGAGGTATGGTTAAACGGCTTGGATCCAGATAATTATGAAATGAGATATCCGATTGTCTATCGTGAGCCACTACATTTTTCAACATAAAGTTGTAATCAGCGCCTTTAAAGCGAATATCCGAATTGCTATAGGCAGCCCTGTTCCAGCCCCAATACGCAAATATCGCTCCCTTTCGGGTGAGGTTTTTATTTTCAATAGAAGTTTTTGCTTCTAGAGGATATAGCGTTTGGCTGTAGCTCCAATTGCTCAGGGTAGAGAAAAGGGAAAGTAATATTAATTTCTTCATGGTAAATTCAGCATTTTAGTTAGTCTATTTCAGCTACCGCTGTTAAGGGTGTGGCATAATGGGCCAGACCGTAGTTTTGTGTTAAGCAAAGTTCGGGATTTTTCACATGCCATTCAAATTCATCCCTAAAATGCCTGATGGCTGCAGCGACAGGCCATGCAGCAGCATCGCCGAGTGGGCAAATAGTGTTTCCTTCAATTTTACGTTGAATATCCCAAAGTAAGTCAATATCTTCAAAGCTACCCTGTCCATTTTCAATTTTCTGTAGGATGCGGTACATCCAGCCAGTACCTTCTCGGCAAGGCGTACACTGACCACAGCTCTCATGGTTGTAAAATCTGGCCAAGGTAAGGGTGTGTTTTACCACACACTGGTCTTCATCCAGGACGATAAATCCTCCAGATCCCATCATAGTCCCTGTGGCAAATCCTCCATCGGCTAAACTTTCGTAGTTCATATAACGGGTTTCCCCATTGACGGTTTTTAATAAAAGATTTGCAGGCACAATAGGCACCGAAGATCCCCCCGGAATACAAGCTTTAAGTTTTTTGCCATTGGCAATACCCCCACAATATTCATCGGAGTATATAAATTCTTCGACACTAATGGTCATATCAATTTCATAAACCCCCGGCTTATTGATATTACCACAGGCGGAAATTAGTTTTGTTCCTGTAGAGCGTCCTACACCTATTTTGGCATATTCTGCACCTGTTATATTTATAATGGGAACCACAGCAGCAATAGATTCTACATTGTTAACTACGGTCGGTCTTTCCCAAAGTCCTTTTACAGCAGGGAATGGTGGTTTTAATCGAGGATTTCCGCGCTTACCTTCCAAAGATTCTAATAGGGCAGTTTCTTCTCCGCATATATAGGCGCCGGCTCCTCTATGTACATAGATTTCCAGATCAAAGCCTGTTCCTAAAATATTTTTGCCTAAGAATCCCGCTTGTTTTGCTTCTTCAATCGCTTGTTCTAATATATCAGGAATCCAGGAATATTCTCCCCGGATATAAATATAGGAGGTGTTAGAGCCTAAACAGAAAGAAGAAATGATCATCCCTTCTATTAAAAGGTGAGGAATGAATTCCATTAAGTAACGGTCTTTAAAAGTCCCCGGTTCCGATTCATCAGCGTTTACGACTAAATGTCTGGGAATACCTTCTGGTTTGGCTAAGAAACTCCACTTCAGTCCCGTAGGAAAACCAGCACCACCACGGCCTCTAAGTCCAGAGGTTTTTATTTCTTCCAGAATCTCATCAGGCGTCATTTTTAAGGCCTTTTCTACGGCTTCGTAACCTCCGTGTTTTCGGTAGGTTTCGAAGTAGCGAATCCCTTCGATATGAGCGTTCTTCAGTAAAAGTTTTTTACTCATTTTATTGTGTTTAATCTAAGGCAATGGCTCCCTGACGGCAAAGTTCAAGAATTTCATCTACCTTTTCTTTTGTTAAATTTTCGTGATAAAATTTTCCTAACTGCATCATGGGCGCATAACCACAGGCCCCCAGACACTCTGCAGGTTTTAAAGTAAACAGACCATCTGAGCTCGTTTCTCCATCTTTTATATTCAATGTCTTTCGGAGATGATCCAGGATATCATCGCTTCCTTTCAGCATACAAGGTCCCGTTCTGCATACTTCCAATACGTATTTGCCTACTGGTTTCATATTGAACATGGTGTAGAATGTAGCCACTTCATATACTTCTATAGGTTTTATATTTAGTAGTTCCGCAACATAATCCATTACAGGAACATCCAGCCAGCCGTTAAATTCCTTTTGAGCCATGTGCAATACGGGAATAAGAGCTGATTTACGTCTGTCCTCAGGATACCTGGCGATAATTTTGTTAACCTGTTCTATAGTCTCAGGTTTAAAAGCAATTGTTTCGCTCATAATACGTGGTATTATTGTACAAAGTACAACTTACTAATGATTTTATTTATTGTCTAAATCCTAAGAGTTGCCATCACATCTCCTAGAATGATTTATCTTATGCATCTAATTCTCCTGCGATCACATTAAGGCTGCTTAGGGTAACAACGGCGTCCGAAATTAAGGAACCTCGAATCATCTCAGGGTAAGCTTGATAATAAATGAAGCAAGGCCTTCTGAAGTGGAGCCTATAAGGGGTTCTGCCTCCGTCGCTCATCAAATAGAAACCAAGCTCTCCATTGCCGCCTTCTACTGCATGGTAAACTTCGCCAGAAGGAATGTCTTGTTCTCCCATTACGATTTTAAAGTGATAAATCAAGGCTTCCATCTTGGTA
Source organism: Elizabethkingia argenteiflava (assembly GCF_009904105.1). GTDB lineage: Bacteria > Bacteroidota > Bacteroidia > Flavobacteriales > Weeksellaceae > Elizabethkingia > Elizabethkingia argenteiflava. The sequence goes on along the minus strand of NZ_JAAABJ010000509.1, from coordinate 44,303 downwards.
TAAACGTCGGCTTTTTCAGGGAGATAAAAATCTGGTACATCTGCATGATAAGATCCTTCTGGAAGGTTTTTATAAGCATTTGTAATCAATTTATAGCTTTCCATAATTTCCACCTGACGCACCATAAATCTATCATAAGTGTCCCCTGCAGTTCCTACGGGTACGATGAAGTCGAAATCGCTATAAGAAGAGTAAGGCTGTGCCACTCGAACGTCGTAATCTACCCCTGCTGCTCGTAAGTTAGGTCCTGTAAAACTATAATTTAGCGCTCTTTCTGCACTGATGGGGCCTGTACCAATGGTACGATCCATAAAAATTCTATTTCTTTCCATCAACCTTTGGAATTCACCAAATTTCTGCGGGAACGTTTTAATAAAATCTTTAAGTAATTCATGGAACTTAGGACTTAGGTCTCTTTCAAATCCTCCTATTCTTCCCATGTTAGTGGTCATTCTGGCGCCACAAATTTGCTCGTAAATATCGTATATCTGTTCTCTGATCTGGAATACATAAGTGAAGCCTGTTAAAGCGCCGGTATCTACACCGATAACAGAATTACATACCAGGTGGTCCGCAATTCTGGCAAGTTCCATCATAATGATCCGCATATAATCTACGCGCTTAGGGACTTCACAGCCGATTAATTTTTCAACTGTCATGTGCCATCCAAAATTATTGATAGGTGCCGAGCAGTAGTTTAATCTGTCGGTTAAGGTGGTGATTTGTGCGTAGGGCCTTCTTTCCGCAATTTTTTCAAAAGCTCTGTGTATGTAGCCCACTGTTTGTTCTGAATGGAGAATTCTTTCTCCGTCCATGGTCAGTACGTTCTGAAAAATACCGTGTGTTGCTGGGTGAGTGGGGCCCAGATTTAGGGTATAGAGCTGTTGATCGATTTGCTCTTTTTCCTCGTATTGACCAAGTATATTTGATAAGTTGTTATCTTTCATAATTAGAGGTCCTGTTTGAGATTTGATATTTGAGATTTTTTTAAACATCAAATATCAAATATCTAATTTCAAATTTTATCTCCCGAACATTGCATCGTTTTTATCGGTACGGCTACCGTCCTCCAAACGATATTCTTTAAGCATGGGGTGATAGCCTAAATCTTCCATATTGAGAATTGGGCGCATATCCGGATGGCCTTTAAACTTGATTCCATAAAAATCAAAAGTCTCTCTTTCCATCCAATTAGCTCCGGAGTAAAGGTTTGTAATGCTTTCTAGTTCAGCATTTTTTTTAGGAATAAAGGCTTTTAATCTTAGCCTGAAATTATTGATTAAACTGTGTAAGTGGTAAATTACCCCGAATTCCTTTTCCTTGTCATCAGGGTAATGAATACCACAAATGTCTGTTAGAAAAATGAACTCATAAGAAGACTCCTTCAAATAGTGAATTACTTTTTTTATTTCCTCTTTTTTTAATTCAATCGTCAATAATCCGTGAGGGGTGGACGAATCTACTACAGCTTCCGGAAACTCTCTTGAAATGGCTTCGAGTACTAATTCATTGGTCAGCTCCATAGGACTATTTAATATTATAAGATTCTAATAATTCGCTATACTCGGGTGATTCCCGTCTTCTAAGATTTTCAGTTTTGGCGATTTCCTGTACTTGCATAAACCCTTCCAAAATTTGTTCAGGTCGAGGGGGACATCCCGGTACGTATACATCTACAGGAATCACTTTGTCAATTCCTTGCAAAACCGAATAAGTATCGAATATTCCTCCACTGGAAGCACATGCTCCTACAGCGATTACCCAACGGGGTTCCGCCATTTGACTATATACGGTTTTTAAAATAGGCGCTAGCTTTTTAGCAATAGTTCCGCATACTAATAATACATCTGCTTGGCGGGGTGAAAAGACCATGCGCTCTGCCCCAAAGCGGGCCAGGTCATAGGTAGGGCTCATCATCGCCATAAACTCAATTCCACAACATGAAGTAGCAAAAGGAAGAGGCCATAGAGAATTGGCCCTAGCCATACCGATCAGGTTTTCTAATTTTGTTGCGAAAAAACCCTCTCCGGCATGACCGGGAGGTGGAGTGTCTAACATTTTAACTTCTTTTGACATCTCTTTTTTGTTTTTTTTAATCTTTAGGTTAAAGATTTGTTATTTATCCCAATCCAATGCGCCCCTTTTCAGAACATAAAAAAATGCAATGAAAAAGATCGCTACAAACGTTACAATCGCCATAAAGCCCTCTACCCCAAAATGTTTGAAGTTAACAGCATAAGGATAAAAGAAAACAATTTCTATATCAAATAGAACAAAAAGAATAGCAGTGAGAAAATATTTTACAGAGAAAGGCGTTCTTGCATCTCCTACAGACTTATAACCACTTTCAAAAACTTCTTCTTTTACTTTTCCTTTTACTTTAGGCCCCAACAAGCTGGAAGATATGATTGTAACTATCACAAAACCAATGGATACTGCCGCTTGAATTAGTATAGGGATATAATTTTCTGGCACACTCATTATATATCATATTACTAACATGCAATAATACTAAAAATATGCCTAAAATAGAAATTACAAAGACATTGTTTCATGTTGATTATGAGTTAGAAAGATAATTTAGAATGGTTAAAAATAAACTATTTTTTACCTCTTATTTTCTTTAAAATTATAAAAGCAATGTAAGCGATATATAAGAACAGAAAACTGGAAAAAATAAGATTGATTAAATCATTGGTTTGCTCGTTCTGAATCCTGAAAAATTGATTGTAAATGAAGAAGACGGCAATAAGAAAAGCGTATATAATAAGCTGTTTTTTCATAAGTTAGGCGTTGACGATTAGAGTTCTTTTGAGTAGGTTCTTCTTCGTTTATGGTTTACGGGATTGTAATCTTGCCATAAAAGTTGGATCTGGGTGTTTTCTTCAAGTTCTGGATTGGTTTCTAGGAATTTAATGCCTCTTTTTTTGAAGGTGTTGTAGATCTCTTTGAAAATAATAGCAGTAACGCCTCTGCGTTGGTAATCGGGGTGGATGCCGATGAGGTAGAAATTAGCTCTATCCGTTTTTTTTCCGGCTTGTAGCAAATGCCACCATCCGAATGGAAATAGCTTGCCTTTAGATTTCTGTAAAGCCTCTGAATAAGAAGGCATGGTGATGGCGAAAGCGATGAGCTTTTGTTGGGAGTCTGTAATACAGATGATGAAATCTTTATTAATCAATCCAAAATATTTTTTCTTATACATCTGGATCTGTTGGTTTGTAATAGGAGTGTAAGTGGAGAGGTTCTTATAAGTTTCATCCAGAAGCTTAAACATGGGTTCTACTAGAGGTAGTATATCTTTTTTATTTTTAAAATCCACTACCTTAAGTTTGTATTTCTGTTTAATTAAATCATTGAATTTTAATACCTTGTCGCTTAAGGTATCGGGGAAGGTAATTTCAAATTCTATCCATTCTTTTTCTTTAATAAGGCCAAGTTGCTCAAGGTGTTGAGGGTAGTATTCAAAATTGTAAATCCCTATCATAGTGGCCAGTTTGTCAAACCCCATAGTTAGCATGCCGGCTTTATCTAAATTGGTTAGGCCCATAGGTCCTTCTATCTTATGAATTCCCTTTAGTTGTGCGTATTCTATAGCTTTATTGATCAGAGCTTGAGAGACCCTAATATCATTAATGAAATCCAACCATCCGAAGCGTACTTTATGAATGTTTAGTTCTTGGGCTTCTTTATGGTTAATCATAAGGGCGATTCTCCCCACGATGCGGTTATTTTGATAAGCCATGTATAGCTCTGCTTCGCTGTATTCTAGTGCAGGATTCTCCTTAGGATTCCATATTTGTTTTTCATCCTGAATGAAAGAAGGTACATAATAGGGATTGTCTTTATAGAGACTCATCGGAAAATTAATAAAATCTATAAGCATTTTATTATTAGTCACTTTTTTGAGGGTAATTTCCGACATGTTATTTATTTTTTTTGCAAATATAAACAATTGTAATTTTTTTGTAATTTTTGGCATGGTTTTTCCTGCATATATAAAGTAATTTTTATACAGAAATGTACTGAGATGGTGAATTATTATTATTTGTTATTGTTGCTCATATTTTTGATTAGTGTAATCGTGCAAAATAAGTTGAAATCTAAGTTTGATTATTATGCTGGGCTTAGGTTGCGAAATAGCATGTCGGGCAAAGAGATCGCTGAAAAAATGCTTATGGATAATAATATTAAAGATGTAGAGGTAATATCCGTTCCGGGGCAATTAACCGATCACTACGACCCCGTAAGTAAAACGGTGAATCTTTCTGAAGCGGTGTATATGCAAAGAAATGCGGCTGCGGCAGCGGTAGCAGCTCATGAATGCGGGCATGCTATTCAACATGCAGTGGGGTATTCTATGTTGAGACTCAGATCTAAATTGGTGCCTGTTGTTAATTTTAGTTCCAAATTGCTTCAGTTTGTTTTGTTTGCCGGAATTATGTTGATGGCGCTAAGCGGTAGTAAGACCTTATTGGCGGTAGGCGTAATGCTGTTTGCCGTTACCACTGTTTTTGCTTTTGTGACTTTACCGGTGGAATATGACGCGAGTAATAGGGCATTGCAATGGCTTGAGAAAAGTGGTACGGTAAGTGTAGAAGAAAAGGCAGCGGCGCAAGATTCTTTAAAATGGGCGGCTAGAACTTATGTGGTAGCTGCTTTAGGATCTCTAGCCCAACTTGTATATTTTGCCTCCATGTTGTATGGAGATAAGAGAGATTGATAAACACTAAAACTAAATTATTATATCTATCTATGGGGTGAAATTGATCTTTCACCCCCTTTGTTTTATAGGAAATTAAAGAATAAAATAGCATCTTTGCGCTTATGAAATATAAGATTTTATCACCATGGTTGCTATTGGTTTTATTTTTGATTTTTAGTGTTTTAGCTTTTGGGGTTCATTTTGTATTAGAGACAAGGGGAGTGGGCGTCTCTTATAGGTTGCATTTTTTGTTTTTTTTCCTCCATTTTATAAGCCTGTCCAGTATAATAGGGATTAGTTGTTTTAAACAAGATCTGATCGCTTCTATATATCTTAGCTTCCTTTTAGTAAAAATGGGGGCAGTGGTTTTTCTGGTTTATCACTTTCCTGTTATAAAGCAACATCTTGTATTATACTTTGGCTTTTATTGGTATTACTTACTTTTAGAAACAGCTATGGTTGTGGCTTTGATTAAAATACAGGATAAAAGTCATGTAAAGAAATAAACTCAAGAAGCTTTGAAATCTCATTAAAATCCTTATTTTTGCAAAAAAATTAGAGTTCCGGTATGAATGTAAAGAAAATCCTTTATTTGATTACGTTTTTAGTCGCAGGGTTTGTATTTGCTTCTTCTGTAGAGGAGCAGCCAAAGTCTGATAAGTATAACCCTGTTCCTGATATCATGCATCATATATCGGATTCGCATTCCTGGCATTTTTGGGGAGAAGGAGAAAACGCTGTAAGTATTTCTCTTCCGGTGATATTGTGGGATAATGGACTTCATATATTTTCTTCTGCAAAGTTTGGTGCACATGAAGATCAGGTGGCTAAAATTGGGGAGAATTATTATAAAATTCACCATAATAAAATCTACAAAACGGATCAGGCCGGTACCTTGGATGTGCAGGATGGAGAGTTAGGGCATAAAATGCCTTTGGATTTCTCTATCACAAAGGTGGTTGCTCAGATGTTATTAGCAGCCCTTATTATGATTTTATTGGCTTTTGCTACTAAAGCTAGCTATAAGAAATCTGAAATCCCTTCCGGAGTGGCTAAGTTTATAGAGCCTTTGATTGTTTTTGTTAGAGATGATATTGCTTTACAAAATATAGGTTCTGTAAAATACAAAAGATTTGTGCCTTACTTGGTGACGCTTTTTCTGTTTTTATGGTTAATGAATATTCTGGGATTGCTTCCGGGTTCTGCAAATGTTACGGGTAATATTGCTTTCACCATGGTATTGGCTGTATTGACCTTTTTAATTGTTAATATTAATGGTAGAAAGACGTACTGGTCGCATATCTTAGATCCTCTGGGTAATAATATGCCATGGGTAGGTAAGATTTTGGTATATATTATCTTGGTGCCTGTGGAGATTTTAGGAATGTTTACCAAACCTATAGCATTGATGATTCGTCTTTTTGCGAACATGACGGCGGGGCATATTGTCATTCTGAGTTTGGTTTCATTGATCTTTATTATGCAATCTTATGCAGTGGCACCTGTGTCTGTAGCCTTGACCCTATTTATTAATGTTTTGGAGGTTTTAGTAGCGGCTTTGCAGGCGTATATATTTACCCTATTAACTGCCCTGTTTATTGGTATGGCAGTGGAGGAACCCCATCATGCACATTAATTGAGATATAAATTATAAAAAAAAACAACCATTTTAAATATAAAATTATGACAGGTAGTATCGCAGCAATTGGAGCTGGTTTAGCAGTTCTTGGCGTTGGATTAGGTATTGGTAAAATTGGAGGTCATGCAATGGACGCTATTGCAAGACAGCCAGAGCAATCAGGAAAAATCCAGACTGCAATGATTATCGCAGCAGCTCTTATTGAGGGTGCTGGTCTATTTGGTATCGTAGTAGCAATGCTTGGAAACCAATAGTCAAAATTAGAAATTCTGTAAACGTTTGGTTTACAGAATTTCTATTAATCTTATTTAAAATCTTAAACTGAATAATATAAAAATATTATAAATGGATTTATTAACTCCTTCAATTGGTAACATATTTTGGACCACTCTTGTTTTTTTAATTTTAGTGATTCTTTTAGGTAAGTTTGCTTGGAAGCCTATTCTTTCAGCCGTTAATACTAGAGAGACCAATATTATAGATGCCCTTAATCAGGTGAAGTTAGCAAAGGCTGAAATGCAGCATTTAAAGGCGGATAATGAGAGAATTATACGTGAGGCTAAACTAGAAAGAGAAGCGATCCTTAAGGAAGCCCGACAAATTAAAGACAGAATTGTAGGCGAAGCTAAAGATGTAGCAAAAGCTGAAAGTGATAAAATAATTGAACAAGCGAGACAAACTATTCTCTCAGAGAAAAATGCAGCTATGTCGGCTATTAAAACTCAGGTGGGAGAACTTTCCCTCACTATTGCGGAGTCTATACTTCGACAAAAATTGGAGGGACATGATGCTCAAAATCAGCTGGTAGAAAATATTCTTAATCAATCTAACTTAAACTAAGTCAGATGCGGAGAACATCTAAAGTAGCGAAGAGATACGCAAAAGGTTTGTTGGTATTTACGCAGGAAGTTCAGAATACAGCTTCTGTTTTCGGTGAAATGAAAGATCTTGTTAAAATTCTGGAGGCTTCAAAAGAGCTCAATGCGTTTTTTAATAGCCCTTTTATAGAAGCAAAAAAGAAAATAAGCGTTACAGAGAATATTTTTTCAACATTCTCTCCAACCAGTCGCAATATTATAGCTTTAGCGATTAGAAGTGGTAGAGAAGATCAGCTTAAAGCTATTGCACAAGAATATATTAATAGCGTGGAGGACCTGAATGGTATACAAAGGATTTCTTTGACTACGGCTATACAGCTCTCGCCAAAAAATATTGATCGGATATTAAAAAACTCTTCATTGGTTAATCATGATAAGACCATTGATATGCAAATCAGTGTTAAACCTGATATCTTGGGAGGATATATCCTAAGAGTGGGGGATTTGCAGGTAGATGATTCCGTAAGAACGAAGTTGTCTAACATTAGAAAAAAAATTGAACTTAACTAAGATAATCAGACCAAAATGGCAGAAATAAATCCGGCAGAAGTATCTGCAATTTTAAAACAACAATTGGCAAACTTTGATACTCAAAGCGATGTTCAGGAAGTAGGAACCGTACTTCAAATCGGTGACGGTATTGCGCGTGTTTACGGTTTGGAAAACGTACAATATGGTGAACTTGTTCGATTTGAAAGTGGGGTTGAGGGAATGGTGCTTAACTTGGAAGAAGATAATGTGGGTGTAGCGCTTTTGGGGCAATCTAAAGCTGTAAAAGAAGGAGATACCGTTAAGAGGACCAACACCATTGCTTCTATTAAAGTTGGAGAAGGTTTATTAGGTCGTGTAGTGGATACTCTAGGTAATCCTATAGATGGTAAAGGTGCCATATCAGGTGATTTATATGAAATGCCTTTGGAGAGAAAAGCTCCGGGTGTTATTTTCCGTCAGCCGGTAACAGAACCTCTACAGACGGGTATTGTGGCAATAGACTCCATGATTCCTATTGGAAGAGGTCAGAGAGAGCTTATTATCGGTGACCGCCAAACAGGTAAAACTACGGTAGCCATTGATACGATCCTCAATCAAAAAGAATTTTATGATGCAGGTCAGCCTGTATTTTGTATATATGTGGCAGTAGGCCAAAAAGGATCTACAGTAGCACAAATTGTAAAAACCTTAGAAAATAAGGGAGCTATGGCTTATACTGTGGTGGTGACTGCAAATGCATCGGATCCTTCTCCAATGCAGGTATATGCGCCATTAGCGGGGGCTGCAATTGGAGAGTACTTTAGAGATACTGGACGTCCAGCATTGATTATTTACGATGACCTTTCTAAACAAGCTGTAGCTTATCGTGAGCTTTCTCTTCTTTTAAGAAGACCTCCGGGACGTGAAGCTTATCCAGGGGATGTTTTCTATCTTCACTCCAGATTACTCGAAAGAGCTGCAAAAATCATTGGTGATGATGAAGTAGCTGGACAAATGAACGATTTACCAGAGAGCCTGAAGCCTTTGGTAAAAGGAGGAGGATCTTTAACAGCCCTTCCTATTATTGAAACGCAAGCAGGAGACGTTTCGGCGTATATTCCTACCAATGTAATTTCTATTACCGACGGGCAGATTTTCTTGGAGTCCGACTTATTTAACTCTGGTGTACGTCCGGCCATTAACGTGGGGATTTCTGTATCTCGTGTAGGTGGGAATGCACAGATAAAATCTATGAAGAAGGTTTCAGGAACCCTAAAACTGGATCAGGCTCAGTATAAAGAATTAGAGGCTTTTGCCAAATTCGGTTCCGATTTAGATGCTGCCACTTTAGCGGTCATCTCCAAGGGAGAAAGAAATGTAGAGGTATTAAAACAAGGTGTTAACTCTCCACTGCCTGTAGAGGAGCAAATCGCCATGATTTATGCCGGTACGGAGAATCTAATGAGAAAAGTCCCTATTACCAAGGTGAAAAGCTTTTTGAGAGATTATGTAGATTTTCTAAAAGCAAAACATGCCGATACGTTGGCGGCATTAAAGGCCGGAAAATATGATGATAACCTCACTTCTATATTGAAGCAGGTGGCTGAAGATATTGTGGCGAAATACAACTAAAATATGCAATGTTCGGGGTTAAAAAAGCAACCCTGAACTTTAAACTTTGAACTCGAAGAATGGCAAACTTAAAAGAAATACGAGGAAGGATTTCATCCATTTCATCTACCATGCAAATTACCAGTGCAATGAAAATGGTTTCGGCTGCGAAACTAAAAAAGGCACAGGATGCGGTTGTGATGCTTCGCCCTTACTCCGAAAAACTTCAGGAAATAATAGAAAATGTAAGTAGTACGTTTGATAAGGAGAAATTATCGATGTATGCTCAGCGAAGAGAAGTTAAAAGAGTTTTGTTTCTGGCGATTACTTCTAACAGAGGTTTAGCGGGAGCATTCAATTCTTCTGTTATTAAAGAAATCAGTGCACAGTACCAGCAGCATGTGGGTTTAGATATTGAAGTCTTAACCATAGGTAAAAAAGCATTTGATGCATTTAAGTCAACTAAGAAAATTTATGATAATCATAGTGATATCTACGATTCTTTGACATTTGAAAGCGTTGCACATGTGGTAGAAAATGTGATGCGAGATTTCCGCCAGGGTTTTTTTGATGAAGTGTATCTGGTATACAATAAGTTTATTAATGCAGCTACACAAGAGGTGCAAACCGAAAAACTTCTTCCTATTGCAATGCCGAAAAAAAAGAATAGCAATAGAATTGAAACCGATTATATCTTTGAGCCTAATCGTAAAGAAATATTGGATACCCTTATTCCGAAATCTATTAAAACTCAGGTATACAAAGCAATATTGGACTCTATCGCTTCTGAACATGGAGCAAGAATGACCGCCATGCATAAAGCTACCGATAATGCTCAGGCCTTGAAGAGTGATTTGGTCATCTTCTATAATAAAGCGCGGCAGGCGGCTATAACCAATGAGATATTGGAAATTGTATCTGGAGCCGAAGCTTTAAAAAATAGTTAGACATAAAGTTCAAAAGATAAAAGAAGCATTTACCCACAAGGGTAAATGCTTCTTTTATTTTACAGACCTGATACAAGAATAATACTCCCTATTGTTTAGGCGAGATAAAGTCTAAAGCAATAAAATGATGATGGATAGAGGAAAATAAGTCAAGGAGTCGACAAATTCAAAGTCTATATTAAAAAAAAGTATATCTTTGCAAGAGATTATATTATTAACATAATTAAATGGACCCCGATAGTTTTGTCAAACTTCTAATTGCCCTTTTTCTAGTATTACTAAATGGCTTCTTTGTAGCCGCAGAATTTTCAATCGTTAAAGTAAGATATTCACAAATCCAAATAAAAGCTGCAGAAGGCAATATATTGGCTAAGAAAGCAGAGTCTATTATTAAGCATATGGATGCCTATCTATCCGCGACACAGTTAGGGATAACCCTCGCCAGTTTGGCTTTAGGATGGGTAGGGGAAAGTGCACTACATCATGTATTTCAGGATTTATTCTACCGTTTAGGTATTGAGATCCCAGATTCCTCTATTACCACCATTTCTGTGGTATCGAGTTTTCTCATTATTACCATGATGCATATCGTCTTTGGAGAGCTGGTTCCTAAATCTATAGCCATACGCAAATCCGAATCGACCACTTTCTTTGTCGCTTATCCCATGATTTTGTTCTACAATGTATTTAAACCTTTTATATGGTTGATGAATTCTTTTTCCAATGCTTTTTTAAGACTCATTAAGATTCATCCAGCCACTGAGAACGAAATTCACTCTACCGAAGAGTTACAACTTTTAGTCAAACAAAGTGCAGATAGTGGAGAGATCGAGGAAGAAAATTACGAAATCATTAAAAACGCTTTTGATTTTACAGATCATAGTGCCAAACAGATTATGGTCCCTCGGCAGAATATTTTTTCTATTAATATCGCGGAAGATAAGAAGAAAATTGTAGAAAAAATGTTGGATAGCGGCTATTCCAGAATTCCTGTTTATAACGAATCCATCGATAATATTATCGGTATTTTTTATACCAAAGAATTTATTCGGGAATATATTAAAAATTTTGATCAATGGGAGGATTTTGATATTCAGACCCTTTTACATGAACCTATGTTTGTAGTGGGAAGCAAGAAAATATCCGATCTTTTAAAGATTTTTCAAGCGAAAAAACAGCATTTGGCTATTGTTATCGATGAGTTTGGAGGTACCGAGGGAATTATCTCTTTAGAAGATATACTAGAAGAACTGGTAGGAGAGATCCAGGATGAAGAAGATGAAGAGGAAAAAGTAGTAGAAAAAGTAGGTGAAAATATTTATTGGATTCAGGCTTCCCAGCCTTTAGAAGAGATTAATGAGTATCTTCCTGTCGGTTTGCCCGAAAATCCTGAACAATATAATACATTAGCAGGTTTTATTCTGCACGAGTTGAGCGATATACCAGAAGAGAATCAGGAGTTTGATCTAAACGCATATCACTTTAAGATTCTGAAAATGCAGAATCGTGGTGTAGAATTGGTAGAGATGGTATTTCAACAATATGTAATCGAAGAAGGTTTAAAAGATGAAATGGGAGAAGTTTGATTCGCTGAGTTACGACGATCCAAAACGAGAGTATGAAGAGGACGTAGAAGTGATGGATCAGCTAGATGACGTATACAAATTAGTTCTTTACAACGATAATTTCAATACCTTCGATTTTGTAATCGAATGTTTGATTGAAATCTGTAAGCATACCCTGGAGCAAGCCGAGCAGTGTACTTTATTGGTTCACTATAAGGGGAAATGTACTGTAAAAACAGGGAGTATGGATTTGTTAAAACCCATGCATAAAAAATTAATATCCAGAGGGCTTACTTCTGAGATCGTTTAAAAAAGGTCAGCATAAACTGACCTTTTTTTATTAAAAGGGATAACCAAATGCGAAGTTAAAGGTAGGCTGTAGAGGTTTTATCCTATTAAAGTTCCATCTTTCACCTTCAGGTCGGTTGGGATCGTATATTTTATAAGCCAAATCAAGCCTTAAAGTAACGTAGGCGATATTGAACCGAAATCCGAATCCTGAGCCTATTCCTAATTGTTTATAGAATTTATCAAATTTAAATTCATCGCCAATTCCGGTATTTTTGAGGCTCCAAATATTTCCTGCATCAGTGAAAAGAGCGCCTTCTATCATTTTGGATAGAGGGAAGCGGTATTCGATATTAGAGGTTATCTTAACATTATCTAGCATATAAGAACGCACATTTTTATCGACGAGGATATCAGCCGGTCCCAATCCTCCAAAAGCTAACCAGGCACGAATGTCATTGGATCCTCCATTGAAATAGGATCTCATATAAGGCATCACATGAGAGTTCCCATAAGGAATTCCCACTCCTATGAATTGACGAAATATCAATGAAGTCCGGTTATGGGGGAATATAAAATATTTACGCATATCCACGTCAAATTTTATAAATTGCGAATAGGGAACATCTAAAAATCCTTTTTCAGTTCTTTCACCTGCAATTCCAGAGATAAAACTTTTAAATTTTTTATCTACAAGGCTTAGAAAATTACCTGCTGTCTCAAACTTTAAATTAAAATACGAGGGGTTGCTATAGGCCTTATTTCCTATTTCATTATAGGTGAAATTGTAGATAATAGAACTGATCAGAACATCCTGAGTTTGTCGTTCTTTGTTCAATAAGGATTGTTGAAAATTATTGAAAATAGGATTTTCTTGTGCTGAAATGGAATTTTGAAAGTCGCTATCTCTTATAATCATTCTACTTACATCATCTTCACTAAGTTCTCCAGCATAAAATTGATCGCGTATTCCCCAGTTTTGAGCAAAATAGGCATTAAATATAGAGTTTCTATATTCGTCATCTTTCGGAAATAGGGTATAATATTCACCCTTATTTCGGGTGAAGTTAAGTTGGGTATTAAACAAGGTTAAACGATGTGTGATAATATCATTGATAATAGCATTATAATTAAGTCCTGTATTAAAGCTAATTCTGCCCAATCCAATATTATTCTGAATAGATGTTCCCAACAGAATGGATGTGGTAGGGGTATATTTTTTGGGTATTTTATAATATTTTACAGGAATTAAGAGGCGAGGGATATTCAAAGCTACCTGAGCGGATAGTTCATAGGCATTAAAATAGCTATTGGGTTTTTTAGCGTTATAGGTGGTACCCATAACCCCAGAAAAGCTGGTGCTAAGGTTTTCAGCGCTTCCGAATATATTACGCGAAGTAAGTTCTACACTGGGTGAAAAGCCTAAGTTGAGAATCTGTGAATAATGGATATCAGTGGCTATTTTGAAGTCGTATTTAGGAAGAGGTATAAGAGAAATTTGGGTAGTGAGAAGGCTATCTTGTTCCTGTTTAATTCTAAAATCATTTATATTAAAATTATTCATTCCAGCCAGATTCCGCTTGGTAAGTTCTATTTCTCGCTGATTATATTGTTCACCTTCCTTTAAAAGAACAGCGTTCCATAGCGCTTTGTTATTATATTTTTTTTCTGGATTGTAAAAGTTAATATTTCTCAGCCTTTCATACTCCTCAGATTTTATACTGTCGAGATTGAGTGGAGTATCCGAAATATACACTTTAACGGCAGATAATTTATTGACCACGTAGGGAGGTTTCATACTATCCCGTTTAAATTCCAGGGTAAGAGGGACCTCTTTTCTGCTTTTTAAAGTATCTGCGGTGAAGAAGAGCTCTTCATTACTATTGTTGAAGTTATAGTAACCCTCGCTTCTCATAATTTCAGTAATACGCGAGACTTCTTTTTCTAATTCTTCCTGATCTAAGATTTTTCCAGTTTTAATAAAGCTTTTATCAAAACTTTTTTCATAAAGCTCCCGAATCGGCTTTTCGGGGATATTATAATAGTAATCTTTAATAAGTGTAGGTTGTTTATGTTCTATTTTATACAGGGCAGTGGCTTTTTTTCTTTTAGTATTTAACTGGTTTTTACCCCATACACGGGTGTCCCAATAGCCTTTGTATACAAAAAATTTTCGAATTCTTTCCGCGCTTTTTTCAGTTGCATCTTGATTGATTATTACCGGTGCTTGGCCGAGATTATGAAAAACCCTGTTCCAAAACATGTTTTTGCCCACCAGGTCTGACTGGTTATATTTTAATGAAAGAGAGTCGCGAAGTTTTTGGGTTCTCATATGGCTAGGGTAAGTCATATACTCATTGAGTATAGTATCCATTTTAGGATTTGCCATATTATAAATCCACAAACCTATAGGTGCCAGAAATAAAGTTTTTTTATTGGGCTTCTGATGCACAAAATCGGGAACTTTATCTTGAAATAATTTGTTATCCTTGTATTTGAACTTATTAGCTGTAAGTAAATAGGAGCCTTCGGGAACTTTTCTAGTCGAACATGCGTACAGTAATAAAAATACAATTGCAGTTGCCGAAAATAAATAATATTTTTGAACATATTTTGAAGAATGCTTACCCATCATACCATTAAAACTTTACAATCTTTAGATAAAAAGAAATTCAGACAAAAATACAATTTGTTTTTAGTTGAAGGTAATAAAATTATTAGAGAGTTAATCCAATCGGCCTTTAAGATACAAGCGATTTATTCCCTTAATCCTGAGGAGTTTAATGTTTATGATATTGAAATACATGCTGTTACCGAAGTAGAATTAAAAAAAATAAGTTTCCTCCAACACCCTAAAGATTCAGTAGCTGTTTGTGTGCCGCTTTCTCAGTCTTTAGATTCAAAGCCTAAAATAAGACTGGTATTGGATGGTATTCAGGATCCTGGGAATATGGGGACGATTATTCGACTGGCTGATTGGTTTGGAATAGAAGAAATCGTCTGTAGCCAGGATACGGTAGATTTTTACAATCCCAAAGTCATCCAAGCGTCTATGGGATCTTTTTCCAGAGTTAAGATTGTCTATACAGATCTCTCAAAATTTTTGAGCGATAAGGATATCCCCAATTATATGACCGATATGGATGGGGATAACCTTTTTAGTACTGATTTTCCATCCGTTTTTAATTTAGTTTTAGGAAATGAAGGAAATGGAATTCGCCCTTTGACAGAAACTTTTGCCTATAGAAAGATTAGTATTCCACGTTTTGGCCACCAAAAAAATACTGAAAGTTTGAATGTTGCGATGGCTACGGGTATAATATTGGGGCAAATTTTTGCATCAAGAGAAAACTAGCCTTTTTTATAGGTTGTTTTTTTGCTTCTCTTTTTCTTGCCATTCCTCTATCATAGAGGAAACTTTCCTTAGCAAAATGGGAGCCCCATACACGATGAGAATTCCTAAAACCTTTTTTTTCCAATTACTATGATTAAGATTTTTTTTTGCTAAATTCAATACAAAGGCTAAAGAACTAAAATGTAATGCGTTTTCTATCGCTGAATTGTTTGCGTTTTTTTTGTTGAGCAGCCTTCCTGTTCGATCCTTATTTTCTTCTGAATGGTATAGAGGAGACTTCTCTTTTATAAATTGATCCGTGGCGCCATTTGTCAATACGCTTAATGATTTTTTGATGTTTTCAAAGCGCAATATTTTTTCCATGTCTTTGACTTCTTCTTTTACTATATCTTTTTTCTTTATCAATTCTGCAAGACTATTGTATCGTGTGCCCATTTTTAATTGTTAAAATATTTTAGAATAAGATTGGTAAACTCTTTTTTTAATTTTTTTTTGAAAATTATCATTAGGATAATTATGAATAAATAGAACCCAGATACACTTAGGAATCCATAAGAAATATTTTGCAGGATATCTCCGAGCCATAAGGATATGCCCACACTCAGCAAACCTATAAAAAAGGTGAGCATCGCCAGTAGAAGGATAGAAAAAGTAATGGCTCCTGCTGAAGTAAGTGTTTTTTCAACCACTTCTAATTTAAAGAGATCCATCTTTTTCTTTAGATAGTCCGAAATAATGCTAAACATAGGTTTTGTTTTTATGTCGAGGATAATAAAAAAAAGGGGCACGCTTTGGTCCCCTTATATATTTTGAGCTATTTAAGGCTGTCGAGTTCAGATTCAATATCCTTTACTACTTTTTTTGCCTTCTCTGCAGCCTGGTCCTTATATTTGTCAAAGCCCTCCTTCACGCTATCAGACACTTTACCGTAGGTATCTTTTGCTTGGGAAGCGAAGACACTGTATTGGTCTTTTACTCTTTCGCTCACATCACCACATTTTTCTTTAGCCAGATCTTTAAGATCGTTCGCTTTAGCTTTTAATTTTTTGCGCGTAGCTTTTCCTTCCTCTGGAGCATAGAGCATTCCCACAATTACTCCAGCGGCTGCACCTGCTAATAGGCCAGCCAATATTCCTGCGTTATTCTTTCCTTTTGCCATTTTATTTTTTTTTAGAATTAATATTTTGCTGTATAATTTAAATAATACATATAAATGTTTATAACAATTAATATACCAAAAATAATAGTTTTACATTAAATATTTATTAAATCAGAATATACAGTGATAAGGTAATATCGTTGTATAAAGTTAAGAAAATTATTTGAGATAGGACAATATGAGCGCGATGGTTTGTTTTTTATCCAGGTGGGTGTTATCAATCAGAATAGCATCTGGAGCCTGCTTAAGTGGAGATATAGGGCGTTCGCTATCTATTTTGTCCCGCATGAGTAGATTTCGCTTTACCTCTTCTAAATCGGCTTCTATTCCGTTTTCTTTTAGTTCTTTATATCTTCTCAATGCGCGCTCTTGGGGACTGGCCGTAAGAAAAAATTTGTAATCAGCCTGCGGTAAAACCACAGTTCCAATATCTCTCCCATCCATTACAATTCCCCCATTTTTTGCTATTTGTCTCTGAATACAGAGTAAAAAATTTCTTATTTCAGGTTGCTTGGCTACCTCACTCACATATTCTGCTACTTTTGGAGCTCTTATTTCAGGGTCGATATTGGTATCATTTAAAAAAAGGCTAAGATGACCCTTAATTGATTTGAACTCTAATTTTATATCCGACAGATGATGTATTAATTGAGGAATATTGATGGTGTTGCCCTCCAAGAAATGTTGGAGAGCGTATACTGTAATCCCCCGGTAAAGGGCACCCGTATCCATATGGATAACACCCAGTTTTTGTGCGATGATTTTGGAAATTGAACTCTTTCCAGTAGAGGAGAAGCCATCTATCGCGATTAAAGGTTTCTTCTTCATGAATAGACTTTGAGATTGAAATGAACAGCGGTCTTCGATGCTTTATTATTTTATGCAAAAATAATTTATTTTGAGCTTTGTCAAATAAATTATTTTGGTTATTACATTTCATGATATTTGCTTAAATTTGTTTCCGAAAAAAAAAAGATGAAATATAAACGAATCCTCCTAAAGTTAAGTGGCGAAGCTCTTATGGGAAATCAAGAGTATGGCATTGATAGCCAAAGACTTCATGATTATGCGATAGAAATTAAAAAAGTAGTAGAATTAGGATGTGAAGTAGCAGTTGTAATAGGAGGAGGAAACATTTTTAGGGGAGTATCGGGCGCGGCTGCTGGTATGGATAGAGTGCAAGGCGATTATATGGGTATGCTGGCAACCGTAATTAATGGAATGGCTTTACAAGGAGCATTAGAAGATCTTGATATTAAAACACGCCTCCAGTCGGCTATTGAAATGGATAAAGTAGCAGAGCCTTTTATTAAGAGAAGAGCGGTACGGCATTTGGAGAAAGGAAGGGTGGTTATTTTTGGTGCCGGTACTGGCAATCCCTATTTCACTACAGATACGGCTGCCACTTTACGCGCTATTGAAATCAATGCAGATGTTATTCTTAAAGGAACCCGCGTGGATGGTATCTACGATAAGGATCCGGAGAAAAATGAAAATGCTGTAAAATTTGAGAATTTAAGTTTTGAAGAAGTATTTGCTAAAAACTTAAAAGTGATGGATATGACAGCTTTTACCTTAAGTCACGAAAATAAATTACCCATTATAGTGTTTGATATGAATAAGGAAGGGAATCTTATCCGCCTCATACAGGGAGAAAATGTGGGAACCTTAGTTAATTAAAAAATAGTATAAGTAAAAAATAATTAACATAAATTGATAAATATACAATGGAAGAATTAGAACTCATCCTAGCATCTGTAAAGCAGGAAATGGATGCTGCAATAAAGCATTTGGAGTATGCCTTTCAGAAAATTAGAGCGGGCAGAGCTTCTACAACGATGGTTCAGGATGTTATGGTAGAGTATTATGGGGTCCCTACTCCGATTAACCAAGTAGCCAATGTTTCCATTCCAGATGCGATGACCATTGCCATCCAACCTTGGGATAAAACGGCTATTAATGCCATAGAAAAGGGTATTATTGTTTCTAATTTAGGTTTTGCGCCTTCAAATAATGGAGAGATGATTATTCTGAATGTACCTCCTTTAACCGAGGAACGAAGAAGAGAATTGGTAAAACAAGCGAAAGTAGAAACGGAGGCTACCAAAGTTACGGTTCGCAATGCTCGCCAGGACGGTAATAAGGAATTGAAGCGGTTAGAATCTGTATCCGAAGATATTATCAAAAGTACAGAAGCACAAATACAAGAGCTGACGGATCTTTATATTAAAAAGTCAGACGAGCAATTTAAGATAAAAGAAGCGGAGATCATGAAAGTATAATGTTGATCTGATTATTTAATCTACCTCATACAAGATCTTCCGGTGGAAGGTCTTTTTTTATAATTTATATTTTTATAACCGTCGACATAAAATAGCTTACAAGCAGGTGTTTTGGTATAGCTGAAAACTTTGTCACTAAAAGAGTTTTATATAACAGCTCTATGCCTTTAACAAAAATATTACATTCGCTCATAAAATAAGGCCCAAATCGTTGAATTATTTTATATTCTGTTTTGTATTAGCTTTGTAAATTGTTTGTTTTACATAAGCAACAGAAAAAATAAGGTTATTATTTAATAATATAAGCTTAAAATATCAATGCAAATTTCAAAATACTTTCCAGAGAATGCGATTGATGCAGAGAACAATATCGGACTTTTTTATACCTTATTTACGCCCCAGCATAGTGAGGTGGTGGCAACACTTCTTATCTTGCATGGCATGCAGGAGCACAGTGGTCGGTATACGGAATTCGCAAAGTATATGGTAGATGAGGGATTGGCGGTAATTACCTATGATCATAGAGGACATGGCAGGACGGCAAAAAAACAGAGCGATTTGGGTTTCTTTAAAAAAACAAAAGCTGAGCAGAAGCTTATTGATGATGCAGAAGCGATGGGCGGAGAATTGGAGCGGCTATATCCCAATGTTCCCCATTTCGTCTTAGGGCATTCCATGGGGTCTTTTATCATGCGTTGCCTTTTGCAGCAGGCCTCTCACCGATTTAAAGGAGGAATTATGGTCGGAACGGGTAGAAGGGTTAAGGGGGCAAAAGTAGGCCTGTTTTTATTTTCGCTTTTAAACAGAATACTGCCGAGGTATCGTAGTCGCTGCATAAATAAATTTTTTAGTTGGCAAAATAATAAGTATTTTAAACATGAGCCTAATGAACGAGGAACGAATTGGCTAAGTGTTGACCGTTCCAATCGGCAGGCTTTCCTACAAGACCGTTTATGTGGAATAGATTTTACGCATAATGCTTTTTATACTTTAATTGCTTTACATATTAGGGCTACCAAAATCGATTGGGCTCAAAAGATTCCTAAAGCTTTTTCTCTTTTTTTTGTGAGTGGAGAGCAGGACCCTATTGGGCATTTTGGAAGTGGTATTAGGGAAAGCTTATCCGATCTAAAGCAAGAAGGTTTTCAAGATGTTCAGATGAAGTTGTATTCAGGGATGCGACATGAAATATTAAACGAATCGATTAAAGAAGAAGTATATCATGAGATTAGAAATTGGGTATTTCAATATATTTAATTAACCATAAATCCACATATACTAAGTCGCTGCTATTTGGGGTAAAAATATTTTTAATAAAAAATTAAATAGAGATGGGGTTTATTTTTATCTGAGAAATAAAAATGCCTGCGATTCATTACAATCGTAGACAAGCTTATAAATCTGATTCAATTTTTATTAAGGCAAAGTTGAAAGATTAATATTGGGGGCTTTGCTAGGGGGTACTATTGAAAAACTTGTGTTCGGGGGTACAATCGTATTAAAGAATCCACCGTTTTGCAAGAAAAAGCTGTTGCCCGTTATACCTCCAATAGCATCGATTCGCTGTTGATCATTATAAGTGTTGTCAACCGTGAAATAGGCAGATGCAATAGGGATCCATTGCCCCGAAGTGGTTCTCACCCATTGGTTTTTATACTCTACTTTTCTTCCTAAGTAGCCATTTTCGGCGTTAAAATTTTCCAGAAAACTATGAAATCTTGTCAAATAGGTATTGGTTTTTGGCCTTTTCCAACTAGCGATGAGCTTCCATTGTGGAGTGTTAGGAGGAAGAAACCAAGCTGTGTAGTTCGTGTTTCCGTTTCCTTCGGGTTCTCCTTTGAGTAAAAATTTGTAAGTCTCTCCGGCGATCCAGTTATAGGGATAATAGCTTTGACCCCCTGCTCCTTCATTACCAAATACTCCTGTTACAACATTGCTTCCCGCTCTATTGAGTTTTATTTGTTGACCTGGCGGTATTTTTTTTGGATCGTTGGTAGAAAAAGGACTCCATACAGAGAATATAATTTTTCTCTCACTAGCAGAATTCACCTGCATGCCAAAATAACCTTCACCAAAACCATTAACCATAAAGTAAGAGCCTATATTATCTTGACCTATAGGTACTTTCACTTCATTATAATAGTAGCTAATATTATCATTTGTTGGTATAGTATAGTATAAGTGACAGGAAGGTCCGCGGCGCGACCAATAGTAATAAGATGCAGTATCGCTGAAAATATTCTTTCCCGTAGCTGCTGTGCCGCTAAAGCTAATATCGGATACATTCGCAAAAAAGCGATCTGTTTTGGAGAGTCCTTGCAGATCGACTTGTACATATCCCGGTGAGGAAATATTAAAGCTTTTTACTGTATAATTTTTATAATTAGAACCCGATAATCGGATGCTTTGTGAGACATTTCCCACACTTACTTTTATCACACTACTCCCATTGGGTACGGCGGCACGTAAACCTATGTTTAAACTGCCAGAATTGCTTACCCTGAAATAAGTACTAATCACGGTGCCGGTGCTGCTCCAGTTTTCTAATTGGGTATCGGTGATGAATGCATTAGAACTGGAGTTTCTTCGGGTTATAAATGAATTTCCAGCGAGGGGTACATAAGATAAAGTATTGGCTGGTCCTGCAGTTTGTTGTGCTGATGGCGAGGATGTCGTGTTTGACGTTATATTGCTTTCTCTACAGGAATGCAAAGCCAAAAAAGCTATACCTCCCAAAAGTAAAGCGCTTAATACATTTGATTTCATAATCTATTTGTGTTTTGAGTTATGGGATACTAATTTACGTATAAATAGAATAAAAAAGCCACATAAAGGGGTGAGTATAGTAGAATATAAATAATAAGTAGTTATTTTGCAAGTTTTAATTCATGTAGGAAATATACTTTAAATAAAGTTTATATATAATGGTAAAGTATTATTTAAGGATTTGGGTAAGGGGCTAATATTTATACCTTTTTCTTATAATTTAGAAGATATATGGATAGATTAACCGTTATATTTTCAGTAAATTGTATAAAAATTTTATACAGTGTTTCTTTTTTTAAAGTGTTGTAAATAAGTTTAAAAATTAATATTTATTAATGTATTAAGCCAAAAGCGGATAGCAAATAAGAAAATTATACAATGAGATTAATAAACTATTTTTTCAAGTAATATTAAAAAGGATAATATGGTAAAAGAAAGATATCGAAAGATGATTTTCATTTCCTTACTATGTGGAGGAGGTTTTGTCCAGGGACATTCTACGGATTCTATTGTTATTCCAGCAAAAGACTCTCTGTCTATAGTACATTCGAAAAGGGAAGAGGTGAAATATCCTCAATTTCAAATTAAAGGACTTTTTCAAGCCCGCTATATGGTGCAGACCCGTCAGGATGTGGATGTAAATGGTATGCACCATAGTGATCATACTGGCGCAAGCAATAATTTTATGATTAAGTATATGCGGGTG
Source organism: Elizabethkingia argenteiflava (assembly GCF_009904105.1). Classification (GTDB taxonomy): domain Bacteria; phylum Bacteroidota; class Bacteroidia; order Flavobacteriales; family Weeksellaceae; genus Elizabethkingia; species Elizabethkingia argenteiflava. Next base: position 21,931 of record NZ_JAAABJ010000509.1, on the reverse strand, counting down.
CAAATGAGAACACAAATTAGCAAACGGACCGAAGTGGTAGCCTTAGCTAACTTTGCGGATTTTAAAAATGATCCTAAAGGGAAAGTATTGGAAAACGCATTTCTTAAGTATACGTTTAATCCGAAAATAGCGGTTACAGTAGGGCAGTTTCGTCCGTGGTTTGGTATAGAGGAAACCTATCCCGTTGATGTGATTAAATCTTTGGATTGGTCTAATCAGTATACCGAATTTGGTAAATTGGGGTGGACCAGTTTTCAAATAGGCGCTTCGGTAGGTGGAAAACTTCAGCTTGGAAAACTGCCTTTTCAATATGCGGTTTCTCTCGTCAATGGAAATGGAAAAAACCAGTTGAGTGATAACGAGAGTGGGAAACATTATTCTACCCGCTTATTATTGGGGCTCGCCCCCAAATATCATCTGAATTTAGGATTAAATGCCGGTGTCGGGGAGGTTTTCAGTAGAAAAATATACGCGTTAGGTGCTGATATTAGTGGAGAAGTCCAATTAAATCCACGCTGGAGTGTAGATATGCAATTAGAAGCCAAGCAGGCGACCAATCATGTATTATACTACTCTTTAGCAGAGTCATTAAGAACAAATAATCTCGATGATTATTTGATACGCGGAATTTATTTTTTACCCCACCTCCGATATAATATCCATTATCATAATTTAAGTGCATTAGAGCTTTCATGTCGTTACGAGTATTTGGATACCAATTTTCGACTAAACTCGAATCCTCGATATACCATAACGCCTATGTTTGGGTTGGAGTTTTTAAAAAATTATGGGGGTAGAATTCAGTTCGGAATGCAACTGGATCGCTATAAGAAACAATTAGAGAATACCACTCAGTATAATAATAATTTGTTTATTGTACAAGTACAGAGCAGTTTCTAATTTATTTTAATAGAAGCGTATAATTTAAATCAGTAATAAATATAAAAAAAATAATGAAAGAGATTAATATTCGAAGCGTCTTCATCACCTTTACAGTAGCCTTGGTCATTTGGTTTATTCCAGCACCACAAGGGGTAGCGGCCGAAGCTTGGCATTTGTTTGCTATTTTCGCGGCTACGATCTTAGGGATAATATTAAAAGCTGCCCCTATGGGTACAATGTGTATGATGGCGATAGGTTTTACAGCGGCTACGCAAGTTTTGGCACCCGGAGATGTGAGTAAATCAATTACAAAATCGTTAAGTGGCTTTGGAGATAAGGTAATTTGGCTTATTGGAATTTCTTTTTTTATTGCCCGAGGCTTTATCAAAACGGGACTCGGTAATCGGATTGCCTTTCTATTTATAAAGGTTTTTGGGAAGAGTTCGTTGGGATTGGCTTATGGTTTGGGATTAGCAGATATTTGCTTGGCTCCTGCTATCCCTAGTAATACGGCTAGAGGGGGTGGAATTATCTATCCGATTATGAAATCTATGGCCATTAGTTTTGGATCCGTTCCGGAAAAGCCCGAAACGCATAGAAAATTAGCATCTTATCTTACACTTAATAGTTACTACATGAACCTTATTGCTTCGTCAATGTTTTTAACAGGTACAGCCAGTAATCCTATGTGTCAGAAGTTTGCTGCGGATATGGGGATTAATATTACATGGATGTCGTGGGCAGTAGCCGGATTTGTACCCGGATTAGTGGCTTTTCTAGCGGTACCTTTTGTTTTATATAAACTCTATCCACCTGAGCTTAAAAAAACAAGTGATGCTCCAAAAATGGCAGCTCAGAAATTGAAGGAAATGGGCGCAATATCCCGCCATGAATGGATGATGCTATTGGCTTTCTTTATTTTGTTGGTGTTATGGATCTTTGGGGGCGTACTTTCTATAGATGCTACTACTACGGCTTTTATAGGTTTAACCTTACTTTTATTGACTTCTGTACTCACCTGGGAAGATGTAAAGTCTGAGAAAGGAGCCTGGGACACTGTTATTTGGTTTGCTGTATTGGTGATGATGGCAGGCTCGCTTAATGAATTAGGGTTTATCGGATGGTTTAGTGATCTGATCAAAGCTAATATAGGAGGATTAAGCTGGCAGTTGGCATTTCCTGTTATAATCTTGGTGTATTTCTTTAGCCACTACATCTTTGCGAGCGCTACGGCACATGTTGCTGCGATGTATGCTGCTTTACTGGGAGTAGGGCTTTCTCTGGGAATACCGCCTATGTTGTTGGCAATGATGCTCGGTTTTATAGGTTCTATTTATGGAGTACTTACCCATTATGGACATGGTCCCGCACCTGTATATTTCGGCAGTGGTTATGTGGACCTTAAATCTTGGTGGGTTCGCGGTTTTCAGATTGGGATAGTTTTACTCTTTATCTATATGGTAATAGGGGTAGTATGGATGAAAATATTGGGATATTATTAATCAATATATAATCATGTTAACAACGCTTTCAAGAAAAATTCTGATGTGCCTTACAGGGCTCTTTCTAAGTTTTTTTCTACTCATTCATTTCCTGGGAAATCTACAACTATTCCTTCCTCAGGAGCAGGGACATTTACAGTTTAATGCTTACTCGCATTTTTTGTCTGGAAATATTGTAATAAAAATGGTTTCATTGGTGTTGTACATCAGTATTCTTTTACATGCGATAGATGGTTTGGTAATTACACTTAAAAATAGAAAAGCCGGAGGAAAATACCAGACAGATGGAAGAGATAGATCAAGTAAATGGTATTCCCGAAATATGGGAGCATTGGGAGCATTTATTCTAATATTTTTAGTGATACATTTCCAGAATTTCTGGTATGTGTATAAGTTCGGTAGCCTTCCCTTGGATAAATCCGGAAATAAAGATCTTTATCTATTAGTGGTTACCGTTTTTAAAGAGTGGTGGTATGTAGTGATCTATGTATTCTCTATGGTGATCTTATGTTACCATCTTATTCATGGTGTACATAGTGCCGTAAGAACATTGGGGTTGTTTCATCCTAAATATGTAAAATGGTTTAAAGTAGCCGGGATTTCTTACTCCATCATCATCAGTTCTGGCTTTGCTTTAATGCCTATATACTTATTTTACAAGCTTAATTAAAAAGGAATGATTTTAAATTCTAAAATTCCAGAAGGCCCCTTACAAGAAAAATGGAATAACTATAAAAAAACGGCCAAATTGGTAAATCCTGCCAATAGAAAGAAATTAGATGTTATTGTAGTGGGTACAGGTTTAGCAGGGAGCTCAATAGCGGCTTCTCTGGGAGAAATGGGCTACAATGTAAAAGCATTTTGTTTTCAGGATAGCCCTCGCCGTGCCCACTCTGTAGCAGCACAAGGAGGTGTAAATGCAGCTAAAAATTATAAAAATGATGGAGACAGTGTCTATCGTATGTTTGTAGATACACTGAAAGGGGGTGATTTTAGAGCGAGGGAAGCCAATGTATACCGATTGGCAGAATGTTCTCTTAGTCTCATAGATCAGGCGGTGGCTCAAGGGGTGCCTTTTGGCCGTGAATATGGGGGATACTTGGACAATCGTTCCTTTGGTGGTGTGCAGGTAAGCAGGACTTTTTATTCCCGAGGACAAACAGGACAGCAATTATTACTAGGAGCTTACCAGGCTTTAATGCGCCAGGTAGGTAAGAAGACTGTAAGTCTGTTTTCGCGACACGAAATGCTAGATCTGGTAGTAATAGAGGGGAAAGCGCGAGGGATTATCGTTCGTAATTTGGATACCGGAGCTATTGAACGTCATGCCGCTCATGCAGTGGTGTTGGCTACCGGAGGTTATGGGAAGATTTATTACCTCTCTACATTGGCAATGGGCTGTAATGGATCGGCTATCTGGAGGGCTCATAAAAAAGGTGCTATGATGGCCTCTCCCAGCTGGATTCAAATTCATCCGACCTCTTTACCGCAGTCTGGTGATTATCAGTCGAAACTCACGCTTATGTCGGAATCGCTAAGGAATGATGGGCGTATATGGGTTCCCCTGAAAAAAGGCGATATACGTAAGCCCAACGATATACCAGAAGAAGAAAGAGATTACTATTTGGAGCGCAAATATCCTGCATTTGGAAATTTAGCGCCCAGGGATATATCGTCTAGAGCTGCAAAGGAAAGAATTGATGCGGGATTTGGTATAGGTCCATTGAAAAATGCAGTATATCTTGATTTTTCTAAAGCTATAGGGGAACAGGGGCAGCAGAAAATAAAAGAAAAATACGGTAACTTATTCGACATGTATCTTAAAATAACGGGATATAATGCTTATAAGGAACCGATGATGATTTCGCCTTCTGCCCATTTTTCTATGGGTGGCTTGTGGGTTGACTATGAGTTGATGACTACGCTTAAGGGGCTCTTTGCTTTGGGAGAAGCTAATTTTGCAGACCATGGTGCTAATAGATTGGGTGCTAATTCGTTACTTCAAGCCTCCGTGGACGGATATTTTATAGCGCCATATACCCTGGCCAATTATCTTTCTGAAGAAATACACACCGGAAAAATATCAGTCCAGCATTTAGCTTTTGAAAAGGCGGAGGCAGCAGTGAAGGCTCAAATACAAAGACTTTTAGATATAAAAGGACATAAGACGGTGGATTATTACCATAAAACTTTAGGAAAGTTATTGTACGACTACTGTGGGTTGGCCAGAAATGAAAGCGGATTGAAATATGCAATTGGAGAAATCAGCAAACTGAAGGCCTCGTTTTATAAAAATGTAAGGATTCCTGGAACCGGAGAACAAATGAATGCGGAGTTAGAAAAAGCAGGCAGGCTTGCCGATTATTTTGAAATAGGAACTCTAATGTGTTACGACGCTCTGACGCGTCGGGAATCTTGTGGCGCTCATTTTCGAGAGGAATACCAGACTCCAGAGGGTGAAGCTATGCGAAATGATGCTGATTTTCAGTTTATATCTGTTTGGAAATGGACAGGCGAAAACCAAGTTCCGGAGTTTATAAAAGAAACCTTAAACTTTGAAGAAATACAGCCTATTTTAAGGAGTTACAAATAATCTTAATCTTATAAACGCTATGCAATTATATCTTAAAATCTGGAGACAGAAAGACAGCTCTTCCTCTGGGAAGTTACAAGATTATACCCTTGATCAACTTAATCCCGATATGTCGTTTCTGGAAATGCTCGATATCTTAAATGAAAAACTCATTTTAGAAGGAAAAGAGCCGGTAGAATTTGATCACGATTGTAGAGAGGGAATTTGTGGGCAATGTGGGATGATGATTAATGGAATAGCCCATGGTCCTTTAAAAAACACGACCACTTGTCAGTTGCATTTAAGATCATTTACAGACGGTGATACCCTGACGATAGAGCCTTATCGCGCGGAGGCTTTTCCTATAAAGAAAGACTTAAAAGTAGATCGTACAGCTTTAGATAGAGTGATCGCTTCGGGAGGTTTTATATCCATTAATACAGGTCAGGCTCCCGATGCCAGGTCCCTTCCCATAACCCATAATCAGGCCGAGGAAGCATTTGACGCGGCTTCGTGTATAGGTTGTGGAGCTTGTGTGGCCACTTGCAAAAATGGAAGCGCAGCGCTCTTTACTGCTGCAAAAATTTCGCATATGGCCTTACTTCCCCAAGGTAAAGAAGAGAGAAAAGAAAGGGTTCTTCACATGGTACAACAAATGGATAGGGAAAACTTCGGTCATTGTTCCAATACCGAAGCTTGCCAAGTGGAATGTCCGCAGGGAGTATCCGTTCTTAATATTGCTCGAATGAACTATGAGTATGCTAGGGCTTTATTCTTTAAAAAGAGCTAAAAAAATAAAGGTTATACATGAGGAAAGGCTGTTCTCTATATTTTTGAGACAGCCTTTCTTATGTGTAAAACAGTATTTTATATTGAATAAATGTCTGTTATACAATATAAAATATTCATAATTGCGTCATTTATGAACCAGACGTATAAAGGAAGGTAGAAAGAATAGCCTTTCTTTCCATATCTTCCCTATATTTGTGAGTAAACTAGGAAGAGTTGAAGTTTCAAATAAAAAATATAAAATTCTTAAGGCTCATTATCATTACCTTAATCACTATAGGGATAGGGTTGTGTTTACTTATATTTATTTTAAGACTCCCTCTTGTTCAGAATTTTATTAAGGATAAAGCCATTGTCTATCTTGAAAAAAAAATAAAAACAAAAGTGAGCCTCCAGAGGGTATATGTAGGCTTTCCCAATAGTTTGATCGTGGAAAATCTTGATATGCAAGATAGAACAGGAGCTAGGCTTTTGTCGGTAGGAAAATTGGAAGTGGGGCTAGACATGTGGGCACTTATACATTCTAAAGCTATTGTTCATAAGTTAGAGCTAGAATCGGTGCAGGCTAATGTACTTAAAAAAGCGGATGGGAAATTTAATTTTGATTATATCATTCAAGCTTTTGCTACAGAAGACAAAAAAGAAGAAAAATCTGCTCCAAACTTTTCCATCTCTCTAAACAAAATAAAACTAAAAGATATAGCGCTTACTTTTAACGATCAACAAGCGGGCAATAATCTTAAAGTGTATTTCAACTCTTTTGATACCGAGGTAAAGACTTTTGATTTAGATAAAAATACTTACGCCGTTCACGATATTAACCTCGATGGATTAAAGCTCAGAGTCAAACGAGAGGTGGTAGAAGATATTGTGCGAAAAGTAGCTCCTAAAGTTGATTCTCTTAACGAAAAACATCCTTTAAACCTCGGTATTAATACACTTAATCTTACGCATTTTGATATTGATTATAAGGATAACCATACCAATACAGCTGCCAGAATTATATTGAAGGAATTACATACCAAAGTCAATAAAATCGACTTGCAGCAGAACCTTTATGATATAGATAGAGTCTTTTTGTCGGGTGCTGATATGGGACTGAGCCTGACCATACCTGCTGCTGCCCCTAAAAACCAAAAGACAAGTACAAAATCTTTTGAACAGCCAAAAGCTCTGGGATTGTTGTTAGGAAAATTTGTACTTGAGGATGTAAAACTCGCTTACCATAATATGGGAGCGCCTTTTGCCCGTGAGGGAATGGATTTTAATCATCTCAATTTTTCTAAATTAAATATAGATTTACAGGATTTCGCACTAGAAAATCAAGAGATATCAGGTTGTATAAAATCGGCAGAAATTAAAGAAAAGCGTGGCCTTAATATACAGAAATTAAAAACCGATTTCGCATATGGGAGCAAGGAAGCCCATTTAAGAAACTTATATTTACAAACCCCTCAAACAGTATTGCAAAATGAAATGGCCATATCCTATAATTCTATTGAGCAGTTGAGTGCCAATCCGGGAGGTATAAATCTTTCAGCTAATTTTCAGCATACTAAAATTGGATTTGCAGATCTCTTAAATTTGGTGCCTACTTTAAGAAATAAACCTCCATTTAATCAATATCCCAAGGCGATATTAAATGTTAATGCGATGGTTAAGGGCCATGTTAACGATTTAGTGATTCGGAATTTAAAACTTTCAGGCTTAGATCAACTAAAAATTTTAGCTTCGGGCAGGATTAAAAATATAATGAATCCCCAGCAGCTATATTACGATTTGAATATGGGTGAAATTGCTGGCTCAGCGAATACGCTCCTTAAGTTAGTGCCTCCTAAAACCCTACCTTCAGGTATTTCATTGCCTTCGCATTTTAATTTGAAAGGTCATGCCCAGGGAAACACCAAAAGATTAAACACGCATTTCAGGCTGGTTTCCACATTAGGGAAAGCTAATATTACAGCACAAATCGATATGCACCGCAAGAATCATGAAGTCTACCATATCCAGACTAATTTAGATCATCTACAAGTGGGGAAAATAATTAACAATAAAGAGGTCGGAACGATTAATGGGGACATCTCAATAATAGGAGAGGGGTTTGATGTTAAAAGAGCCAGAGCAGAGGTAAAAGGTAATATGAGCGCGGTTACTTATAAAGGCTATGTCTACAAGGGCATGAATATAAAAGGAGAGCTTAATAAATCCCATTACCATACAGTTTTACAATCAAAAGATCCCAATGCCCACTTCCAATTAACGGCTTCGGGTACCTATAACGAAAAGAACCCTACTATAAAACTTGGAGGGAGCATAGCCAAATTGGATTTGCATAAACTGGGATTTTATGAAACTCCTATGTCTATTAAGGGAAATATAGACGCTTCATTTAGTAATTTAAATCCTAAGCATCTCAACGGATATTTGGGGCTTCAGCATTTTTCCCTTGCAGATAGGAGAGGGGAGGTGTCTATAGACAGGTTTAATTTAGAGGCGACTTCTACTTCTAATTATAATCAGCTTAAGCTTCGCTCCCAGATATTGGACGCTGAGGTGGAGGGGCAATATAAGATGACTCAGATCCTTGAGTCGCTACAGCAAACGATAAATCATTATTATCAGATTCAAAAACCTCTTCATAAAGTATCCACAATAGAATCCGGACAACATTTTAGGTTTACGGCCCAAATTAAAGACGATGAGCTGATTAGGAAATTTGTACCCGATTTAAAGCATTTTGAAACTATAATGTTGAATGGTAGCTATAGTGCAGATCTGCAGCAAATCGAAGTTAAAGCTCATGTGCCCAGGCTGGTGTATGGTGAGCATACTATAGAGAGTGTAAGCCTCAATATTACCAATCCCAATCGTGTATTGCAATATCAGCTCGATTTGGCATCTCTAGAAAGCTCTGGCATAGCTTTGCGCAAGGTGAAGCTTACGGGGGATATCGGTCATAATATCATTCATTATCATATTACTACCCAGGATGAACAAGATAGGGTTCAGTATTTACTAGCTGGAAGTATTACATCCCTAGGGGATGTAACCAGTATTTCAGTAGATCCTGATGGGCTGAAATTGGATTATAAGAATTGGATGGTAACCCCCCATAATAAAATTGAAATTAGTCGTAAGGCAATTTTAGCAAGTAACTTTAAATTATCCCACGCGGGGAGCGAACTTCTGCTCTCTTCCGATAAAAGTGCAGCTGATCACTCATTAAATATGTCACTAAAAGATTTTAAAATACAAACCTTTACCGAAATTTTCAGAAAGGATTCCCTGCTAGCTAAAGGCTCCATCAATGGTGTAATAGAGCTGAGGAACTTAACCCGTAAGCCATCCTTTACTTCGAATCTTAGAATTACAGATTTAGACGTATATGGACATCCTATTGGTAACGTAAATATGAAAGTAGCCCAAGCTTCATCCAATGTTTTAACGCCTGATATAGTGCTTTCCGGAAACCAAAATAATGTAAGAATGTCCGGAAACTATTACATTTCATCGGGGATTTTTGACTTGGACATGGAGATTCAGAAATTACAGATGAAGAGTCTCGAAGCATTCTCTGGAAAGGCTATTCATCACACTGAAGGTGGTATATCTGGAGATCTTAAGATTGAGGGGACCACCGATAGGCCTGTAATTTTAGGGAAAATAAAATTCAATCAAGCAGGTTTAGCCATAGAAAAAACTGGAAGCGATTTTAGAAATATTAATGATGAGGTGATTTTTACCAAACGAGGAATAGTCTTTGACCAATTTAAAATTCATGATAAAGAGGGGAACGCTCTTATTTTAAAAGGCGAAGTACTCACTTCCGACTATCGGGATTATGCTTTTAATCTCAATATAAAGGCAAAAGATTTTAAAGTGGTGAATTCCAAAAAATCCAAAGACGCTATGATATATGGTGTTTTGGGTATTGATGCCGAATTACGCATTCGGGGGGATTTGGATTTGCCTGTAGTAGACGGAAAGTTAGCGGTGGCTAAAAGTACTGATTTTACTTTTGTTTTACCCCAATCCTCATCTTCCTTACAGGAGAGAGAGGGAATTGTAGAATTTGTAGACCCAGAGCAGGAGAAACTCCATAAAAGTGTTAAGGAAGATTCTTTGCAGGTGCAAGGTCGTGTTAAAGGTATGGATGTGCATGTTAATATCGAAACTCATAAAGATGCCATCATGTCCATCCTTATTGATAAGGGAAGTGGAGATCTGCTAAAACTTCAGGGCGAAGCGGAGTTAACAGGTGGGATATCCCCTTCTGGTAAGGTAACGTTGGTAGGTGTTTATGAGGTAAATAAGGGAACATATGAGCTCTCTCTAAGTATGTTGAAACGCCAGTTTGCTATTCAGAAAGGGAGTCGTATTACCTGGACAGGTGAACCTACCATGGGTAACATGGCGATTACGGCTATTTATAAAACTGAAGCCTCACCATTGGATCTTGTAGAGCAACAGTTAAGTGGAAAATCAGCTTCTCAGGTCAACACTTATAAACAGCAGATACCCTTTAATACGTTACTTAAAATGAAAGGAGAACTTTTAAAACCCGAGATTTCCTTTGATATCACTACAGACAAAAATAATAATAAGGTATCTTCAGAAGTAATGTCTGATATCAATACCAAACTTACTCAGCTTCGGAATGATGCATCCGATATGAATAAACAGGTTTTTGCATTGTTATTACTCAATCGTTTTATAGGGGAAACACCCTTTCAAAGTAGTGCTGGTGTTTCTGCCGGAACAATGGCCAGACAAAGTGTGAGTAAAATTCTTTCGCAGCAGCTCAATAGTTTTGCCGCTGATCTGATTAAAGGTGTAAATTTAAATTTCAATCTTGAATCCTCTGAAGATTATTCCAGTGGGCAGAAAAATACCAGAACTGATTTAAATGTAGATATTAACAAAAAATTGTTGAATGATCGGTTGAAAGTTTCTGTAGGGAGTAATTTCGGATTGGAGGGAAATGCTCGGAAGAATGAAAATATGACCCATATTGCCGGAGATATCACGGTGGATTACAGCCTTTCCAAAGATGGGCGCTATACCTTACGCGCTTATCGTAAAAATGAGTATCAGGTGGCGCTTCAGGGACAGATTATAGAAACTGGAGTAGGATTTGTAATTACTTTGGATTATGATGAGTTTAAAGAAATCTTTCAAAAATCCAAAGATAAAAGGCAAAAGTAAAATAAGAATAATCTATAAGTAGTATTTAATTATGTCAAATAATTTTGCTAGAAATATTCAATATATATTTGTTTTATTAGGAGTTTTTTTGATGCTATCATGTAGTAATACTCGCTTTTTAAAAGAGGGGGAGGTGCTTTATACTGGGGCTCGTGTTAAAATAGATAGCGATGTAGCCTCTAAAAAAGAAAAAAAAGAACTTCAGTCGATACTCCAAGCTAAGCTAAGCCCTAAACCTAATACTTCTTTATTGGGGTTACGCCCTAAATTATATTTTTATAATAGCACAAAAGAGCCTAAAAAAGAGAAAGGTTTTCGTTACTGGTTGAAGTATAAGCTAGGAGAAAAACCCGTATTGTTGGGAGATGTGGATTATAATTTTAATAAATCCCTCATGCAAAATCAGGCTGAAAATAAGGGCTACTTTCATGCAAAACTTACACATGAAATCCATACCAAAGAAAAAAAAGCCCAAATCGTTTATAACGTAAAGCCAGGGATGAGATATTTTATAAGTCAGGTTAAATTTCAGGATGATACTACGGCTATAGGTCAGGAAATGCATAAACTGGCTGATAAAAGCTTGCTTAAAGAAGGGCAAGCTTTTGATTTAGATATGGTTAAAGCCGAACGCGAACGTATAGGAGATGCTATGAATGAAAGGGGATTTTATTATTTTCACTCCGATAATATAATCGTTCAGGCGGATAGTACTTCGGTTAAAGACCATCGTATTGCGCTCAACGTAAAGCTTAAAGACAATACTCCAGAGCTGGCCACAAAGCAATTTAGTATAGATAAAGTTATTGTTTTACCCGACTATAATCTTCAGGGATTAAAAAAAGGCAAATATCAAATTCCCATGAATCCGGATTCTTTAAAAGCTTATGCTCAGGGTGATGTTTATATCATTGACCCTGAGCATAGGCTTAAGCCTAAGATTTTCGACAGAACTTTATATTTTAAAACTGGAGATTTGTACAACAGAGCAGATCATAATCTAACATTAAACCGCCTTATCAATTTAGGGATGTTTAAGTTTATAAAAAATGAATTTGTGCTTTCCGATTCACTCCGGCATAAATTTGATGCCTATTATTTATTGACACCTAGAGAGCTGCAATCGCTCAGTTTGGAAGCATTAGGACGTACCAATTCGGCAAACTATGGAGGAAGTGAACTCAATCTAAAATGGATACACCGGAACTTTTTGCGGGGTGCTGAGCAATTTAAAACCTCATTATATGGTGCTTTCGACGTACAAATGGGGGGAGCTAAAGCGGCCAATAATATTATCCGTGCAGGTATCAATACTCAGCTCTCTATACCACGCATGCTCACACCTTTTCATATTCGCTCATCCAGTGCCTTTATGCCCAGAACCAATATTAACCTTGGCTATGAGTTTCAGAGCCGTACCGATTCCTATACACTTCATAATTTTAATACGTCTTTTGGTTATGTGTGGAAAGAAAATATAAAAAAAGAGCACGATTTAAAATTGGTTAACATAACATTCGTGTCTCCTTATAAAATTACGGACAAATATGATTCGCTGGCTCAAAAAAATGTTTATCTGAGAAGGGTGGTCGAAAAACAACTTATTTTTGGATCCAGTTATACGTATACCTATACCAATACGATGTTTCCGCTCACTAATACAGTGTATTACCAAGGAACAGTCGATTTGGCTGGGAATTTGGTGGGCTTGTTAACAGGTGCTCATGCAGAAAAAGGATATCAGCAAGAAATCTTCGGGATTCCCTTCAGTCAATATGCTAAAATAGAAAACGATTTTAGGTTTTATCATAAATTTTCTCAGAAAAGTTCTTTAGCTTCTCGTATCATAGTGGGAGTAGCTTATCCTTATGGTAATTCAGAAAATATTCCTTTTTCTAGGCAATTTTTTGTGGGAGGTACTAATAGTATCCGAGCTTTTCGAGCCAGGACTTTAGGACCCGGGAGCTATGATCCGCGTGTAGAGCAACAGGGGTTCTTTTTTGATCAGTCTGGAGATATTAAATTGGAATGGAGTGCAGAATACCGACGAAATCTTTATAAATTTTTAAATTTAGCTGCGTTTGTAGATGCCGGAAATATATGGCTGATCAATGAGGATGTGCAAAGGAGGGGGGCGCAGTTTTCAAAGGATTTTATAAGTGAGATGGCGGTAGGGGCTGGGCTGGGGTTGCGTTTGGACTTTTCTATTTTAATCTTAAGATTGGATTTGGCAATGCCCTTAAGAGTTCCTTACTATCCAAGAGGAGAGAGATGGACCTTGAATAAAAATCATTGGGGAAATGTTAATTGGAGAAAAGATAATTTAGTGTTAAATATAGCCATAGGCTATCCATTTTAAAGAAAATGTATAGGAAAATAAAATTTTTGATAGAAACCTTAAAACAAGCAGGTGTCGAATGGAACAAATCTTCTGCGTCAAAAGATTCGGCAAGTTTGGCCTATTATGCCATTTTTTCAATTCCTGGATTTTTGGTGATCATTATTTGGGTTGTGGGCTATTTTTTTGGAGAAGAAGCCACACGAGGTGAACTTAGCTTGCAGGTAAGTGATATGATGGGGGTAGAGGCGGCTAAAAGTATAGAAAATATAATTGCCAATGCTTCTATAGATAAACAAAATATCTTTATGAAAATCGTAGGGGTAGCTTCTTTAATTTTTGGATCTACTACTTTATTTTTTCAATTACAACATTCTTTAAATGCCCTGTGGAGAGTGAAAGCTTCTCCTAAAAAGGCTTTTATTAAGTTTTTACTGGACAGAATCAATTCCTTGGGGATGATTCTCATTATTGGTTTTTTATTTATGATCACCATGCTGCTCTCATCTCTGGTTAGTTTGCTCAATGCTTGGATTACTCAGTATTTTGGATTAGGGACTTATATTTTGGTACAGGCAATCAATTTTATCTTTGGTTTCGGATTGGTTTTTATTTTATTTTCGCTTATTTTTAAGATGCTACCCGATATACAGATAGGGTGGAAACCTGTATTCAACGGTGCATTTCTTACTACAGTGTTGTTTACTTTTGGAAAAATATTGTTAAGTATTTATTTTAACAAGTTTAAACCCACCTCTACCTTTGGTGCCGCGGGCACCGTGGTGCTCATTATGATGTGGATTAATTATTCGTGCATGATCATGTTTTTTGGAGCTCAATTTATCAGGGTTTATATTTTAAAAAAAGGTTATAGTGTGACACCCTCCAAACATGCAAGTTGGAGTGATGATGTCATTAATTGAAGGAAAGTTAGACGATTTTATATTGAATGTTAATAAAAATGATCAATCCAGAGGGGAATGGTCATCCGGATCGCCATTTTCCCTTTTTTTATAGATCAACAAGCCTACAGCCATGCCCACAGCACCAGCTACCGCATTCATTAAAATTCTTGATAATTTATCAGGTTCATCATTTCCTATATAGCCCATTAAAAAAACGACTACAAAGGTAAGTAGGATCAGAATGTAGTATTTAGGATTTTTAAACAATGGCATTTCTAAAATTTATAAGATAACATGGCTCCTCCTCTGAAAGGCATCCACTCTCCACTTTTATTCCATGCACGTGCGGAGTCATATCGCTGTTTGGGGTATTTGTTTTTATACCACCCATGGTAGAAGCTTTGGACATTTCCACCACCAGCATAAAGATCGATATTCCATCTTTCAGTAAGTTTTATTTGGTAGCCTATGCTGCAGCCCAGCATAACAGCAAATCCTTCTTGGTATTTATCGGAATTCCAATATCTCATTTTTTGTAAATCGTATATTGATACGCCTATATTTGAGCCGACATACCATTTCTCCAGAGCCTGTCTAAAGTAGTAACGGGCTTCTAAATGCCCCATATACATCAGCATATGCCTGCCGTAGAAGGATTTCCAAGGAGAAATTAAAATATCAGTTTGGCCAGTCCAGTGTTTATTAAAAACTTGTTCATATCCTATATTAAATATGTGGACAGGGAAGAAGAGTAAGTTTCCTTTGATTTGTTTTTTATATTCCTGAGCATACATCACGTTTAAGCCTACCATCAGGGTAAACAGCAAGAATTTTTTTTTCATAATTCAGTTTTCGATAAGAAAGGGGTAAAATTTATATTTTTATATAAAAACGAGAAGGGCGTATTTTTATTATGAAATTAACAATATTAAAATTTATTTTTTTTCATCGTTCAGTATTTTTTGGGTTTCCGTGTAGTCCTGGTCTGCTTTTTTAGCCAGATCAATTGACTTTTGTGCCCATAATTGTGCATTTTTTTTATCGCCGATTTTATAATATAATTGTGCTAAAGTATCCGTATTCGCAAAGGTTTCATTTTTTTTGACGGATTCTTGCGCCCATAATATAGCCGTTTGTAAAGATTTTTTATTCTCAATTTTTTTGAAAAAATTCCAAGCTACGTTGTTGAGTTCATTTGCACTTTTTTGTGAAAAATTTTTATACTGCTCCAAAGTTAACTTTTCGTAAGTTGGATAATCTCCATTTTTTAAGGAATAATCAAGTCTTACCTTTTGTAAGGCTTTTTCTGCTTGCTCCTTTCCTAGTATTTTCTCGATTTCAGATAAAAAATAGTTAGTATCCAGGGTTTTTGTTTCTTTATTATAAGTTTTTTTTAGAATATCATTCATTTTGATCTGGGTGTCTAGCACTTCGTATTGAGCAGGAGGTAAGAATTTTAAAATATGTTTTTTTTGCGATTTAAAAATTTTATACTTGGGATTTTCACTCGTTAGTAGTCCCGTTAGCAGTAGCTGGAGATCTTCTTGGGTAAAATCTGTATTGGGCTTTGTTTCAAAATATTTTTGTACCACTTGCCCTGAAAAGTTGGCATCCTGATAAAGGGTGTGTATTGCCAGTTTCTTTAGAAACTGAGGGCTGGTCTCTCCTTTTTCAAATTTCTCTTTTAGTGCTTTAATATTGCAGTTGGGATCTTCAGCATCTTTAGCGGTTTGTATAAACTCTTCCGCCTCAGTATAGCCGACTACACGGTGTATGACTTCTCCGTCTCCATTGATAAATAAATAAGAGGGAAAAGCCTTTACTCCATATTTTTTAGCAATTTCTATTCCTTCCCCTTTCTGCATATCTATTTTTGCATTTACAAAATGCTGGTTGTAATATTCTCCTATCTCAGGAAGGCTAAAAATATTTTTTTCCATCAATTTGCAAGGCCCACACCAACTAGCATAGGCATCTAAAAATAGGAGTTTATTTTGGTTTTTAGCTTTTTCTAGGAGTTGCCCAAAGTTGCTTTCTTCAAACTGAATTCCCGTTTGGGAAAAAGCCCATATTCCTAGAAATAGAAATATTGGAAGGATTGATTTCTTCATCTTTAATCTTTAATCTAAGCAAACATAATACAATCTCAGCCAATATTCCTACTTTAGATCATTAAAAAATTATTTTTGAGCCAGTTCTTTTTGTTGTAATTCTTTTGCAGCGCTTACCATAGCGTTTAAAGCTTGCTCGGTTTCAGACCATCCCCTGGTTTTTAAACCACAGTCCGGATTTACCCACAACTGATTTGCAGGAATTACCTGAGCAGCTTTCTCCAAAAGTCTTACCATTTCTTCTTTCGAAGGGATCCTCGGAGCATGGATATCGTATACACCAGGGCCAATATCATTAGGATAATGGAAATCAGCAAAAGCATCCAATAATTCCATCTGAGAACGAGAGCATTCTATGGTAATGACATCGGCATCCATTTCGGCAATATGATGAATAATATCGTTAAATTCCGAATAGCACATATGCGTATGAATCTGAGTTTCATTCCTTACCGAAGAAGAAGCGATGCGGAAGGCCAATACTGCCCATTCCAGGTAGCTAGCAGCATCTTTTTTTCTTAAAGGAAGACCTTCTCGAATGGCGGGCTCGTCTATTTGAATAATTCTGATACCTGCTTTTTCAAGATCCAAAACTTCTTCACGTATCGCCAAAGCGATCTGATTGGCGGTATCTTTTCGTTCCTGGTCGTTTCTAACAAAACTCCATTGTAAAATGGTAACGGGTCCCGTTAACATTCCTTTTACCCATCGAGAGGTGAGGGATTGAGCATACTGGGACCAAAATACAGTAAGCGGCTTAGGACGTGAAACGTCCCCATAAATGACGGGGGGTTTTACACAGCGGCTGCCATAGCTTTGTACCCATCCGTTCTCGGTAAAAGCAAATCCCTTTAGCTGTTCTCCAAAGTATTCTACCATATCATTTCGTTCAAATTCCCCATGAACCAATACATCTATACCTATTTCTTCCTGGCGTTGTATGGTATTTTTGGTTTCTTCTTTCAATAATTGGGTATAGCGCTCAGGCGAGATCAATCCTTTTTTAAACTGGGCTCTCCAGTTTCTTATTTCTTTGGTCTGCGGAAAGGAGCCTATAGTGGTGGTAGGAAATAGAGGTAATTTAAGTATTTCTTGTTGTAGTATTTTACGTTCAGCAAATGCAGCATTACGAGATACAGGGATTTGGGTAAGACTATTCATCTGCTGCTGAACTTGGGTATCGTGGATTAAAGGTGAGGTTTTCTTTGTTGCGATAGCTCGTTTGTTAGCTTCAAAATCCTCTAAGCATGAGGCAGAAGGCTTTTCCGAGGCCAGTTCTTTTATCAGGGCTACCTCCTTAATTTTCTGTTTTGCAAAAGCCAGCCATTGTTTAATCTCTGAAGGTAAGCTTTCTTCTTTGGTTTCTAAATCTAAATCATAAGGAACGTGAAGTAAGGAACAAGAAGGTGCAATTAGAATGCGGTCAGTGCCTATTTTTTCTATTGCTTTTTGAATAAAGTGCAGGCTTTCTTCTAAGTCATTTTTCCAAATGTTTCTACCATCGACTACTCCTAAGGAGAGCTTAAGATTAGAGGGAATATTCTCCAGAATATGGTCCAGTTGCTCAGGTTTTCTTACTAGATCTACATGGAGTGTATCTACGGGTAGGGATAAAGCTTGGGGAAGGTTGTCTCCTATTTCCTCAAAATAGGTAGTGAGAATAATTTTAAGTTTCGGAATTTCCTTTCGAATAAGCGCATAAGTTTTACTGTATGCCGCTTTAGCCTTATCGGATAGATCTAAAGCTAAAAAAGGCTCATCAAATTGTATGTATTCGGCGCCGTGAGAAGCTAAGGTTTTTAATATATCCAAATATACCGGTAGTAGGTCATCGATAAGGTCGAGTTTATTGAATCCCTCTTCTTTTTCTTTTCCTAATAATAAAAAGGAAATAGGGCCTATTAATACGGGTTTTGCAGATATACCAATCTGTTTTGCCCCGATGAATTCATTGAATATTTTGTTAGAAAATAATTTGAATTTTTGATCTTTATAAAATTCAGGAACAATATAATGGTAATTGGTGTCAAACCATTTGGTCATTTCCATAGCCGTAATATCCAGACCCTCTTTTTGGTATCCTCTTGCCATTGCGAAATAAAGATCCAGTTCGTTATTGGATTTGTTGAGTATCACCTGGTGATAGCGAGGAGGTATGGCTCCTAAAGTTAACGCCATGTCCAGTACGTGATCGTAAAAAGAAAAATCGTTGACCGGAATCAGTTCGATACCGGCCTCTTGCTGGAGCTTTAAATTTTCATTAATAATTTCCCGGCTCACATTTAGTAATTCTTCTTGTATAATTTTACCAGACCAATACTGTTCGCAGGCTTTTTTTAACTCTCGTTTTTTTCCGATACGTGGATAGCCCAAATTGTGTGTTTGCATATTATCATATTTTAGTTGTAATTCTATATTTTATTTTTCAAGTCTTGCTTGCTTCTATATTTATTTTATACAGAGGTTTTCGTTAAGGTCTTATTTTTTATGCATAAAAATTATTTTCTAGATTTTTGTTTTATACATCAATAAGATGTATAAAAACAGTTGAAACATTGCCTTTTTGATGGCTCCCTAAAGAGAGCTTCTTTATTTGTTGTGGATGGGCTATCTCATGTAGACTGTTTTTATTCCTACAAAATTACTTTAGACCATTTATTTCACCACTAATACCTTGTTAATTCAGTATAAAAAAATATATAATAGTATATTTCAGAATATTATTCTGTTGTTTTTTTAATATTGTATCTTTAACCAAAAATTATTCTATGTTACCACTGGATGAAACAGATATGCTGTTGCTTAAAATACTTCATAACAATTCTAAACTCACCATAAAAGAGCTGGCAGCCCAGGTGAATTTATCGCCATCCCCTGTATTTGAAAGGATTAAGCGTCTGGAAAAAGAAGGATATATAAAAAAGTATATCGCCTTATTGGATGCAGAGAAGCTCAATCAAGGCTTTATTGTCTTCTGCAATGTGCGGCTAAAGCAACACGATCGTAATATAGGTCATAAATTTGTGGAAGATATCCTTAGTATTGATGAAGTAGTAGAGTGCTATAATGTCTCTGGCGATTACGATTTTCTGCTTAAGGTTTATGCCCGAGACATGAAGCATTATCAGGATTTTGTCTTTAATCGATTGGGCTCTTTGCCCAGTATAGGAAGTACCCATAGTACTTTTGTGATGGCAGAGATGAAAAATACTTACGGTGTCCATGTATCACATTGATTAGCTACATAGGGAGGGAAAAAAGCCCCGGATTCCGGGGCTGTATGTTACAATCCTAAATAGGGATATTTATAATCTTTGGCTGGGACAAAAGTTTCTTTAATACTCCTTGCCGATATCCAGCGGAGCAAGTTCATCTTAGAGCCCGCTTTATCGTTTGTACCCGAAGCTCTACCGCCTCCAAAGGGTTGTTGTCCCACTACAGCGCCCGTAGGTTTGTCGTTGATATAGAAGTTGCCGGCGGCATTTTCTAAGGCTTTATACGCTTCATTAATCGCATAACGATCTTGAGAGAATATGGAGCCCGTGAGTGAGTAAGGGGAGGTATTGTCGACTAATTGTAGCGTCTCTTCCCATTGGTCATCTTCATACACATAAACACTTAGAATCGGGCCAAATATTTCCTGTTCAAGACTTTCATAGTGAGGATTGGTGGTTTCAATAACAGTGGGGTGTACAAAGTAACCTTTTCGATCGTCGTATTGTCCGCCGATAATCACTTTTGCATCTTCTGCTTTTTGAGCCCTATCAATATAGGTTTTACATTTTTCAAATGCGTTTTTATCGATCACGGCATTTATAAAGTGGGCTGGATCTTCAGGGGAGCCTATCTTAATACTCTTCATTTGTTTTTCCATATCTTCTTTTACAGCGTACCAGATAGATTTTGGAATATAAGCCCTGGATGCTGCGGAGCATTTTTGTCCCTGATATTCATAGGCACCGCGTACCAAGGCTGTGGCCAAAGCCTGGATATCTGCAGAAGGATGGGCGATAACAAAGTCTTTTCCTCCGGTTTCTCCTACGATTCTTGGATAAGATTTGTAGCGATGGATATTATCTCCGATCATCTTCCACATTCCTTGGAATACATTTGTAGAACCTGTAAAATGTAATCCTGCAAAATCAGGGTGTGACAATACTCTTTCTGCAGTTTCTTGACCATCGGTAAAAATCATGTTGATGACACCATCCGGAAGTCCGGCTTCTTTAAATACTTCCATAATCACATGGGCAGAATAAATCTGTTTATCAGAAGGTTTCCAGACGACTACATTGCCCATCATAGCCATACAAGCGGGTAAATTAGCCGATATTGCTGTAAAGTTAAAAGGGGTTACTGCAAAACAGAAACCTTCTAAAGCTCGGTACTCCGATCTATTCCATATACCTGCATCAGAAACAGGTTGCTCTGCATAAAGTTCCGACATAAACTCCACGTTGAAACGTAAAAAGTCAATTAACTCACAGGCAGAATCAATTTCTGCTTGATGCACATTCTTCGACTGAGCAATCATGGTAGCAGCATTGATTCTGTCTCGGTAAGGACCCGCAATAAGATCTGCGGCTTTTAAGAAAATAGCAGCGCGGTGTTCCCATCCCAGTTCATTCCATTGTTTTTTAGCATGTAAGGCCGTATGGATTGCATCGTCCACATGTTTTATCCCCCCTTTGTGATAGTAGCCTACCTGGTGTTGGTGATCGTGGGGAGGATATATGTTGATCTTTTCCCCTGTTGTGATATTTTTCCCTCCAATAATCATGGGAATTTCCAATTTCTCAGCATACATTTTTTTATAAGTATTGATGAGCTTGGTTACTTCTTCAGAACCTGGAGCGTAAGTTTTTATCGGTTCATTTTGTGCAAAAGGCACTTGAGAGATTGCTTTTGACATAGTTTTTATAGGTTTGTTTTCACAAATCTACAACATATACGCCATTTGCTAAAATCTATAATGAGGATGATTTACTTTGCAAATACTAAGTTGGCATCTTGCATTCCATATTGTTTATAGAAATAATGGTAGGTATAAATCTGTAGACATAGGTATGACGACTTAAAAGTAGAAGGATAATCGTGAATTTAGAATAAAATAAATGTATTACACAAACTAATGCAGATAGCGAGAGGTGGTTGATGCTTTTATTGTCTATTCTGATGATCTTCATAAGAGTGAATATTTTACTGTTGAATGCAAGTTTGGGCTATGGATTGGTTTTGCTATGTAAAAAAAGAGGATGTCAATAGACGGTTTTATGAGCACTGTATTCCCTACAAAGGAAAGGCTTTGAGCATCATTTGGGAAGACTAATGTACTTCTTATAAAACTTTTATGTAAATTACGGTTATTGTTGTTAAAAAGAGAATTAAATGGTTTTAAAAAAAATTAAAAGTCATTCTAAAGAAGGAGAATATTGGATGCTTTTTAATTTTGGAAAAATAGTATTTAGGGATGATATTTTATATCGAGAACTCAAGTTTATAAGATCCTGTTTAAATTTTATTGATTAATAATTTTATAGCAGATAATTTGGTCATATTTTCGGAGGATTCATGTAAGAGTTGATAATTCCTGCAAAGCCTTCTATCATTATCAAACCATGAAAAGG
>NZ_JAAABJ010000508.1 GCF_009904105.1 Elizabethkingia argenteiflava | reverse complement strand
CGCCCCGTGCGACGGATGATCACCTTCCAATTAAAAAACCTGTTAAAAGATGAAGAGAGCTCTATTAATTCTAATTCTTAGCCTTTTTATAGGCTGTGGAAGCCGGCATAAAACTTCTGCTTTAAACCTCGAGAAAAAGAGCGAGGATGTTGATTTAAAAAGTGACGGTCTCTCCAGTGCAAAGATCGATAGGAAAGAATGGGATATCCACCAAAATACCCAAGGGAAACTGAGCTTTAAAGTTTTACCTGCTCCCCAACATTCGGCCTCTCCATTATCTGAGAGTAAAAACCTCCCTAGGAAATTAAAAGTAAAAGACGTTTTGGGTAATGAAGTAGAATATCACTTAAAAGGCAATGAGGTCGTGGTTTTGAATGCTGAAAATAAGCAATCATCTACGATCAGAAATATGCAGGAAAAATACAAGCGATTAGAAAAGGAAAAAACTGAACTAAAGCAAAAGTTGGGGACTTATACAAAACAAAAAAGCAAAGAAGTTAAAAGCAGTCGCCCCATGTGGTCGTGGTATGCTCTATTCTTTTTTGTGGGGATGGTAACTATGCCTTTAATGAGACTATTAAAAAAATCAATACCATGAATGCTACAGCGATAAGTATAAAACTTAAAAGAGCAGGCGCTAAAATAGAAAATGTGCCTTTTGATCTTTTTGAACAAATGGAACAATATGGCATTTTGGACTATGAAGACCAATGTCGGTTTTTAGCTAACTGCCTGCATGAGACTTTGGGGTTTAAAGTCTTTAAGGAAAACCTATATTATACCTCTGCTGAGCGTTTGGTAAAAGTTTTTCCCAGCGCTTTTAAGTCCCGATATAATCCTTGTGATTACCTTCGAAATCCCACTAAACTGGCGAATCTGGTGTATGATGACCGCCTGTTTAAAAAAGGCCTTGGCAATCTCTACGATGGCGACGGAGCCAGATATATCGGTAGGGGAGCCATCCAATTAACAGGGAGGAGTAACTATACTCAATTAGCCCAAGCCACAGGTATCGATGTGGTAAGCCAACCCGAGCTATTGGAACACTTGCCTTATAAATTTAGTTCAGCTCTCTATTACTGGAAAAAAAACAAGCTATCCGCTAAGCCCTCACTCCTAGCCACCAGACAGGTGATCACCGGCAATTACAGCCAGAACCCTTTTGGCTACAAAGAAGTTAAGCAGTGGTAT